>JAGWIJ010000021.1 GCA_028873535.1 Pseudomonadota bacterium
AGCTGCGCGTGTTCGTGTCCGGCGGCGGCTGCTCCGGCTTCCAGTACGGCTTCACCTTCGATGAAGCCGTCGCCGAGGATGACACGGTGCTCGACAAGAACGGCGTGCAGCTGCTGATCGATCCGATGAGCTTCCAGTACCTGGTCGGCGCCGAGATCGACTATACCGAAGGGCTGGAGGGTGCGCAGTTCGTGATCCGCAATCCCAACGCCTCGTCCACCTGCGGCTGCGGATCCTCGTTCTCGGTGTGAGTGTTCAGGCCGCGTAGATCGCGCCCAGCACGCGCGCGCCGGCGGCACCGGTCACGCCGGGCACATTGCCCGGCCGTCCCAGCAAGGCCTGACGCGCCAGCCAGGCAAAGGCGAAAGCCTCGACCTGATCTTCCGGCATGCCAAGGTCGCGCGTGGTGGCCACGGGAAGCGGCTGCAGCAGGCGTGCGATGCGCTTGAACAGCATGCGGTTGCGCGCGCCGCCGCCGCACAGGTAGACCTCGCGCACCGCCGGCACCTGGTCGCGCACGGCCATCGCCACGGCGGTGGCCGTGAGTTCCAGCAGCGTGCGCTGCACGTCCTCGGGCTCGCGTCCGGCAATGCCTTTGCGCGACTGCACCCAATCCAGATTGAACTCCTCGCGTCCGGTGCTGCGCGGCGGAGGGCGCCTGAAAAAAGGGTGGGCCAGGAATTCGTCCAGCAGGTCCTCCAGCAATACGCCGGAAGCCGCCCATTGGCCATTGCGGTCGAACAGTTCGCCCCGGTGCTTCCACATCCAGCCGTCGAGCAGCGCGTTGCCGGGTCCGCAGTCGCAGCCTTGTGGCGCCTGTCCGGGTGCCAGCAGCGTGATGTTGGCAAAGCCGCCGATATTGACCACGGCGCGCGGGATCGCCGGGTCGGAGAAGGCCGCCTGGTGGAAGGCCGGCACCAGCGGTGCGCCTTCGCCGCCGGCAGCGACATCGCGCGAGCGGAAATCGGCCACCGTGGTGATGCCGGTCAGCTCGGCCAGCAGCGCCGCGTTCACCAGTTGCAGCGTGTAGCCTTCCTGAGGCTGGTGGCGCACCGTCTGGCCATGGCAGCCGATCACGCCGACCTCGGCAGCGGCAAGCCCTGCGGTTTCCAGCAGCGTATGCACGATCTGCGCATAGAGCCTGGCGAGATGGTTGCCGGCCAGCGCGGCCCGGCGCAGCTCGTCAGGACCCACCTGGTTCAGGGCCAGCAGTTCCTGGCGCAGCGGGCCGGGTATGGCCAGCGTGGCGCTGGCCAGTGCGCGCATGTGGTCCTGGTGGAAGCTCACCAGCACGCCGTCGATCCCGTCCAGGCTGGTGCCCGACATCAGGCCGATTGCCGGCATTTGCGCTAGACTCGCGTGTTTCATTTGGCTCCTGCCTGTCATTCTCGCTGGCAACACCATCGTGGCGGCCTGCACCCACGCCGAGAGGATAACAGAACGCCCTGGCATGCCTGATCGGCCGTGCCAGGACGGCAGGCGCCCACGGCACCTTCCGGAAGACAGGACATGAAACTCGACAATCTCGCCGAAATCAAGCGCGGCTGCGAAGAGCTGCTGCCCGAGGAGGAATTCGCCGCGCGCCTGCGTGAAGGGCGGCCACTGCGCGTCAAGGCCGGCTTCGATCCGACCGCGCCGGACCTCCATCTCGGCCACACCGTGCTGATGAACAAGCTGCGCACGCTGCAGCAGCTCGGGCACCAGGTGATCTTCCTGATCGGCGATTTCACCGGCCTGATCGGCGATCCGACCGGCCGCAATGACACGCGCCCGCCCTTGACCCCGGAACAGATTGCCGCCAACGCGGACACCTACCGCGAACAGGTGTTCAAGATCCTCGATCCGGCGCGGACCGAGGTCGCGTTCAACTCCACCTGGATGGGGGCCATGAGCTCCGCGGACATGATCCGTCTGGCCGCATCGCACACCGTGGCGCGCATGCTGGAGCGCGACGACTTTGCCAAACGCTACAAGTCCGGGCTGCCGATCGCCATCCACGAGTTCCTCTACCCGCTGGTGCAGGGCTACGACTCGGTGGCGCTGCGCGCCGACCTCGAACTCGGTGGCACCGACCAGAAGTTCAACCTGCTGATGGGGCGCGAGCTGCAGAAGCAGGCCGGCCAGCGGCCGCAGGCGATCCTGACCATGCCGCTGCTGGAAGGCCTGGACGGCGTGCAGAAGATGAGCAAGTCCAAAGGCAACTACATCGGCATCACCGAGCCGCCGCGCGACATGTTCGGCAAGCTGATGTCGGTCTCGGATGTGCTGATGTGGCGCTACCTGGAGCTGCTGTCCTTCGAGCCGCTGGAGACCCTGCTGCGCTGGCGGCGCGAAGTCGATGCCGGACGCAATCCGCGCGACATCAAGGTGCTGCTCGGACAGGAACTCGTGGGCCGCTTCCATGGTGCCGAGGCGGCACGCTGGGCGCTGGAGGATTTCGAGGCGCGCTTCCGCGGCAACGCCATTCCGGACGACATCCCGGAACTGACCCTGAACGCGCCGGCCGAGGGCCTGCCGATCGCGCAGCTGCTGCGCGCCTCAGGCCTGACGGCCAGCACCTCGGAGGCGCTGCGCCTGATCCAGGCCGGTGGCATCCGTCTGGACGGTGCCAAGGTGGAAGACAAGGGCCTGATGCTGCATGCCGGCACCTGCTGCGTGTTGCAGAAGGGCAAGAAGGACTATCGGCGCATCACGCTGGTGCCGGTTTGAGCCTGCGGCGGCCACGAGGCCGTCGGCCCGGGTGTGGCGGGTAGCGCTGGTCAGGCGCCCCCGTCAGACTCAACGCCACTCGTGCTCGTGGTGTTCGTGCCACTCGTGTTCGCGGTGCTCGCGCATCTGATGTTCGCGCCACTCGTGCTCGCGCCAGGCCTCGCCATTCCAGCCATACCCGGCCGGCAGATAGCCGCGCTGCGGCGCGTACACCGGCAGCTGCTGAACATAGGCCGGCGCCGGCTGGACATACACTGGCGGCGGCGCATAGACCGGCACCGGCTGGACATACATCGGTGCGGGCTGCACATACGCCGGTGCGGGCGCGCCATAGTAAGCAACCGTTTCGCCACGGTAGCCGCGGTGCACGCGACGCTGGTCGGCGATCGCGACGCCAGCCGCAGCGCCCACGGCGCCGCCCACCAGGGCGGCATCGTGGCCGCCGAGCTGTCCGCCCACCAGGGCACCGGTGGCGGCGCCAAGCACGGCACCGAACAGCGCATCACCCTGGTCGGCGCGCGCCGCAGCGGCGCCGAGCAGCAGGCTGCCGGTGAGCAGGCCGGCGATGAGACGGGGGACTTGGTTCATGTTCTGGGCTCCTTGTCGGAAGGCCGCGGACTGCTGCGGCCGTGTTCCCTCAAACGCGCGTTTGCCGGCTTCGGTTGACCGGCGGCCGGCGGACGCGCGCCGGACCCTGCCGGCAAAGGCCCTATACTGGCGCCCATGTCCTCGACTCCCAACCAGTTCGCGCTGCTGGCGCGCCGCCGCTTTCTGCCCTTTTTCGTGACCCAGTTCCTCGGGGCACTCAACGACAACGTGTTCAAGAACGCGATGGTGATCATGCTCGCCTATCGTGGCGGCGAACTGTTCGGGCTGCGCGGGCCGATCCTGGTCAATCTGGCGGCGGCCGTGTTCATCCTGCCTTTTGCTTTCCTGTCGGCCAGCGCCGGCCAGTGGGCCGACAAGTTCGACAAGGCGCGACTGATGCAGCTGGTCAAGCTGCTCGAAGTGCTGATCATGCTGCTCGGTGCGGCCGGCTTCGGCCTGGCGCGGCCGGCGCTGCTGTTCATCGCGCTGTTCCTGCTGGGCTGCCACAGTGCCATCTTCGGTCCGGCCAAGTACGCACTGATGCCGCAGCACCTGGCGCGCGAGGAACTGGTCGGCGGCAACGGCCTGGTCGAGATGGGCACCTTCGTGGCGATCCTCGCCGGCACCCTGCTGGGCGGCGGTCTGGTGGCCTCGCGCACCATCGGCGTGCTGCCGGTGAGCCTCGCCACCGTGGGCATCGCCGTGGCCGGCTGGCTGGCCTCACGCTGGATTCCGCGCGCTCCCGGCGCCGACCCTGACCTGCGCCTCAATCGCAATCCCTTTTCCGAGACCTGGCGCAACCTGCAGCTGGCCGCACGCGACCGCACCATGCTGCTGGCCCTGCTCGCCAATTCCTGGTTCTGGTTCTATGGCGCCACCTTCCTTACCCAGTTTCCCTCTTTCACGCGCGAGGTGCTGGATGCCGACGAAACCGTCGCAACGCTGCTGCTGACCGCGCTGTCCTGCGGCGTCGGGGTGGGCTCGCTGCTGTGCGAGCGTCTGTCGCGCCGCGGCCTGAACCTGGGGCTGGTCCCCTTCGGACTGGCCGGCATGACCCTGCTGGCCTTCGCGCTGGCGGCCATCGCCGGCGGCACCGCTGCCTCGGGCGGCGGCCTGCGCGATGTCGCCGACTTCCTGCATGCGGGCGGCGGCCGCGTGCTGGCGGTGCTGGTCGCCATGGGCGTGTTCTGCGGCCTCTACATCGTGCCCCTGTATGCGCTGATCCAGTCGCGTGCCGACCACCGTCAGATCTCGCGCATCATCGCCGCCAACAACGTGCTCAATGCGCTGGCCATGGTGCTGTCGGCGCTGCTGGCGATGGCGCTGTTCCAGCAGCACGCCGGCATCGGCGACGTGTTCCTGGTCTGCGCCGCGGCCACAGCGCTGTTCCTGGTGGCCTTGTGCCTGCTGGCGCCGGAGTATCCGCGCGCGCTGGCTGCGTGGTGGCGCCGGGGGCCGGCCTGAGCGCGCCGCCAGCCGACGGCAGCGCCGCGCCACACGATCGTTCGGCTGCGCCGGCAGGCCCTGACGGCAGTCCCCGGCGCCAGTTGCCGGCGCTGCGCGTCGACGCGCACGGACATCGCCACGTCGACCTCGGCGCCGTGCTGGCGCTGGCCTGGCCGATGTTTCTCAATGCTGCCGTCCAGGTGGTCCTCAACCTCACCGACACCTGGTTCGTGTCGCATCTCTCGACCACGGCGACCGCCGCCATCGGCGCGGTCTACTTCCTGGTGATGGTGTTCATCCTGCTGTTCGGTGGCATCGGCATGGGTGCGCAGACCCTGGTCGCTCAGGCCTGGGGCGCAGGCGATGCCGCGGCGGCGACGCGTTTCACCTGGGCGGCGATCTGGGCCTCGCTCGCCAGCCTGCCCCTGCTGTGGTGGATCGGCGACCTCGGTCCTGCGCTGCTCGCGCCGTTCGCGCTCGAGCCTGCCATCGCGCGTGACGCGCTGGCCTTCTGGGGGCCGCGCCTGCACGGCGGTGTGCTGGCGGTGCTGCTGTTCGTGTTCTCGAGCTTCTACAACGGCATCGGGCGTCCGCGCATCACGCTCGCGATCATGGTGCTCACCGCGCTCGCCAACGCGGTGCTGAATGCCGTGCTGATCCGCGGCATGGGGCTGGGCATTGCCGGCTCGGCGATGGCCACCTCGGCCGCGCAGGGCATCGGTGCCGCGCTGGGCTTCGCCGCCTTCCTGTTCGCCAATCCCGCCGGCGCGCAGGCGGCACGCCGGCTGTGGCGGCCGCATCTGGCCGATCTGCGGCGCGTGTTTGCCATCGGCGTTCCCACCGGCCTGTTCCCGGCCGTCGACGTCACCGGCTTCGCGCTGTTCCAGATGATGATGGCCAGTCTGGGCGTGGTCGATGGCGCTGCCACCCAGCTGGTGATGATGCTGACTTCGGTCGCCTACCTGCCCGCCATCGGCATTGGCCTGGCCGGCACCACCCTGGTCGGCCAGTCGATCGGCGCTGGCGAGCCGGCCTGGGCGATGCGCCTGGGCACACGCATCATCGGCCTCGGCGTGCTCTACATGGGAGGCCTGGGCGTGCTGTTCGCGCTGGCCGGCCATCCCCTGCTGGCCTTCTTCCTGGCGCCCGACATGCCGCAGGCGCGCGTCACGCTGCAGCTGGCGGAACGCCTGCTGTGGATCGCCGCCGCCTACCAGCTGTTCGATGCGGTCAATCTATGTAGCGCCTTCTGCCTGCGCGGTGCCGGCGATGTGCGCTGGCCCACGCTGTACCTGCTGCTGGCGAGCTGGCTGGTGTTCATGCCGCTGACCCACGCCCTGTCCTTCGCGCCCGGCCACGGCTATGTCGCCTTCCTGCCCCAGCTGGGCTGGGGCGCCGCCGGCGGCTGGACGGCGGCGCTGGTCTACATCCTGCTGCTGGCAGTGATCCTGTTCGCGCGCTGGCGTTCCGGCGCCTGGCAGCACATCCGCGTGTAGTTCAGCGCGAACCGCGCAGCGCGGTGCAATGCCAGCGGCCATCGCGCCAGGCCCAGGCCTGCTGGCGATGGGGATCGCATGCGAGTTCGAGATGATCGACCGCGTGGACCTGGCAGCCCACCAGCACGAAGTCGTCGACCGGTTCCGTCAGCGCTTGTGCCGGCCGCAGGCTCAGCCATTCCGCCTGCCCGGCGGCGCCGCGCGCGCGCCACAGCTGGCGCCGCAGTTGCTGCCATTCCCCGGGCGCATCGGCGCCGTGGCACTGCGCCGTCACGGCCAGGCGGAACTGCTCGCGCGTGCAGGGCAGGTACCACGCCAGCTCGGCGCGTGGCAGGTGTGCCAGTTCGGCGCACTTGCCGCTGGCGCGATGGGTGAGCAGCAGCAGGGCGTGCGCTGGGCCGAAGCCGCGAAACACCACCGTGCGGTTGCGCGGTGCCCCATCCAGACCGAGCGTGGCCAGCTGGAGATAACGCGAGGCTGGCACGTCGGCGCCGGCCATCAGCGCCTGCTCGATGCGCTCGCGCCAGGGCGGTGCCTCAGCTGCCGGCAAGAGCCGCCTCGATGCGTGCCTTGAAGGCGGCGTCGATGCGCCCGGCGATGTCGGCCGCCGCCATGTTCTCGTGCACCTGTGCCACGCGGCTGGCGCCGGTGATCACGGTGCTCACCAGCGGATTGCACAGGCACCAGGCCAACGCCAGTTGCGCCAGCGTGCAGCCGGCCTCCGCTGCCAGCGGACGCAGGCGCTCGACGGCCTGGCGCCGTGCCGTGTCGCCCAGTTCGCCCTGCAGCCATTCGTAGCCCTGGAGGCTGGCACGGCTGTCGGCCGGAATGCCGTCGCGGTACTTGCCGCTCAGCAGGCCGGATGCCAGCGGACTCCAGGTGGTCAGGCCCAGGCCGACGTGCTCGTAGAGACGTGCGTATTCGATCTCGACGCGTTCGCGATGGAACAGGTTGTACTGCGGCTGCTCCATGAGCGGCTTGTGCAGGTGATGGCGCTCGGCGATCTCGAAGGCGGCCATGATGTCGGCCGCCGGCCATTCCGAGGTGCCCCAGTACAGCGCATCGCCGCGCGCGACCATGTCGTGCATCGACCAGACCGTTTCCTCGATCGGCGTGTGCGGATCCGGGCGATGGCAGAACACCAGGTCCAGGTAGTCCAGGCCGAAGCGGCGCAGGCTGCCTTCGATGGCATTGCGCAGATACTTGCGGTTGAGCGTGTGGTGGCGGTTGGGGCCTTCGTGCAGGCCCCAGAAGAACTTGCTCGAGACGATGTAGGCGTCACGCGACCAGCCCAGCCGGCGCAGCGCCTCGCCCATCAGCTCTTCGGAGCGCCCGGCGGCGTAGACCTCGGCGTTGTCGAAAAAATTGACCCCGGCATCGCGCGCTGCAGCCATGCATTCGACGGCGGCGTCGACATCGACCTGCTTGCCGTAGCTGACCCAGGAACCGATCGAGAGCTCACTGACCTGCAGGCCGGAGCGGCCGAGCTGGCGGTATTTCATGGTCTTCTTCTCCTTGGGTGCCGGTGCGGCGTGCGCGCGGATGAGCCGCATCGTAGGCCTGCGCCAGGTGCTGGAAATCCAGATGGGTGTAGATCTGCGTGGATGCGATGCTGGCGTGACCGAGAAGTTCCTGCACGGCGCGCAGGTCGGCGCTGGACTGCAGCACGTGCGAGGCGCAGGAGTGGCGCAGCATGTGCGGGTGGACGCGCGCCGGCAGGCCCAGGCGCCTGCCGCGGCGCGCCAGCCGCTCCTGCACCGTGCGCGGCCGCACGCGCTGGCCACGCCGGCCCAGGAAAACGGCATTCTCCGTGGCTGCCGGCAGCAGCAGCGCGCGCGCGCCGAGCCAGCGCTGCAGGGCCGCACAGGCGGCGCCGCCGACCGGCACCGTGCGCGTGCGCTGGCCTTTGCCCAGCACCGTCACCAGACCCTGCGCGAGGTCGAGGCGGTCGAGATCCAGGCCCACCAGTTCGGCCAGCCGCAGGCCCGAGGAATAGAGCAGTTCGAACATCGCGTCGTCCTGGCGCGACAGCAGCGTCTCGATGTCGCCGGCGTCGGCCTGGTCGTCAGCGTCAGCGTCGGCGCTGGACTGCGCGTCCGCCTGGACCAGCCGGCTGGCCGCTTCCACGCCCAGCACGCCGGGCAGGCGCCTGGGACTGCGTGGCGCGCGCAAGCCGCGCGCCGGCTGTTCGGCGAGCACGCCGCAGCGCACAGCCCAGGTGAAAAAGGTGCGCCAGGCCGCCAGCCGGCGCGCCACCGAACGGCCGGAAAGGCCGCCGGCGTGGGCGCGCGCGAGTTCGCGCCGCAGCCCGGGCGTGTCGACGGCCACAGGGCCCTGCGGGAAGGCCAGTGCCAGGATCTGCAGCTCGCGCTGGTAGGCGCTGACGGTCAGCGGCGACAGCCGGCGCCGATGGGCAAGCTCGGCCAGGAACTGCGGGACCAGGATTTGCCAGGTCCGGTCCATGTCAGGCCGTCGATGCGCCTTCGTCGGCCGCCGTGGTCGCGGCCACGCGGCATGCCAGCAGCGCAGCGCTGGCCAGTTCGGCGAGCCGCGCGAGATAGGTGGTGCCCATCTCGGCATAGAAGCGGCCCGGTTCTTCCGAAGCCAGCACCAGCAGACCGAAAGCCGGTGTGCCGAGCGGCGCCAGGGCGAAGGAGCGCAGGCGCGGAGCGTCCTCGCCGAACCAGCGGTTGACCTCGTAGACCGGGTGCTGGCCGCAGACCGGTGCGCGCATCCCGCCGGCGAATTCGCGCAGTTCCGCGAGTACCGGCTGGTGTTCCGGTCCGGCGCCGCGGCCCACGCCCGGCAGCCACACGCGCAGCGCGGCGTGCGGAATGCGGAAACCGTCGCGCAGTCCGTCGAGGATGCCGTCGACCACGCGCTCGGGGCTGCGTTCGGCCAGCATGCGCAGGCCGAAAGCCTGCACCTTGTCGGACAGTGCGTCGTTGTCGCGCGCGATCTGGATCAGTTCGGCCAGCCGGCTTTCGAGCACGCGGTTGCGTTCGCGCAGGGCCTGCATCTGGCGCTCGACCAGTGACACCGCCTGCCCGGTGTCCGGGTGCGGCAGGCTCAGGCTGGCGAGCAGTTCGGGGTGCTGTTCGAAAAAATCCGGATGGGCATTCAGCCAGTCGTGGACGTCCTGCGCCTGCAGACTCATGGAAGATTCCTGGCAAGTTCAGCCGGGTCGACCTGGCCGTTGAAGCTGGTGGCCGCCGCACCCGTCATCAGCAGCGGCTGGCCGCGTCCAGGCCAGCTGACCTGGATGACGCCGCCGCGCGTGTGCACGGTCACCGGCGAGTCGAGCCAGCCGCGCTCGATGCCGCTCACCACGGCCGCGCAGGCGCCGGTGCCGCAGGCGAGCGTCTCGCCGGCGCCGCGCTCCCAGACGCGCAGGCGGATGGCATGGGCATCGATCACCTGCAGATAGCCCGCGTTGACGCGCGCCGGAAAGGCCGGGTGGCTCTCGATCAGCGGCCCCTGGGTGGTGACCGGCGCCATGTCGACATCGTCGACGCGCTGGACCGCATGCGGGTTGCCCATCGACACCACGGTCAGCGCGACGCTGCGTCCGTCCACCTCCAGGGTCTGGAACGGCCCCGGTGCGCTGGTCTCCATGGGCAGACTGGCGGGATCGAGCGAGGGAACCCCCATGTCGACCGTGACGCGGCCGTCGTCGAGGCGCTCCAGCACCAGCAGCCGGTTCACCGTCTCGACGCGCAGCCGGCGCTTGTCCGACAGCCCCTGCTCGGCCACGAAGCGCGCGAAGCAGCGCGCGCCATTGCCGCAATGCTCCACTTCGGAGCCGTCGCCATTGAAGATCTGGTAGGCGAAGTCGTTGGCCGGATCGCGCGCCGGACGCACCACCAGGATCTGGTCGCAGCCCACGCCGAAGCGCCGGTCGGCCAGCGCACGCAGCGCGGCCGGCGCCAGTTCCACCTGCTGGCGCACCCCATCGAACACGACGAAGTCATTGCCCAGCCCCTGCATCTTGGAAAAACGCAACATCAAAGCAGTCCGTGTCGGAACGTGATCATCCCCATGCGACATGCTAGCGCGTATCGTCGCCGTAGACACTCGCTTCGCCGGGCGGACGTGTCTTGAAGCGCTTGTGGGTCCACAGGTACTGCTCGGGGGTCTCGCGGATGCGTGCCTCGATGAAGCGGTTCATGCGCAGCGTGTCGGCGGCCAGGTCCCCGGTCGGGAAATCCTCCCAGGCCGGATAGAAGCGCGCCTCGAAGCCGCTGCCGTCGGCGCGCTCGCGCGCGATGACCGGCACCACGCGCGCCTTGCACAGACGCGCCAGGCGCGACAGCGCCGGCACGGTGGCGGCTGGCGTGCCGAAAAAGGGCACGAACAGCGAATCCTTGGGCCCGAAGTCGAGATCGGGCAGATAGTAAAAGGCGTAGGGCGGCTTGAGCGCGCGCACGATCGGACGCAGGCCATCCTGGCGCGAGAACAGCAAGCCGCGCGGGAAGCGCGTGCGGTAGCGGTAGATCATCGCGTCGATGCGCGGATTCTTGTGCTTGCCGTAGGAGGAGATCAGCGGAAACTCGGCACTGATGCGCACCCCGGCCACGTCGAGGCCCATGAAGTGCGGCGAGAACAGGATCACCGGCTGGTCGCGCACGGCGTCCCAGTGCTGCACGTCGACCAGCCGGACCGCGCGGCACAGCCGCTCGCGCGAGGCGAACCACTGCAGGCCCTGGCTCAGCACGGTGGTCAGGAAGGCGCGGAAATGCGCACGCGCGATGCGTTCGCGCTGCACCTCGTCGAATTCGGGAAAGCAGATGCGCAGGTTGACCAGCGTCACGCGGCGGCGGCTGGCCGCCAACTGCCAGGCAAGCCAGGCCAGCGGGACGGCCAGGGCCCTGATCAGGCGGTAGGGGAGACGCTGCAAGAGCCACAGGAAAACCTGGGCCAGTCTGATGAATGCCATTCGCTTATGCGACTCAAACCCGCGGCACGTCTAAAATATTTCATCTTGGACGTGTAAACTGGAAGATTGTGAACCAAGCCACCGGCGCAATTGGCGCCTCGGGAGATGCCCTTGAGCAATTACCTCTTCACTTCGGAGTCGGTCTCCGAAGGCCATCCGGACAAGGTTGCGGACCAGATCTCGGACGCCGTGCTGGACGCGATTCTAGCCCAGGACCCGAAGGCCCGGGTGGCCTGCGAGACCCTGGTCAGCACCGGACTGGTGGTGATTTCCGGCGAAATCACCACCATCGCGCACGTCAACTACATCGACATCGCGCGTGAGGCGATCCGCAGGATCGGCTACAACAGCTCGGAAATCGGCTTCGACTACCAGACCTGCGCCGTGCTCACCGCGCTCAACCGCCAGTCGCCCGACATCGCCCAGGGCGTCGATGAAGGCAAGGGCATGGACCTCGACCAGGGTGCGGGCGACCAGGGCCTGATGTTCGGCTACGCGTGCGACGAGACGGCCGAACTGATGCCGCTGCCGATCCATCTGGCGCACCGCCTGGTGCAGCGCCAGGCCGAGGTGCGCAAGGACGGCCGCATCAAGTTCCTGCGCCCGGATGCCAAGAGCCAGGTCAGCGTGCGCTATGTCGACGGCAAGCCGTCGCACATCGAGACCGTCGTGCTGTCGACCCAGCATGATCCCGACGTCTCGCACGCCCAGCTGACCGAGGCCGTGATCGAGGAGATCGTCAAGCCGGTGATCGCGCCGGAAATGCTCAAGGACACGCGCTACCTCATCAATCCGACCGGCCGTTTCGTGATCGGCGGTCCGATGGGTGATTGTGGCCTGACCGGCCGCAAGATCATCGTCGACAGCTACGGCGGGGCCGCCCATCACGGTGGCGGCGCCTTCTCCGGCAAGGACCCGTCCAAGGTCGACCGTTCGGCAGCCTACGCCATGCGCCACGTCGCCAAGAACGTGGTCGGTGCCGGCCTGGCCGCGCGCTGCGAAGTCCAGGTGGCTTACGCCATCGGCGTGGCGCGCCCGGTCAGCCTGATGGTGAATACTTTTGGAACCGGCAAGCTGTCCGACGAGTCCATTGCAGAGCTGATCGGCAAGGTGTTCGATCTGCGTCCCAAGGGCATCATCCAGTCGCTTGATCTGCTGCGTCCGATCTACCACAAGACGGCTGCCTACGGGCACTTCGGGCGCGAAGAGCCGGAGTTCACCTGGGAAGCGCTCGACAAGGTCGAGGCCCTGCGTTCCGAGGCCAAGACCCTCGGTCTGCGCCCCAGCCTGAGCGCCGTCTGAGCGGTCAGCTCACCCAAACCACAACGAATCCAGGAGTTCCAGCATGAGCGCAGTCCCGCAAACCAGCCCTGACTACAAGGTGGCCGATATTTCCCAGGCCGCCTGGGGGCGCAAGGAAATCAGCATCGCCGAGAACGAGATGCCGGGCCTGATGGCGCTGCGCGAAGAGTACGCGGGCCAGAACCCGCTCAAGGGCGCGCGCATCGCGGGCTGCCTGCACATGACGATCCAGACCGCCGTGCTGATCGAGACCCTGGTCGCGCTCGGCGCCGAAGTGCGCTGGAGCTCCTGCAACATCTTTTCCACCCAGGACCAGGCCGCTGCCGCCATCGCTGCCGCGGGCATTCCGGTGTTCGCCTGGAAGGGCGAGAGCGAGCAGGAATTCTGGTGGTGCATCGAGCAGACCATCTTCGGCCCGGACGGCTGGAAGCCCAACATGATCCTGGACGACGGCGGCGACCTGACCCAGATCACCCACGAGAAGTATCCCGAACTGCTGGCCGGCATCCGCGGCATCTCGGAAGAAACCACCACCGGCGTGCACCGCCTGGCGGAGATGGTCAAGCACGGTCAGCTCAAGGTGCCGGCCTTCAACGTCAACGATTCGGTCACCAAGTCCAAGTTCGACAATCTCTACGGTTGCCGTGAATCCCTGGTCGACGGCATCAAGCGCGCCACCGACGTGATGATCTCCGGCAAGGTCGCGGTGGTTGCGGGCTACGGCGACGTGGGCAAGGGCAGCGCGCAGTCGCTCGCGCGCATGGGCGCCACCGTGCTGATCACCGAGATCGACCCGATCTGCGCGCTGCAGGCGGCGATGGAAGGCTTCCGCGTGGTGACCATGGACGAGGCGGCCCCGCTGGGCGACATCTTTGTCACCGCCACCGGCAATGTCGGCGTGATCACCCACCAGCACATGCAGCACATGAAGAACGACGCCATCGTGTGCAACATCGGCCACTTCGATTCCGAGATCGAGATCGCCTCGATCCGCGGCTACCACTGGGACAACGTCAAGCCGCAGGTCGACATGGTCACCTTCCCCGACGGCAAGCGCCTGATCGTGCTGGCCGAAGGGCGTCTGGTCAACCTGGGCTGCGGAACCGGCCACCCGAGCTTCGTGATGTCGGCGTCGTTCACCAACCAGGTGATGGCGCAGATCGAGCTGTGGAACAACCCGGGCAAGTACCCTATCGGCCTCTACGTGCTGCCCAAGAAGCTCGACGAGAAGGTGGCGCGCCTGCATCTCAAGAAGATCGGTGCCAAGCTGACCCCGCTGACCGAGGTGCAGGCCCAGTACCTGTCGATCAGCAAAGACGGCCCCTACAAGCCCGACCACTACCGCTACTGACAGCCCGCTCCGTGCAGACGCAGAAAGACAAGGCCCGCATCTTCAGCTTCGAGTTCTTCCCGCCCAAGACCCCGGAAGGGGTCGAGCGGCTGGCCGCCACGCAGCGCCAGCTGGCGCAGCTGGGACCGGAGTTCTTCTCGGTCACCTACGGCGCCGGCGGCACCACGCGTGATCGCACGCTGGAGACCGTGCTGGCCATCCAGCGCGACGGCCAGGCGGCGGCGCCGCACATCTCGTGCATCGGTTCCTCTCGCGAATCGCTGCGCGAGGTGCTGCGCACCTACCGCGAGCATGGTATCCGCCACATCGTGGCGCTGCGCGGCGACCTGCCCTCGGGCATGATGTCGGCCGGCGAGTTCCGCTATGCCTCGGACCTGGTCGCCTTCATCCGCGCCGAGACTGGCGACCATTTCTTCATCGAAGTCGCGGCCTATCCGGAAATGCACCCGCAGGCGCGCAATGCCCAGGAGGCCGTGCGTCACTTCCAGATCAAGGTCGACGCCGGCGCCGATTCGGCGATCACGCAGTATTTCTACAATGCCGACGCCTACTTCCATTTCGTGGACGATTGCGAAGCCTTGGGCATCGACCTGCCGATCGTGCCGGGCATCATGCCGATCAACAACTTCTCGCAACTGTGCCGCTTCTCGGATGCCTGTGGCGCCGAGATCCCGCGCTGGATCCGCAACACCATGGCGGGCTTCGGCGACGACTCCGCGTCGATCAAGGCCTTCGGCCTCGATGTGGTCACCCAGCTGTGCGATCGTCTGCTGTCGGCCGGGGCGCCCGGCCTGCACTTCTACACCATGAACAGCGCCGGTCTGGTCAGCACGCTGTGGCAGCGGCTGGGGCTGAGCTGAGCTGAGCTGAGCGGCAGCGCGCTGGCGCCGGGGTGCGCTGCCAGGCGTGCTCCTGCCTCAGCTGCCGGCTTTGAGATCCGCGCGGCCGCCAGCGCCGGCCATGGCCGCCGCCACGGCATCATCGACACTGAAGTAGGAAACCGCCTGCTCGGGCAGCTCGGGCAGTCTGGCACGCGCCAGCGCGTCCAGGATCGGCGGCTTGAGCCTGGCCAGCAGCAGCAGGCCACCGGCGGCATGGATGTCGCGCGCCAGCCCGCCCAGCGCCTCGATGGTGGTGCCATCGACGTCCGGGGTTTCCTCCAGGCTGAGCACCACGGTTGCCAATCCGCTGGCGGCACGCAGTTCGCGTACGTGCGCGAAAATGCGATCGGCATTCACGAAGAACACCGGCGAACCCGGGCGCAGCACCAGCACGCCGGGGATGGCCCGGCTGTCGGGATCGCGTCGCGCGTCGACGAAATCGTGGCCATCGGCATGACGGCGCAGTTCGGCCACGCTGTCCTGTGCGAAGCCGCGCAGTGCCAGCGCCACGCTCATTGCCACCGCCACCAGCAGGCCGTCCAGGACGCCCAGCGCGAACACGGCCAGCACCGCACCGATGGCCACCAGGCGGTCGCGCTGCCAGGTGAAGTAGGGCAGGAACACGCGCGGATTCAGGGTGTGTCCCACGGCGTGGATCACGATGGCGGCCAGCACGGCAGCGGGTGTCAGCGCCACCCACGGCAGCACCGTCACGATCAGCAGCAGCACCGCTGCGGCGGCGAACACCCCGGCCAGACGTGACTGCGCGCCGGCCGCCTCGTTGGCGATCGTGGCCGAATAGCCCGCACCCACGGGCATGCCGCTGAACAGGCCAGACAGCACGTTGCCCAGCCCCAGCGCGAACAGGTCGCGATTGGGACTGACCGGGTCGCCGTACTTGAGCGCCAGGCTGCGGATCGAACCCGAGGTCTCGGAATACAGCACCAGCGCCAGCGCCACGCTGACTTCGGCCAGCCGTTGCCACTGCGCCGACGACAGTTGTGGAACCGCGAGCCGCAAACGGTCGAGCTGGATGGTGCCGACCACCTCGATGCCGTGCGCCGCCTGCAGGTCGAGCAGGCGGTTGAGCGCGACGCCGAGCGCGATCACCACCAGCGCACCCGGCACCCGATGCCAGCGCTCGAAGCCCTTGAGCAGCAGCAGCGCTGCGGCGCCGATCCCGACGTCGTAGAGGTTCCAGGCCTGCCACTGGGCGCCCAGTTGCCAGGCCAGGGCCAGAAGATTGGCGCCGCCTGCCTTGACGCCCAGCACGATCGGCAACTGCTTGAGAATGATCACGATCGCGAGGCCGAAGGTGAATCCGCGCAACACCGGCTTGGCGATGAAGTCGGTGGCATTGCCCAGCTTGGCCAGCGAGGCCAACAGGAACACGCCGCCGGCCAGCATCACGAAGGCCGCGGCCAGCAGTAAGCGCAGCGCGGGATCGCCGCCCGCCAGGCTGGCCGTGGTGGCGCCCACGATGGCCGCCGAGGACGAGGTGGCGGACACCACCGCAAAGCGGCTGCGGCCGATCACGCCATACGCCAGCAATCCGGCGAACAGCGCGATCACCCCGGCCTGGGGCGGCAGGCTGGCAATGCCCGAGTAGGCGACCGCCTCGGGCAGCAGCAGGCCGGCGATGGAGATCCCGGCGATCAGGTCGGCACCCAGCGCGCCGCGCGTGCCTGGATCGGCAGGCGGCTGGGCCAGTGGAGGGGGATTCTGTGAGGGAGTGCCTGCGTCCATGCCTGCTGCGTCGAAGTCTGCTGCCGCGTGGCGCAACGCGCCAGCAGTGATCTGCAAGATTACCGCTTTGCGTCAAGCACCGCATCCTGATCGAGACCCTGCCACGGCACGTGCTCGAGCGGCGATAATAGGGGTATTGCCGCGCCCGCCGGGCGCAGCGCCAGCCCATTCACGAGGCAGCCCATGGACAGCGATCGTTTCGCCGGCAAGGCGGACAGTTACGAGCACGACCCGGCCCGGGTCGACAATGTCGCCCACATTGCCGCGGCAATCCTGCAGCGGCTTGCCTTGCGCAAGGACATGCAGGTGGTCGACTTCGGTTCCGGCACCGGCCTGTTGCTCGAACGTATCGCGCCCCATGTTGCCGCCATCGTCGCGGTCGACGTGTCAGCTGCGATGAACCGGCAACTCGAGGCCAAGCGCGCCAGCCTGGCCTGTCCGGTCGACATCCGCCAGGTCGACCTGGAGCAGACAGCGCTGGCCGGCCAATTCGACGGCATCATCTCGTCGATGACCCTGCATCACATCCGCGACCTGCCAGCGCTGTTGCGGCGCTTCCACGCCATGCTGCCGCCCGGCGGCTTCATCGCGCTCGCCGATCTCGATGCCGAGGATGGCAGCTTCCATACCGAGGATACCGGTGTGTTCCATCATGGCTTCGCACGCACGGAAATCTGCGCCATGGCGCGCGAAGCGGGCTTCCATGAGGTCGCCATCGATACCGCCAGCGTGATCGCCAAGGGCGGGCGCGACTATCCGGTGTTCCTGCTGACTGCCGTGCGCTGATGGCACGGCGCACCGCACCCGGTCTCGCCGGGGCGGTGTCGTGACCCTGGCCGCGCCTGCGTCTCAGGCGGCCGCGGTAAGACGGCGCCGGGCTTCGGCGGCGTGCAGGTCGGCGTACTTCTGGTGCGCGGCCGCTTCCGCCACCCCCACCTTGACCGGGTAGCCCATGTCCATCAGCACCGAGCCCAGCGCGGACAGGCACAGCATCACGTTCTTCGACTGCGAGGAATGACCCATCAGGCCGAAGCGCCAGATCTTGCCGGCCAATGGCCCCAGTCCGGCACCGATCTCGAGGTTGAACTCGGACAGCAGGGTGCGGCGCACGGCGGCTTCGTCCACGCCTTCCGGCACCTTGATGGCATTGAGCTGGGGCAGGCGGTACTTCTCCTCCACCAGGTACTCCAGGCCCATCGCTTCCAGGCCCGCCTTGAATGCCTCGTAGTGGCGGCGGTGGCGTGCCCAGGATTCGTCCAGGCCTTCCTCGCGCACCATCAGCAGCGACTCGTGGAGTGCGAACAGGCTGTTGATCGGGGCGGTGTGATGGTAGGTGCGATTGGTGTTGCCCCAGTAGCCGAGCACCAGATCCAGGTCCATGAACCAGCTCTGGCACTTCTTATTGCGCGCCTTGAGGTTTTCGATCACGCGCTGGCTGAACGACACCGGCGACAGCCCGGGCGTGCACGACAGGCATTTCTGGCTGCCCGAGTAGATGGCGTCGACCTGCCATTCGTCGACCAGCACCGGAATGCCGGCCAGCGAGGTCACGGCATCGACGATGCTGAGCGCGCCGAACTGACGCGCGATGGCCGTCAGCGCAGGCACGTCGGAGGCGCAGCCGGTGGAGGTTTCGGCGTGAACGAAGGCCAGCACCTTGGCGTCCGGATTCTTGCGGAAAGCATCCTCGACCTTCTGCGGGTCGACGGGCGTGCCCCAGCTGTCCTCGACCACGATCGCGATGCCCCCGCAGCGCTCCACGTTCTCGATCATGCGTCCGCCGAACACGCCATTGCGGCACACGATGACCTTGTCGCCGGGTTCGACCATGTTGACGAAGGCCATTTCCATGCCCACCGAGCCTGGGCCGGAGGCCGGGAAGGTCAGCGCATTGTCGGTCTGGAAGGCATAGCGCAGCAGCGACTTCAGTTCGTCCATCATTTCGACGAAGACCGGGTCCAGGTAGCCGATGGTGGGCAGCGACATCGCAGCCAGCACGCGCGGCGGGACATCCGAGGGACCAGGACCCATCAGGGTGCGCTGGGGAGGATGGAAGGGGCCGATCTTCTTCGAGGGCAGGAAACGCGCGGAAGTCATGGATGAATTCCTTTTTTTCTGGGGATATCCGAGAGGGTGCTCCGGCGCATGAATGCTCCGGGGGCAATCTGTAATATTACCCGAGCAGGGACAATTACGTCATCCCGGGCGGCCGCCCGGCAGCGCTTCAGTCTTGCCCGGCCGCGCGCCCGCTGGCCGCGGCAAGCTCGGCAGCGTCGACGGCGGTTGCCTCCGCCGACCACTGCCGGCGCACGAAATGGATGCGCGTGCCCTCGCTGCGCTCCAGGCGCAGGAAGCCTTCCTTGTCGTTGGGCGGGTCGAACAGGGTGTCGCCGTCCGGATCCGCCTGCCCGCCAGGCGTCAGGCCCAGGAAGTCGTACAGCCCGGGGTCGCCCAGGTGCGAGGGCGTGACGTTCTGCACGCCGCGGAAGATGTTGTCCAGCCGCCCCGGCGTCTCGCGTTCCCAGCCCTGCAGCATGTCCTTGATGGTGCGCCGCTTGAGATTCTCCTGCGAGCCGCACAGGTCGCAGGGAATGATGGGGAACTGCATGCCGCGCGCATAGGCGGCGATATCTTTTTCGGTGCAGTAGTACAGCGGCCGGATGACCACGAATTCGCCGCTGTCGGTGGCCAGCTTGGGCGGCATGCTCTTCATGCGGCCGCCGAAGAACAGGTTGAGGAACAGCGTCTCGAGCACGTCGTCGCGATGGTGGCCGAGCGCGATCTTGTTGGCCCCCAGCTCGCGCGCCACGCGATAGATCACGCCGCGGCGCAGGCGCGAGCACAGCGAGCAGGTGGTCTTGCCGACCGGGATCTTTTCGCGCACCACCGAGTAGGTGTCGGCCTCGACGATGCGGTAGTCCACCCCCAGTCCTTCCAGGTACTGCGGCAGCACGTGTTCGGGGAAGTTGGGCTGCTTCTGATCGACATTGACGGCGATCAGCCGGAAGCGCGCGGGTGCGCGGCGCTGCAGCGCCAGCAGCAGATCCAGCAGCGCGTGCGAGTCCTTGCCTCCGCTCATGCACACCATCACGGTGTCGCCGTCGGCGATCATGCCGTAGTCGCCGATGGCACGGCCGGTCGTGGCCTGCAGGTGGTCCTGCAGGCGGATCAGGGTGCGCGAGCGCTGAGGCGGGAAAGGGGCATTCATGACAACCCAGCAGTATACGCGAACAGCGGCGCCGGTCATTGAATTCGACTCATGTCCTAATCTGCTACACTGGATTCGTCGTGGTGTGGAGATTCCCGTCATGCGGGGCACCTTCCCGGACTTTCCCCATCGGGCGGCATTGCTGCCGGCCCGGCGCAAGCGCCTCCCTTCTGCCCGCCGGGCGGCCCGGGTGCATGCCGCCGCCAGCGGCACCTTGCTGCGCTCCCTGCTCCTGCCCGCTCCCACCAAGGTTCCCTAGCTGCGCTGCGGCGACTGCCGGCCGCCCGCGCCACCCCACGCCACGATCATTCCGGACGCAGCGCCGGCCGTCTCCCGGCACGCGCGCGCGTCACGTCACAGGAGGAGCACGACATGAGCACACCATCCCACGAACAGCGCAGCTTCAGCGATCTCGAACGCTGGCTCAATGAACGCCGCATCACCGAAATCGAATGCCTGGTGCCGGACCTGACTGGGGTGGCGCGCGGCAAGATCCTGCCGCGCGAGAAATTCTCGGTCGAGCGCGGCATGCGCATGCCCGAGGCGGTTCTGGGCATGACCGTCACCGGCGAGCAGCCGTCCAGCGCAGCCTACAGCGGCATCATTGCCCAGATCGACCACGACATGTTCCTGCGTCCCGATCCATCCACCGTGTGCGTGGTGCCTTGGGCGTCAGATCCCACGGCACAGGTGATCCACGACTGCTTCTTCCGCGACGGGCATTACGTGGATTTCGCGCCGCGCTCGGTGCTGCGGCGCGTGCTCAAATGCTACGACAAGATGGGCTGGCGACCGGTGGTGGCGCCCGAGCTCGAGTTCTACCTGATCGCGCGCAATCCCGATCCGGTGCAGCCGCTGCGCCCGCCGGTCGGCCGCAGCGGCCGCCCCGAAACCTCGCGCCAGGTCTACTCGATCGACGCGGTCAACGAGTTCGACCCGCTGTTCGAGGACATCTACGACTACTGCGCGGCGCAGGAGCTCGACATCGACACCCTGATCCACGAAATCGGCGCGGGCCAGATGGAGATCAACTTCCTGCACGGCGATCCGCTGGCGCTGGCCGACCGCGTGTTCTATTTCAAGCGCAGCATGCGCGAAGCGGCCATCCGCCACGACATGTACGCCACCTTCATGGCCAAGCCGATCGAAGGCGAGCCGGGTTCGGCCATGCACATCCATCAGTCGGTGGTGGATGCCGTCAGCGGCCGCAACATCTTCAGCCAGGAAGACGGCACGCCCTCCGGGCACTTCCAGCATTTCATCGGCGGGCTGCAGAAATACCTGCCCAAGGTACTGATCCTGGTCGCGCCCTATGTCAATTCCTATCGCCGCCTGACCCGCCATTCCACGGCGCCGATCAACCTGCAGTGGGGTTTCGACAACCGCACCGTGGGCCTGCGCCTGCCCTATGCCGACGCCGACGCGCGCCGCATCGAGAATCGCGTGATCGGCGCCGATGCCAATCCCTATGTGGCGCTGGCCACCACGCTGGCGTGCGGCTACCTGGGCATGGTCGAAGAGATCAAGCCCACTGTGGAGCAGCGCGGCAGCGCCTACGAAAGCGATTTCGAACTGCCCAGCAGTCTCGACGACGCGCTGCGCGCGCTCAAGACCGACACCGCAGTGGGCGAAGTGCTGGGCGAGCGCTTCATCGAGATCTACGCGCAGGTCAAGCAAGCCGAACTGCAGGAATTCATGAAGGTGATCAGCCCATGGGAGCGCGAGCACCTGCTCCTGCACGTCTGACCCGCCCCCTCACCCCAGACCAGCGAACCGCGATGAACGCATCCAGCTACGACACCCATGACCTGCAGGCGCGCGACAGCGCGCACTACCTTCACCCTTTCACCGACACCCAGGCACTGGCCGGACGGGGAGCGCGCATCGTGGTGCGCGCCGACGACATCTATGTCTGGGATTCCGAAGGCCAGCGCCTGCTCGACGCCATGTCGGGGCTGTGGTGCGTGGCGGTCGGCTACGGCCGCCGCCGCCTGGCCGATGCGGCGCATCGCCAGATGCTGCAACTGCCGTTCTACAACAGCTTTTTCAAGACCAGCGTGGTGCCCGCCATCGACCTCGCCACGCGCCTGGCGCAGCTGGCGCCGCCGGGCTTCGACAAGGTGTTCTTCACCAACTCGGGTTCGGAGGGCAACGACACCGTGATCCGCATGGTGCGGCGCTACTGGGATCTGCAGGGCCAGCCCGGGCGCGACGTGATCATTGCGCGCATCAACGGCTACCACGGTTCCACCATGGGCGGAGCCTCGCTGTCCGGCATGGACTACATGCACGCCCAGGGCGGCCTGCCGATTCCGGGCATCGTGCATATCGGACAACCCTACTGGTACGGATCCGATCGTGGCCTGAGCCCGCAGGCCTTCGGCCTGCAGGCGGCGCGCTGGCTGGAGCACAAGATCCTCGAACTTGGACCCGAGCGCGTGGCCGCCTTCGTGGCCGAGCCCGTGCAGGGTGCCGGCGGCGTGATCATCCCGCCCGAGACCTACTGGCCCGAGGTGCAGCGCATCGTCGACAAGTACGGCATCCTGCTGGTCTCCGACGAGGTCATCTGCGGCTTCGGCCGCCTGGGCCGGTGGTTCGGCTGCCAGCACTACGGCACCCGGCCCGATCTCATCACCTTCGCCAAGGCCGTCACCTCGGGCTACCTGCCGCTCGGCGGCGTGCTGGTCGGTGAGCGCGTGGCCAGGACCCTGGTCGAGCGGGGCGGCGAGTTCGAGCACGGTTTCACCTACTCGGGGCATCCCACCTCATGTGCGGTGGCGCTCGAGAACCTGGCCATCATGGAAGAAGAGGATCTGCCACGGCATGTGCGCGAGGATGCCGGTCCCTATCTCAAGCAGGGCTTCGAATCCCTCGTCGACCATCCCCTGGTCGGCCACGCCCAGGCGCTGGGACTGGTGGCCGGACTGGCCCTGGTGGCCGACAAGTCCAGTGGCCGCTTTTTCGATCCTGGACTGGCAGTGGGCATGCTCTGCCGCGACTTCTGCTTCGACAGCGGTCTGGTGATGCGCGCCGTGGGCGACCGCATGATCATCGCGCCGCCGCTGATCATCACGCGTCCGCAGATCGATGAACTGATCGCGCTGATCCGCCGGTGCCTGGACAGCACCCTGGCGGAGGTGAAGGCGCGCGGCTGGCTGGCGGGCTGAGCCGTCGCGGTCCGGCGGCGGTCAGCCGGGCCTGGCGGCCGGTCGCGCGCAGCCGGATTCAGCCCGCCACGCCACCCGGCAGCCGGATCCAGGTGGTCTTGAGTTCGGTGTATTTTTCGAAGGCGTGGAGGGACTTGTCGCGGCCGTTGCCGGATTCCTTGTAACCGCCGAAGGGTACCGTGATGTCGTCGTCGTCGTAGCTGTTGACGTGCACGGTGCCGGCGCGCAGGGCGCGCGCCACGGTCAGCGCGCGGTCGATGTCGCGCGACCAGATCGAGGCCGCCAGTCCGTAGCGGCTGGCATTGGCGATGGCCACCGCGTGGGCCGCGCCATCAGCGGCGAGCACCGACAGCACCGGCCCGAAGATCTCCTCGCGCGCGATCTTCATTTCGGGCGTGACACCCGTGAACACCGTCGGCGTGACATAGAAGCCGCCGCTTTGTTCGAGTGCCTGGGTGCCGCCGGCAGCCAGCCTGGCGCCGTCGTCGACGCCCGCGGCGATATAGCCCAGCACCGTGTTGAGCTGGGTGCGGTCGACTATGGCGCCCATTGCCGTGCCCTTGGCCCAGGGGTCGCCCGGCTGGTAGTTCTGCGCCAGCGCGGCCACGCGCTCGCTGAAGGCCGCCAGCACGCTGCGCTCGACGATGGCGCGCGACGGTGCATTGCAGCTCTCGCCCTGGTTGAAGAAGATCGAACCGGCGCAGGTGCGCGCGGCAGCGTCGAGGTCGGCATCGGCCAGCACGATGAACGGCGACTTGCCGCCCAGTTCGGCATGCACGCGCTTGAGGTTGGACTGGCCGGCGTACTGCATGATCGCGCGCCCGGTGCGCGTCGAGCCCGTGAAGCCGATGCAGTCCACCTCCTTGTGCAGGGCCAGTGCCTGTCCGGCCTCGTGACCGTAGCCTGGCACGACATTGAACACGTCTTCCGGAATGCCGGCTTCGAGCGCCAGTTCGGCGAGGCGCAGCGCGGTCAGTGAAGCCTTTTCCGAGGGCTTGAGCACCATGCTGTTGCCGCTGGCCAGCGCGGGCGCGATCTTCCAGCAGCTCATCAGCATCGGATAGTTCCACGGCACGATGGCGCCGACCACGCCCATCGGCTCGCGCGTGATCAGTGCCAGCGCGGTGCGCGGCGTCGGCGCGATCTCGTCGTAGACCTTGTCGATGGCCTCGGCGTACCAGCGGATGCAATTGGCGGCCGCGTTGACATCGACGGCGCGGCTCATCGCCACCGGCTTGCCCATGTCCAGCGTTTCGAGAGCCGCGAGTTCGTCGCCGTTGGCGCGCATCAGGTCTGCCAGACGCTGCAGCGTCTGCTTGCGCTCGCGTGGCGGCCGCCACGCCCAGCGGCCGTCCTCGAAGGCGGCCCGGGCACCGCTCACCGCGGCCTCGATGTCCGCAGCACGGCCGCGCGCGATCTCGCCCACCTTGCGGCCGTCGATCGGCGAAATGCAGTCGAACACGCCGCCATCGGCGGCGCCGACACGCCGTCCGCCGATGAAGGCACGGCCATCGGGATGCAGGCCTGCGGCCAGCGCGGCCCAGTCGAGCGGCGAATCCATGCTGCGGTCCTCAGAAGGCGTAGGTCATCCCTACATTCAGGAAGCGGCCGACGGCGCCATCCTGGTGCAGGGAAGGATCGTAGTGTGCACCGCCCAGGCCGGTGCCGCCACCCGCCGAGCCCGACGCGAAGGCGTCGACCGGTGCCTGGCGGTTGAACAGATTGGTGACCGAGCCGCGGAAGGTCCAGTGGCGGTCCAGGGTGTAGCGGCCGCTGAGGTTGAACTCGGTGAAGCTGCCCACCGTGCACAGGCTGCTGTTGCCGGCGCTGCCGCCCGTGAACAGGTAGCCGATGGCGTTGTCGCAGCTGTTCACGGCGTAGCTCGGGTCGATCACCGTGAAGCTGCTGGTGTAGTTGACGGTGCCGGTGATCTCGAACGGACCTTTCTCCCAGGTCAGGCCCAGCGCAGCGCGGTCGCGCGGCGTGCCGGTATTGGTCGACACGAAGCTCGGGCCGTGGGTGCCGGCGAGTTCGTAGCTCACGCCATTGCGCGTGATGGTGTAGTGGAGCATGTGGCTCCACTGCAGGCTGGGCGTGAAGCGGCCATAGTCCTGGTCCTGGAAGCGCAGGCGCAGGTCGATGTCGAGGCCGTTGGTGCGCGTCTCGCCCACGTTGATGAACGGGTAGGTGCCGTACAGGATGATGTCGCCAGGGCTGGTCGGCGCGGTGTTGGCGACGCCGTTGCCGCTGGCCCGATACAGCTGGGTGCCGTACTTGGCCGGGTTGTCGATCTGGTCCTGGCCGAACAGGCCCACCGACACGATCTGGTTGGACAGCCGGATGTCGTAGTAGTCCACCGACACGTTGACGTGCCGGTCGGGCTCCAGGATGAAGCCCAGGGTGCCGGATTTGGACTTCTCCGGCTGCAGCTGGTGGCCGGCAAGCTGAAGCTCGGTGCCGCCGATGTTCTGGCAGACGCCCTGGGTGGCGCACAGCTGCGTGTCGGCGAGGGCTGGCAGGAAGCCGGCGCTCGATCCGGAAACACCGATCTCGACCGGGTTCGGCGCGCGGAAGCCTTCCGCGTAGGTGCCTCGCAGGGTCAGTTCACGCAGCGGCGTGTACTTGATGCCGAGCTTGGGCGTGGCCGAAGAACCATAGGTGTCGTAGTGGTCGATGCGCGCCGCGGCATCGATCTCGAGCTGCCTGAGCACCGGCGCCACCAGCTCGACATAGGCGGCCGTGACGTTCTGCTTGCCGACGCCGAAGGCGTAGATGTTGCTGCTCTGGTAGCCATTGGAGAAGCTGTCGGGAAAGGCTTCGTACAGCGAGCGGTGGTCGTACTCCACGCCGCCGCCGACCGACAGGTTGCCGCCGTCGAGCTTCGCCACGTCGCGGCTGGCACGCAGGCTGATGAAATGCAGGTCGTTGTGCGAGGTCGACGCCGCCTGCGGCGCGATCACGCCGTTGATGCCCGCGGCGGCGCCCAGTGTCGAGGTGCTGCCGTCCGCGTTGACACCGACGGCGTAGCTGCCGTTGTTGAGCGCGTTCTGCAGCGCAGGCAGGCTGATGAAGTTGCTCAGCGTGAGCTGGGTCTCGACGCGCGTGAGGCCCGCCGCGGCCTGCACATCCCAGGCCCCCCAGCTGCCGTTGAGCTCGCTCACCAGGCGGTAGGAGGTGCTATGGGTCTTGGTGGTCTGCGGGCCGAGATCCGGGAAGGTCTGGCTGACGGCCGCAGTGGTGCCCGGCACCTGCACCTGCGTCATCGCCGCCGGCGTCGGCACCGGGTGGTTCGGTCCGAAGATGAAATTGGTGATGCCGTTGGCGGGCGAGACTTTGTTGAACAATCCGACCTGGGTGGCGTCGCTCTGCAGGATCGAACCCGACAGGCCGAGCGTCCAGTCGTCGGCCATGCTCTTGCTCAGTTTGCCGAGCACGCTCAGGTTTTCGGTCCGCGGCGACACCTGCAGATAGGGGTTGAAGGGATTCGGCGTCAGGTTCTGCGCGCCAAAGGCGGTCAGGGCCGCGGGTTCGAGGTAGGGGCGGTCGCTCAGCAGGACCGGATTCTGATGACGGTAGTCGACCGACATATAGGCGTTGTAGCCGTCACTGTCGAGCTTGCCGGTGCCGGCGATGCCCGACAGGTGGGCCACGGTGCCGTCATGCTGGTAGGAACTGCCGAGTTCGGCATGCAGCGTGCCGCCTTCGTGCGATTTCTTGAGGATCACGTTGACCACGCCCGCGATCGCGTCCGAGCCATAGACCGCGGAGGCGCCGTCCTTGAGCACCTCGATGCGCTCGACCGCGTCGATGGGGATCGAGGAGATGTCGACAAAGTCGCGCTCACCGTCGTCGGGCAAGGGGTAGGAGGCCATGCGGTGGCCGTCGATCAGCACCAGCGTGGCGCCGACCGTCAGTCCGCGCAGCGAAATGCCGCTGCCGCCGGCCCCGAAAGCGCCCGGCGTGGCCTGGCCAAGCGAACCCATGTTGTTGGCGGTGACATTGTGCAGCACGTCGGCGACGCTGCTGTAGCCGGACTTGGCGATGTCTTCCGAGGTCAGCACCTGCACCGGACTCGGCGTCTCGGTATCGGTACGGCGGATGTTGGAGCCGGTCACCACCACCCGGTTGAGCTGCTGCACCTCCTTGCCGTCGCCTTCCGGCGCCGCGGCCGGGGGCGCGTCGTCGGCACTTGCCGCCGCGTTTCCGAGTCCGGCCAGCATGGCCGCGAGCAGGGCACGTCGACGGAAGGGGCGGACTCGGGATGGGCAGAGGTGAGCGGTCATCGCAGCGGGGCTCCAGGTGGCGAGGGGAAGGGCGATCGAGGGGTCAGCTTGCAACAGCGCGCGCCAGCATGCGCGCGCGGCAGGCAGCACCGAAGGCACGGAACAGCGGCAGCGCATCGGGGTTGTCCAGAACTCTCCATTCGGGGTGCCACTGCACCGCAAAAGCGAAGCTGTGCGCATCGCGCACGCGCACGGCTTCGATCAGGCCATCGTCGGCATGCGCCTCGGCCTCCAGGCGCGGTGCCAGCCGGTCGATGCCCTGTGCATGCAGGGAGTTCACGCGGATCTCGCGCCGCCCGTCCAGCCAGGCCTGCAGGCTGCCACCCTCGACCAGGGTGACGCGATGCGCCGACGCGTACTGCTGCTCCACCGGCGCATCCTTGTTTTCGCGGTGGTCGGCCATGCCGGGCATGTCGTGGACCTGCTGGTGCAGGCTGCCACCCAGCGCGACGTTGAGTTCCTGGAAGCCGCGACAGACGGCGAACAGCGGCACACCCTGCTCCAGGGCTGCGGCGATCAGTGCAAAGGTGGTGGCGTCGCGCGCCGGATCGAGCAGGGCCTGCTCGAACTGGCGTTCGGCGTCATAGCGGCCCGGGTCTACATTGGACGGCGAACCGGTGAGGAACACGCCGTCCAGGCGTGCCACCAGGGCCGGAATGTCCAGCGCCTGTCCCAGCGCAGGGATCAGCAAGGGCGTCGCTGCGGCGCCGTGCACGATCGCTTCGATGTACTTGAGGCCGGCCCACTGGAAGGGCAGGGCAACCGAAGATCGGCTGCAGGCGCTGAGACCTACCAAGGGAGCAGCGGTCATGCTCGATCGCAAATCTTGTCATCAAGTGTTCACGAGTATGACCAAGCCCAACTGCGATCGCAACACGTGGTAAAACCGCGTTAAAGCCTGCCCGGCCGGAACGGCTGCGCGGCGTCAGAGATAGGCGTGGCGGCCACCGTCCACCGGCAGGATATGTCCGGTCACGAAGGGGGCGTGGCAGGCCAGCCAGCACACCGCGTCGGCCACGTCCTCGGGGGATCCGGCGCGCTTGAGCAGGGTCTGGCCCACGATGCGCTGGCGCTCGGCGGCGTCGAAGGTGTCGCTGGCGTCATCATCCGGCCACAGCACCGGCCCCGGGGCCACGGCATTGACGCGCACCTCGGGACCGAGCTCAAGCGCCAGCGCGCGTGTGAGCCCGGCCAGGCCGGCCTTGGCCACCGAGTAGACCAGATGGTCGCGCAAGGGGCGTTCGGCGTGGATGTCGGTGATGTTGATCACGAAGCCGTGATGTTCGCGCAGCTGCGCGGCCAGTGCCTGGGTCAGGAACAGGGGCGCCTTGAGGTTGGTGCCGATCAGATCGCTCCAGTGCGCCTCGTCGACGCGGTCGATGCCCGCAGGATGGAAGCTCGACGCGTTGTTGACCAGGCCGTCGATGCGCCCGAAGCACGCGATCGCGCGCTCCGCCAGCGCTGGCAGCGCTGCCGTTTCGCGCAGGTCGCCGTCGATCAGCGCGGCGCTGCCGGCGCGTTCGCGATTGAGCGTGGCCGCGAGTTCTTCCGCTGCCGCCTGCGAGCGGTGATAATGCACCACCACGCGCTTGCCTTCGGCGTGCAGGGCGCGCGTGATGGCCGCTCCCACGCGTTTGCCGCCGCCTGTCACCAGCACCACTTCGTCTCTTGCCATGTTCTTCCGCCCGATGTCCTGCCGAATGGGAGTGCAGCGCCCGCCGGTGGTTCCCCGGAACTGGCACCTTTAGCCGAGCCGACATGTTGCCCGAGTCGTCCCACCTGCCGCAGCCGGATGCCGATGCCATGGCCCACAGCCAGCGTCTGGTGACGGCCTTGCGCCTTGCGATCGCGGCGGCTGGCGGCTGGCTGGACTTCGCCGGCTTCATGCACGGCCTGCTGTTTCAGCCCGGACTGGGCTACTACGTGGCCGGCGCCGCGCGCTTCCAGGCGGCCGGCGACTTCACCACCGCGCCCGAGACCGGTGCCCTGTTCGGGCGCACCCTGGCGCGCACCCTGGCGCCGCTGCTGGCCGCGCTGCCGGATGGCGAACTGATCGAACCCGGCGCCGGGAGCGGCCGGCTGGCTGAAGTGGTGCTGCAGGAACTGGCGGCGCTGGGCGCGCTGCCTTCACGCTATGCCATCCTGGAAACCAGCCCGGCACTGCGTGCAGAGCAGCAGCAGCGCCTCGCGCGACTGCCGGCGTTGCTGCGCCAACGTCTGGTGTGGATCGACGAGTTGCCGGCCGCTTTCCGCGGTGTCCTGCTCGCCAACGAGGTGCTCGATGCCATGCCCGTGCACGTGCTGCGGCGGACGGCGCAGGGCCTGCTGGAGCGCGGCGTGGCCGTCGATGGTGCCGGCGCCTTCGTGTGGGAGGAACGGCCGGCATCGGCGCGCATGCTGGCGGCGGTCGCACAGCTGGCGGCAGTGCCGATCGAGGGCGCCCTGTTCGAGCTCGGCGTGTCGGCCCGCGCCTGGGCGCGCACCCTGGCCGCCAGCCTTCAGGCCGGTGCCGTGCTGCTGGCCGACTATGGCGACCCGGCGCGTGCCCTGCACCAGTTGCACCGCGCCGAAGGCACGCTGCGCTGTTTCTACCGCCACCATGTGCATGGCGACCCGTTCTTCCTGCCCGGGCTGCAGGACGTGACGGCGCATGTGGATTTCAGTGCCGTCGGCGCCGCCTTGCGCGCCGGCGGATTGCGCCTGCACGACTTCGACACCCAGGCGGCCTTTCTGATGGCGCACGGCCTGCTGGATTGCCTGGACCCGTCCGCGGCGGCTGGCAGCCTGGACTGGCTGCGCCAGACCAGCGAGTTGCAGAAGCTGGTCAGTCCCGCTGAAATGGGGGAAAGCTTCAAGGTGCTGGTCGCGCTCCGCGATCCCGACGGTACGCTGGCCGGCCGTCTGGCCGGTCCCGGCGATGCCGTGAGCTGTCTGCGACTCGGCATTCCCGAATGAACCTTCGAGCGCGCGCGCCGTCCACCCGCCAGGCCCCATCCACGTCAAGCTCCGCCACGCCATGAACGCCTACGTCCATCCCCCGGTGCCGCGCTTCACGCACTATGGCCACGACATCACCGCCATCGAGACCGGTTACGCCAGTCCCGGCTATGCGGCCGCCTACCTGCTGGTCAGTGGCGGGCGCGCCGCCTTCATCGACACCGGTGTCAACGCCAGCGTGCCGCGCCTGCTCGAAGCGCTCGCGCTGGCGGGCCTCGCGCCGACCGATGTCGACTGGGTGCTGCTGACCCACGTCCATCTCGATCATGCCGGCGGCGCCGGACAGCTGATGGCGGCGCTGCCCAACGCGCGCCTGGGCGTGCATCCGCGTGGTGCGCGCCACATGATCGATCCCGGCCCGCTGATGCAGGCCGTCTGCGAGGTCTACGGTCCCGGGTTCACCGAGCGCGAATACGGCACCCTGCTGCCGGTGTCGCAGTCCCGCGTGGTGCCGCTGCAGGATGGCGCACGCATCGCCGTCGGTCGGCGCGAGCTCGAGATCATCGACAGTCCGGGGCACGCACGCCACCACGTCTGCTTCTGGGATGCGCAAAGCGCCAGCTGGTTCACCGGCGACGCCTTTGGCCTGTGCCTGCTCGGATTCCGCCACGCTGGCGGCCATGCCGTGGTGCCCACCACTTCACCCAGCCAGTTCGAGCCCGCTGCGATCCACGCCACGGTGGCGCGCCTGCTGGCGCGCCAGCCGCGCGCGGTGTTTCCCACCCATTTCGGCGAAGTGCCGCATCCCGAAGGCCTGGCGCCCTTCCTGCTGGCGCAGGTCGATGCCCAGGTGGCAGCCGCCCGCCGCATCGGAGCGGATCCTGGCGCCGCCGTGGCACTCGAGCAGGCCTTTGCCGACATCTACCTGGAATCCCTGCACACGCAGGGCTGGCAGGGCGACGAGAGCACCATGCGCGCCATCCTGGGCAGCGACATCCAGCTCAATGTCGACGGCGCGCGCCTCTGGCTGGAACGCGAACTGCAGCAGCAACAGCAACAGCAGCAATGAACCCGCAACCGCAACGGAGTGCCGTCATGTTCAAAGCCATCCTGCTCGAACAGCAAGGCAGCGCGACCAGCGCCCGCCTCGCGGACCTCGAAGACGACCGCCTGCCACCGGGCGACGTCGACGTCGATGTCGAATGGTCCACCCTCAACTACAAGGACGCGCTGGCGATCACCGGCCAGGGCCCGATCGTGCGCAGCTGGCCGATGGTGCCGGGCATCGATTTCGCGGGCACCGTGCGCGCCAGCCGCAACCCGGGCTGGACGCCCGGCACGCGCGTGGTGCTGACCGGCTGGGGCCTGGGGGAGACGCGCTGGGGCGGACTCGCGCAGCGCGCGCGCGTCGAGGCGGGCTGGCTGCTGGCACTGCCGGATACGGTCAGCACGCGCACGGCGATGATCTTCGGCACCGCCGGCGTCACGGCCGCGCTGTGCGTCATGGCGCTGCAGCGGCACGGCCTGCAGCCGGGCGATGGCGAAGTGCTGGTGACCGGTGCCGCCGGTGGCGTCGGCTCGGTGTCGGTGGCGCTGCTGGCCGCGCTGGGCTACGCGGTGGTGGCGAGCACTGGACGGCCGGAAGAGGCCGAATACCTGCAGGCCCTGGGCGCTGCGCGGATCGTCGATCGCGCCAGCCTGAGCGCGCCGGGCAAGCCGCTGCAGCGCGAAACCTGGGCCGGGGTGGTCGACTCGGTGGGCAGCCATACCCTGGTCAATGCCTGCGCTGCAACGCGCGTCGACGGGGCGGTGGCCGCCTGCGGTCTCGCGCAGGGCGCCGATTTCCCGGCCACCGTGATGCCCTTCATCCTGCGCGGCATCACGCTCTACGGTATCAACAGCGTCTACCAGAGCAATGCCAATCGCGAGGCCGCCTGGGCGCTGCTGGCCGGCAAGGTCACGCCGCCGCAGCTGGCCGCGATGGCGTTCGAGGTTCCGCTGAGCGCGGCGATCGCACGAGCGCCTGAGGTGCTGGCGGGTCGCACGCGCGGCCGCACCATTGTCGACACCAGCCGCTGATCATGGGACATCGACTCAGCGCCATCGCCACGCGCACCGGCGACGACGGCACCACCGGCCTGGGCGACGGCAGCCGCACCGGCAAGGACAGCCTGCGCGTCGACTGCCTGGGCGAGGTCGACGAACTCAACGCCGTGCTGGGCCGGCTGCTGGCGCAGCGGGTGCCGGCCGCCGTCAGCGCCTGTCTGGGCGGCGTGCAGCACGACCTGTTCGAACTGGGCGCGGAACTGTGCCTGCCAGGCCAGATGCGCATCACGCCGGCCATGGTGGTGCGCCTGGACGAAGCCCTCGCGGCCTTCAACCAGGCCCTGGCGCCGCTCAAGGAGTTCATCCTGCCGGGCGGCACCCTCGCCGCCGCTGACGCTCATGTGGCGCGGACCGTATGCCGGCGTGTCGAGCGCCGCCTGGTGGAACTGGTGCACGCGGACGGCGGCAATCCGGCCAGTCTGCAGTATCTGAACCGGCTGTCCGACCTGCTGTTCGTGTTGGCGCGCGTGCTCAATGCAGATGCCGGCAGCGGTGACGTGCTGTGGCGTCCGCGGGCCCCCGACACCGCCTGAGGGCAGGAGCCTCGAGCGCCCGCGGCGGCATCGCGGCGAGTGACTCCATCGTTTTCATGGTATGGAATTTGTTCCGGAACGCCCCGGGGGATGCAATGTTGCCAATCCGCTTGTTCGGACCAATGCTCGCGCTGTTGGCAAGTGCCTTGGCCAGCCTGTCGGCAGGCGCCGGCGAGCGGGATGTCGTGCCGCCGGACGCGGTGACGCTCAGGCTGGTGATCGAGCGTCACCGCTTCACGCCCGAGATCCTGCACGCGCCCGCCGGCAAGATGGTGGTCATCGAGCTCGAGAACCGCGACGACACACCGGAGGAATTCGAGAGCCGGCGTCTGCGCAAGGAGTTCGGCCTGCGCGGCCATCAGTCCGGACGCTTCGTGATCAAGCCGCACCCGGCCGGGCGCTACGAGTTCGTGGGCGAATTCCATGCCCAGACGGCGCACGGCGCGCTGATCATCGAGTGACCAGGCGCGCCGGCGCGGCGCATCACAGAACCGATTTGAGCAGCTTGCCCATCTCGGCCGGATTGCGCGTCACCTTGATGCCGCAGGCTTCCATCACCGCCAGCTTTTCCTGCGCCGTGCCCTTGCCGCCGGAAATGATGGCGCCGGCATGACCCATGCGCTTGCCAGGCGGCGCCGTGACGCCCGCGATGAAGCCGATCACGGGCTTCTTCATGTTGTCGCGGATCCACTCGGCGCAGGCTTCCTCGTCCGAGCCGCCGATCTCGCCGACCATGATCACCGCTTCGGTCGCCGGGTCGTCGTTGAACAGCTTCATCACGTCGATGTGCTTCATGCCGTTGACCGGATCGCCGCCGATGCCCACACAGCTCGACTGGCCCAGACCGAGTTCGCGCAGCTGGCCGACCGCCTCGTAGGTGAGCGTGCCGGAGCGCGACACCACGCCGATCGGGCCCTTCTTGTGGATGTGGCCCGGCATGATGCCGATCTTGATCTCGTCCGGCGTGATCAGGCCAGGACAGTTGGGGCCGATCAGACGCGTGCGCTTTCCCTGCATGCGGTCGCGCGTGCGGATCATGTCGCGCACCGGGATGCCTTCGGTGATGCAGATCACCAGGTCCAGGTCGGCATCGACGGCCTCGTCGATCGCGGCGGCCGCGAACGGGGGGGGCACGTAGATCACTGATACGGTGGCGCCGGTGGCGGCCTTGGCTTCGGCCACGCTGTTGAAGATCGGCGTGCCTTCGAAATCCTGCCCGCCCTTGCCCGGCGTGACGCCGGCCACGAAGCAGTTGGCGCCGTTGGCGTATTCCTTGCACATCCGGGTGTGGAACTGTCCGGTCTTGCCGGTGATCCCCTGGGTCATCACCCGGCTATCCTTGTTGATCAGTATCGACATATCACCCCCGCGCTGCGGCGACCACCTTCTCGGCGGCGTCAGCCATGTTGGAAGCGGAGATGATCGGAAGACCCGACTCCGCCAGGATTTTCTTGCCCAGTTCCACGTTCGTGCCTTCCAGGCGCACCACCAGCGGCACGCCCAGCTTGACCTGACGCGCCGCCTCGACCACGCCGGTGGCGATCACGTCGCAGCGCATGATGCCGCCGAAGATGTTGACCAGGATGGCCTGCAGGTGCGGGTTGCCCAGCATCAGCTTGAAGGCCTCGGTGACCTTCTCGGTGGTGGCACCGCCGCCCACGTCGAGAAAGTTGGCGGGCGAGCCGCCGTACAGCTTGACAATGTCCATGGTGGCCATCGCCAGGCCGGCGCCATTGACCAGGCAGCCGATGTTGCCGTCGAGCGAGATGTAGGACAGGTCGAACTTGGAGGCTGCGATCTCGTTGGGGTCTTCCTCGTCGAGGTCGCGCAGCGCGGTGATCTCGGGATGACGGTAGAGCGCGTTCGAGTCGAAATTCATCTTGGCGTCGAGCGCGATCACCTTGCCGTCACCGGTCAGCACCAGTGGGTTGATCTCGGCCAGGCTGGCATCAGTCTCGTCGAAGGCGCGGTAAAGCGACTGCAACATGACGCGCGACTGCGGCAGCAGTTCGGCGGGAACGCCGATCCGGCTGGCCACATCGTCCGCCTGCGCGTCGGTCAGACCGGCCTTCGGATCGACGAACACCGTGTGGATCTTTTCCGGCGTGTGCGCCGCGACTTCCTCGATGTCCATGCCGCCTTCGCTGCTGGCCATCAGCGCCACGCGCTGGCTGCCGCGATCGACCACCATGCCGATGTAGAGCTCCTTGCGGATGTCGGCACCTTCCTCGATCAGCAGGCGACGCACCCGCTGGCCTTCCGGTCCGGTCTGGTGCGTGATCAGTTGCATGCCGAAGATCTGCGCGGCGAATTCGGCCAGTTGCGTGGCATTCCTGGCAACCTTGACGCCGCCACCCTTGCCGCGGCCGCCGGCGTGGATCTGTGCTTTCACGACGGCGACGCCGCCGCCCAGGGTTTCATACGCCTTCTTGGCTTCCTCCACCGAGAAGCAGGGGATGCCCCGGGGCGTGACCACCCCGAATTTGCGAAGCAGTTCCTTCGCCTGGTACTCATGGATTTTCATGTGGGATGGCTCGCTTGTGGCAAGACCCCGAAGTTTACCGCGCTGCGACAAACTTCGCCGAAGTTTGCGCCAGTTCTTAAGAATTCCGGCGGCTCGAAGCGCTCGCCGCGCCAGTGCCTGCGTTCAGGGCGAGTCGAGGCCAGGCGGAGGCGGCGTGGCGTCCTCCGGCCGGTACCAGCGTGGATAGTGCGCGCGCACCACCTCGCCCGCGGTATCGAGCGCATGACAGCGGTCGAGGTGGG
>JAGWIJ010000137.1 GCA_028873535.1 Pseudomonadota bacterium
GGCGGTTCGGCCTTGTCGGCCTTCTTCTTTTTCCTGTGCTTCTTCTTGCCTTCGGCCTTGCCCTTGCTGGCCTTGTCCTTGCCGCCGCTGTCGTCCTCTGCCGCGGCTTCCTCGGCGGCTTTGGCCTCGGCGGCCGGCTTCATGACCAGGAAGTAGTAGGCGCCGCCGCCGACGGCGAGCAGCAGCACCAGCGCGCCGATGATCAGCGGCAGCTTGCTTTTCTTCCTGGGTGCGCTTTCCGCGCCGTCGTCGTGTGCGTCAGCCATGATGATTCCCGAGCTTTGATGAAGTCATTATCGCGGGCGCTGGCCGCACGGGATGCCCGGAAAAACGGCCCCTTGCCCGGGTATATCCGGCTTTACCTGAGTTTTGCGCGAGGGTGCCGCTCAGGCGAAGGTGTCGAGCAGGCCGCGCGACAGGCGCAGCGGCGCGGGTGCGCTGACCGCTTCGGCGCTCGCGCCGCGGCCAGCCTGGCTGTTGCCGCCTTGCGCCGCGCTGCCACCCTGGCCGGCCCCCTGGCCACCCGCGGTCCAGGCCGATCCGCCGGCATCCGCCTGGACCTGGGCGTTGCCGAGGTTGAGGCCGGCGGCCGAGAACATGTCGCGCAGATGCGGCAGGCTGGCCTCGATGGCCTGGCGCACCGCGTCGTGCGGGGTCACGAACACCGCGCTGGCCTGATCGTGCTTGAGGTCGAGCGTGATCTGGATCGGACCCAGGTTGGGGGGATTGACGGTGAGCTGGGCGCTCGACAGCTGGTTGCGTGCCATGAACAGCGCCTGCTGGCCGAGCGCGGCCGACCAGCGCTCGTCACCGAACGGCGCGTTGACCGGCAGGGTGACCTGCTGCATCGGCGGCAGGGTGGTGGCCTGGGTCAGGTTCTGCAGCGCATCCTGCGAGATCTGCGCGTACAGCTGGCTGGGATCGCCGTTCGCGCTGTTCGCGCCGTTCGCGGCATGCGTGCCGGCGGGCTGGGCGCCGCTGGCGGCGCCGGCTGACAGACTGCTCAGGCCCGCGCTGCCTTGCCGGGCGAGCAGGGCGGTCAGGCCGGCACCGAATGCGGCAGCGCCGCCGCTGCCGCCATCGGCATGCGCCAGGCCGGTGTCACTGCCGTCGCTACTGTCGGCACCTGCCGGCAGCGCGGATTTTCCGGCGCTGGTGCCGTGAGGCACGCCGTCGCCTGGCTGCAGGTCGGTGAGGGCAGGGCGCCTGCCGGCGCCGTCCAGCCGCACCTTGCGACTGGCACTGGCATCGGCGCCAGCACCGGAATCGTCATCGGCACCAGCGGCATCCTGGCGGCTGACGCGCTGCTGGGCCTGGAGCGCCAGCGCGCCGGCGGCTGCGGCTGCCGCACTGACGTCGGGCGTGTCGGCGGCCTCGCCCTGGCGCGCGCGCGGTGCTGCGGAAGCGTCGCTGCCGGCCTTGGCGTCGCCGCTGCGCCGGGTCTGGGCTGGCGGCGTGCCGACCGTGGCCGGAGTGCCGTCGGCCTTGCTGCTGGCATCCTGGGTCCCGGACCCGCTGGCGGCGCTGGCGGTCGTGGTCTTGCCGGCGGCAGGCGCGCTCGATTGCGCGCTGTCTGCTGCCGCTGCGGCATGTGTGGGTGGGGGCGCGCTCGACGGTTCTGCACTCGCCGGTGCCTGCAGTCCCTGCTGGAACAGGCTGGCAAAGCCTTGCTCGCCGGTGCTGTCGCCACCGGCAGCGGTGCGCAGCTGGGTGGCCTTGCTGGCCTGGACGGCCTGGGAAACCGGCAACATGGACTGCTCCTCAGAAGGGCGACTTGCGGGATTGGGCGATGCGCTGCGCAAAGGCATCCGACTCGCGCTGCTCCTTGCGGTTGGCGACCTGCTCGGCCGCAGCGGCGCGCCGCGTCTGCAGCACCTCGTAGGACTTCAGCTGGCGATTGGCTTCCTGCCAGCGCGTGCGTGCGAGGTCGATGGCGTGCTCGGCATGCTGGACGCTGCGTTGCTGCTGCTCGACGGCCTGGTCGAGCTGCGCGATGAAGCGGCGGAAGTTCACCAGCTCGGTCATCGCCATGCCGCCGCCGCCGGCCTGGCGTTCCATGCGCGTACGGTATTCGGCGCGATAGTCCTCGAGCGTGCGCAGCTTCTGCGTCTGGCGGTCACGCTGGGCCGTGGCCTGGCCCAGCGCGCGCGCGCTGAGATCGTAGTTCTCGCGGCTGCGCTCGATCAGCAGCGTGATGGTCGGGTCGGGCTTCACGCCAGCAGCTCCGCCATGCGACCGCGGCACTCGGCGTAACCGGTCGCCTCATGCAGGCCCTGCTGCAGGAAGGCTTCGATGCGCGGATACAGGCTGATGGCGCGGTCGAGCTGCGGGTCGGCGCCGGGGCTGTAGGCGCCGACGCTGATCAGGTCGCGCGAGCGCTGGTAGCGCGAGTACATCTGCTTGAATTCGCTGACCAGCTTCAGCTCAGGCTGGCTCACCAGATTGGTCATGGCGCGGCTGATCGAGGCCTCCATGTCGATGGCCGGGTAGTGCCCCTGTTCGGCCAGCGCGCGGGACAGCACCACATGGCCGTCCAGGATGGCGCGCGCCGAGTCGGCGATCGGATCCTGCTGGTCATCGCCTTCGGTCAGCACGGTATAGAAGGCCGTGATCGAGCCGCCGCCCTCGACACCGTTGCCGGCGCGCTCGACCAGCTGCGGCAGCTTGGCGAACACCGAAGGCGGATAGCCCTTGGTGGCGGGCGGCTCGCCGATCGCCAGTGCGATCTCGCGCTGGGCCATGGCATAGCGTGTCAGCGAGTCCATGATCAGCAGCACATTGCGCCCCTGGTCGCGGAAGTGCTCGGCCACCGCCGTGGCTTACGCCGCCCCCTGCAGGCGCATCAGCGGCGAGGTGTCGGCAGGTGCTGCCACCACCACGGCGCGGCGCATGCCGGCCTCGCCCAGGATGTGCTCGATGAACTCCTTCACTTCACGGCCGCGTTCGCCGATCAGCCCGACCACGATGACTTCGGCTTCGGTGTGGCGCGCCATCATGCCGAGCAGCACGCTCTTGCCGACACCGCTGCCGGCAAACAGCCCCATGCGCTGGCCGCGTCCCACCGTCAGCATGCCATTGATGGCACGCACACCGACATCCAGCACCTGGCTGATCGGCGTGCGGTGCAGGGGATTGACCGGCCGCGCGTACAGCGGCGCGAGTTCGGTGTTGAGCAGCGGACCGAGACCGTCGAGCGGTGCACCGTTGGCGTCGACCACGCGTCCGAGCAGGGCTTCGCCCACCGGGAAGTGGCGCGAGCGGTCCGAAGGTCGGCGGCGCGGGTGGTTGACACGGCCGACGGCGGGCAATGCGCGCACGGCTTCGTCGGGGATCACGCGCGCGCCCGGCGTGAGCCCGTAGACATCGTGCTGCGGCATCAGATACAGGCGATCCTCGGCGAAACCGACCACTTCGGCGGGCACCGGGCGCCCATCCGGCATGGCGATGGTGCAGGTGCTGCCGACCGCCAGCCGCGGACCCACCGCTTCGAGCACCAGACCCGCCACGCGCGTGAGACGGCCGGTCACGGCCAGCGGCTCGGCGATGCTCACCAGTTCATTGCAGTCGTTGAGGTAGTCCACCCAGCGTTGAGCGTGGGGTCGGGTGCGCTGCTCGGTACTCAATCGCTGTCTCCAGGGACGGAGCGTTCGGCCAGTGCGCGCTCGACGGCAGGATCATGGGTCGGCGCCATCGCAGGCAGGGATCGGCTTTCGGTGACGCGCTCGAGCGGGATCCACGGCAGGCTGCCCAGCACGCCGGTGATGCGCGCCCAGCGCGTTTCCAGCGTGCTGTCGATGTCGGTGGTGGCGGTCACGATGCGGCAGCCGCCGCGGCTGACGCTGCGGTCGGCGGCGACGGCAACGCGCCGGCCGGTGAATTCCTCGCCGATATGCTGGACCACCAGGCTCACGTCCTCCGGGTGGACCAGCACGCGCGCGGTCTCGAGATTGGGAGGCAGGGCCTGCAGTGCCTGTTCGACCATGGTCGCCACCAGGCCCGGGTCGGCGGCATAGGCCACACCGATCACGCGCTGCGCGACGGCCAGTGCCAGCGCGGCGACCTCGGCTGCCACCGACTCGTCCAGGCGCGTGATCTCGCGGTGGAAGGCGTCGGAGACGTCCAGCAGCACCTGGGTCTCGGCCTGGCCGCGTGCCAGACCCTCGCGATAGCCGGCGTCGTAGCCCTCCTGGCGCGCCTGGTCATGCATGGCCTCGATTTCGCTGGCCGTCGGCAGCACCACCGGCTCCAGGTCCGGCTCCGCAATCGCGGGGCGCTCGCCGGGTTCGAGTGCCTCGGGCAACCAGCGCCGGAAGCCGGCCGTCGGTGCGAATGCTCCCTTAGACATAGGCCTCTTCGCCGCCGCCCTTGCCGCCCATCTGGATCTGGCCTTCCTCGGCGAGTCGACGCACCACCGTGATGATCTCCTTCTGGGCGCCCTCGACCTCGCTCACCTTGACCGGACCGCGGCCCTCCAGGTCCTCGCGCAGCGTCTCGGCTGCGCGCTTGGACATGTTGCGCAGCACCTTGTCGCGCAGCTGGTCCGGCGCGCCACGCAGCGCCACCACCAGCTGGTCGCTGCTGACCTCGCGCAGGATGATCTGGAAGCCCTTGTCATCCACCTCGACCAGATCGTCGAAGGTGAACATCTCGTCCATGATCTTCTGCGCCAGCGGGCTGTCGTGGGTCTCGAGGTTGGCCATCACCGACTGCTCGTTGGCCTTGCCCATGTAGTTGAGGATCTCGGCCGCCGCGCGCACGCCGCCCAGCTTGGCCTTGCGCGTGGTCTCGCTGCCGGACAGCAGGCGCGCCAGCACGTCGTTGAGTTCCTTGAGCGCGCTGGGCTGCACCCCGTCAAGGGTGGCAATGCGCAGGATGCAATCGTTGCGCAGGCGCTCGGGAAACTGGTTGAGGATGTCGCAGGCCTGATCGGGGTCGAGATGCACCAGAATGGTGGCGAGGATCTGCGGATGTTCGTTCTTGATCAGTTCGGCCACCGCCGTCGGATCCATCCACTTCAGGCCTTCGATCCCCGCTGATTCCCCGGTCGCCAGGATGCGGTCGATCAGGCTGGCCGCCTTGTCGTCGCCGAGCGCCTTGCGCATCACCGCGCGGATATAGTCGGACTGGTCGAGTGCGGCCAAGGGCGACAGTTCGCTGACCTCGCCCTTGAAATCGCCCACCGCCTTCTCGATGTCGTCGCGGCTGACGTTCTCGATGGCGGCCATGGCGGCGCCCAGCTTCTGGACTTCGCGCGGACCGAGGAACTTGAGGATCTCGGCGGCCTCGTCCTCGCCCAGCGCCATCAGCAGGATGGCACTTTTCGACACGCCTTCATTGCTCATCGTGCAGCTCTCATTCGTTCACCCAGCCGCGTACCACGGCAGCCATCAGCTTGGGATCGCTCTTGGCCATCGAACGCAGCGTGTTGATATCGTTCAGCAGCAGGTCCGGCGCGGACTGGCCGGCCTGTTCCTGGGCGGTCAGGGCAGCCATCTCGGGCGACTGGCCCAAGGCCTGGAGTTCGGATTCTTCACCGGACAGCACCTCGCGACCAGTCTTTTCGGCGCGTTCGGCTGCGCTCTTGGCCGCCTCCTCCTGGCCGTTGATGCGGCGGAAGGCCGGACGCAGCCAGCCGAACCACAGATAGGCGGCACCCAGTGCCAGCAGCAGATAGCGCGCGGCGTCCTTGGCCATCTCGATGTATTCGGGATTCTTCCAGATCGGCAGCGTCGGCCCTGGCGCCTCGATCAGGGCCGGACTGAACGGCGTGTTGACCACGTTCACCACGTCACCGCGCGCCTTGTCGAAGCCCACCGCGTTCTGCACCAGCTCGAGCAGCTGGGCCTTTTCGGCGTCGTTGAGGGCGCGCTGCGTGACCACGCCCTTGGCGTCGACCACGCGCTTGTTGTTCACCACCACCGCCACCGACAGGCGCTTGACCGACCCGGCCGGGCGCTGCACGTAGTCGATCTGCTTGTCGACTTCGTAGTTGGTGGTGGCGTCCTTGCTCTCGCTGGTCGGCGTGGCAGGCTGTCCCGCGGCGGCCGCAGCGCCGGGCTTGCCGTTGCTGAGCGGTGCCTTGGCATCGGCGGGTGGCTGGTTGCTGAGGGCGCCGGGCACGCCACCATCCTTGTTGCCGTCGCGGTTGCTCGACTGCGAGACCTGGGTGCTGCGCACGGCGGCCGCCGTCGGGTCCTGGTTGGGCTTGTAGGTTTCGTTGGCGCGCTCGCCACGCGTGAAGTCGAGTTCGGCCGTGATCTCGGCACGCACATTGTCGGCGCCCAGCACCGGGGTCAGGATGCTTTCCACGCGCTGGCGCAGTTTCTGCTCGACTTCGCGCACGTACTTGAGCTGGTCCTCGTCGAGCAGGCCGTCGTTGTCCTTGGGCGGATCGGACAGCAGATTGCCCTGCTGGTCGACCACGCTGACATTCTTCGTGGGCAGGTCCGGCACGCTGTTCGAGACCAGATGGATGATCGCCGACACCTGGCCGCGATCCAGGGTATGGCCGCCACGCAGATTGACCAGCACCGAGGCGCTGGGCTTCTGCTGGTCCTTGAGGAACACCGAGGGCTTGGACAGGCCGAGGTGCACGCGCGCCGACTCCACCGCTGCCAGCGACTGGATGGTGCGCGCGAGTTCGCCCTCCAGGCCGCGCTGGTAGTTGACCTGTTCCTGGAACTGGCTGGTCCCGAGCTTCTGGCTTTCCATCACCTCGAAGCCGACCGTGCCGCCCTTGGGCAGGCCCTGCGCTGCCAGTTGCAGGCGCGCTTCGTGCACGCGCGGACCGGGCACCAGGATCGCGCCGCCGTCGGTGAACTTGTAGGGGATGTTCATCTGCTGCAGGGCGGCGATGATGGTGCCGCCGTCGCGGTCGCTGAGGTTGCCGTAGAGCACCTTCATGTCCGGCTGCTGGTTCCACATCCAGGCGGCGGCCACCAGCGCGAGCACCGCGAGGATGGTCATGAAGGCGCCCAGCTTGGGACTGTTCATGACGTCGGCGATGATCGACGCCTTGGGGGCATCGGTGGGGACGGGCAGGTCGGCAGTGTCGGCCATGTTCGCTTGTCGTGATGGTTTGCCCAGCGGAGGGATGCGCGCCGGCTTGGCGCAGCGTCCACCCGGGTTGGGCGATGGAAGCGATTATGCGAATCGGAGGGCCGCGGCAATGCCGCAATAAGGGGCCTGCCAGGGGGTCTTTTCGGCCGACCGGATGGACGCGGGGAAGCCTAGGATGGCTGCATGACCACCAACCGACAGGTCCAGCATGGCGATCCACGGCATCTCGGGCAGTCCATCCGCCGGCATCGATAATGTGCTGGCGCAGCTGCGCATGGCCCAGCAGCGCACCCAGGCCGGCATCACTGGCGGCAGCCAGGCGGCCGCCGCGGCAGGTGCCAGCCAGCCGGCCGGCGCGGCGGCGGCGCCGCTGCGCGGCATGCTGCGTCTGTCCGACGACGCCAGCGGCGAGGTCGGTGGCGTGGGCGGGGCCGGCGGCGCGCCGGGCAGTTTTGCCTCGGCGCTGAGGTCCTCGCTCGACCAGGTCAGCAATGCGCAGATCAGCGCCAGCCAGCTCGGCCAGCAGTTCGAGAAAGGGCAGGGCAATGTCGACCT
>JAGWIJ010000022.1 GCA_028873535.1 Pseudomonadota bacterium
CGGAATCGCACCTGCGTCGAATCATCAAGGTGGACACCGCCAGCGAGCAGTTCAGCTACTACCTCGACGAGGCGGCGCTGGCGCAAGCCGAACTGATGGACGGCAAGTTGTTGTTGGTGACCAACGTTGCCGACATGGCGCCGGAGCGGATGATCGAGCGCTACAAATCGCTCGCCGACATCGAGCGCGGATTCAAGGTGCTGAAGTCAGAACTGGAGATCGGACCGGTATACCACCGGCTGCCGGACCGGATTCGTGCGCACGCAATGATCTGCTTCCTGGCGCTGATTCTGCATCGCGTGATGCGAATGCGGCTGCGCGCCGCGAATGCGGGGGTGACCCCCGAACGTGCACTGGAATCTCTGCAGCGCATCCAGCATCACAAGGTACTGCTCAACCAAGGAGCACCGCTGACTGGCGTATCAATGATGACCGCCGAGCAGACAGCTGTGCTCAAAGCACTGAAGGTGACCAAGCCCTCCGACGACCGCCAGCTGAGCCTCTTGTAGGGGCACGTTTGAGATTCGGTCCTAACGAAATCAACCCGTTACAGCAACAGCTGTCGAACTCCGGGGACCCGAGCATTGTGTAGCCCCGATCGATTGGAAGAAAGGATCTTATATGCTTTTATTAATATATCCAATTTGAATCGCCCAGGCTTTCGTGGAGGCTCCACTGCTTGAGAGGGCGGAGCAATGGGCAGACCACCGAAGTTGGCGATCTGCGCAGGCATCGTGCCCGGCCGTGCCTCAGTCCCGATCCGGCCCCCCCGCCGGCGCCTGCTGGCGGTCGATCCACCAGGTCAGCGTGAGCCACAGCGCTCGCGGTGCGCCGATGGTGCGGAATTGCTCGTTGCTGCCGGTGGCGGTGTTGTCGAAGCCGTGGCCAGGCTGGTTGAAGTAGTTGGTGGCCAGCGCCCCGAAGGTGGCATAGCGGCGGTCGAACAGGTTGCGCACATGGACGGACAGTTCGACCGCCTCGTCCAGGCGCAGGCGGCCGTCCAGATTCAGCACGGCAAAACCCGGCACCGTGCCGTTGACGTCGCGGTTGGCCTCGTCGCCACGCGCATAGGTCTCGGTCTGCGCCACCAGGCTGGCGCCCAGCGACCACGACTCGCCTTCGGTGTAGCGCGCCTGCAGCTTGAGCAGGTGACGCGGAATGCCCGGAATGCGCGCGCCCGGAGCGACCTGCACCAGGCCGGTGGCAGGATCGGCGGCCGAGTTGGCGGCGACCAGTTCCTCGAATGCGCTCTGGTAGGTGGCGTCGATATGGCTGTAGTGCGCGCCCCAGTTCCAGTGGCCGTCCTTGCGGTCCAGGCCGAGTTCCAGACCGCGCCGCTGGGTGTCGCCGACATTGGTGAAGTAGCCCGCCACCGGCGAGGTGGCCACGAACAGGATGTCGTCCTGCAGCCGCGTCTGGTAGACCGCGGCCGACCAGCGCCAGCCGTCGAGGTCGCCGCGTGCGCCCAGCTCCAGCGTGCGCGACACCACCATGCGCAGGTAGGGATCGGACGAGAAGGCATTGGGCAGAGCGCAGGGCACGCTGGGATCGGCGCAGCTCAGCTCGACCGGTGTCGGCGCGCGCATGCCTTCGGTGTACGAGGCATAGGTGGTGGTCGCCGACGCCGCCTTCCAGTTCAGGCCCAGCGCCGGATTGAAGCGCGTGTAGGTGAAGTCGCCGCCCTGCGGGGCCGGGTTGTACTGGGTCGGGTCATAGTAGTCGTAGCGCGTGCTGACGCGCGCGCGGTTGTAGCGACCCGACACCGTCAGGGTCAGGTCCTGCTGTGCCGACCAGGTATCCGACGCGTAGAGGCCGGTATAGTCGCTCTGTCCGGTGACCGCCACGCCCAGCGTGATCGGGCTGGACGAGAAGGTGCTGCGGTCGGCCGCCGCGATGGCATCCTGGCTGCTCTGGCGGAAGGCGGTGCGGCCGCGGTCCAGGCTCAGGCCGGCGATCGCGGTGTTCTCGCGCGACCACAGCCGGGCCGTCTCGGACAGCTGCACGCTGGCGCCGCTGGTGTACTGGTCGATGGCGTTGTAGATGTTCTGCGCATTCGGGCAGGCCGGCAGCGCGGGCCCGGACGCGCTGCACGGCAGCGGATTGCCGCCGGCATCGACGCCGAAGCCGGTCACGCTGGTGTTGCTGTTGAGCACGTCGGTCTGCACGCGACGCCAGTAGACGTTGCCGGCCACCAGCAGGTCGTGGCCGAAGTACTGCGAAGCCTTGAGCTGCAGGGCGGCCAGGCGGTTGTCGACCTCGTCGGGCCAGGTGTAGACCTGCCGCGTATCGCCCATGTAGGACAGCGGGATGGTCTGGTTGCCGTGCAGGCGGTTGTCGGCCAGGCTCAGCGACAGGTCGACATCGGTGTCGTCGTCCTGGAAGCCGGTCTTGGCGAACAGCTGGCGCACCTCGCTGGGATTGTGGTCGGCCCAGCCGTCGTCGCGGTAGTCGTTGGCGGCGACGAACCAGTCGATGGCCTCGCCGTGGCCGCCGCTTTCGAGTTCGAACTGGCGGCGTCCCGCGTTGCCGCCGCTCAGGTCGACGCGCGTGCCCGGGAACTGGAAGCCGCTCTTGGTGACCACCGACAGGGCGCCCCCCAGGGTGTTGAGGCCGAACTGCGGATTGGCGCCCGGCAGCAGCGTGACGTTGGCGATGGCGTTCTGCGGGATCAGGTCCCAGTTGACCACGTCGCCGAAGGTCTCGTTGACGCGCACGCCGTCGACGAACACCGACAGGCCCTGCGGCGTGCCGAGCAGCGGCGAGGCGGTGAAGCCGCGCACGTTGACGTCCACCTGGTAGGGGTTGCCCTGGGTGTCGTTGATGTTGACGTTGCCGAGCGCGCCGCTGAGCGCTTCCGAGAGGTTGTCATAGCCGTGTCCCTCCAGGTCCTGGCGCGACAGGGTCTGGACATTGGACGGCACCTTGTCCAGGGTCACGCCCATGCCGGGCAAGGGCGCCGTGCTGATCACCTGCACCGTTGGCAGCTCGTAGCTGGCGGCCGGATTGGCCATGGCGCCGGCCTCGACATGCGCAGGCTCGTCGGCGCTGGCGAGCGCGATCAGCAACGACAGGGATGGCGCGGCGGCGAAGCGGCGCAGGCGCAGGGCAAGCGGCGTGCGCGCCGGCAGGGGAAGGCGGGATGGCATGGGGCAGTATCGCTGGCGGGTCGTGATCGGAAGCGGCACGCAGGGCACTGCCCTGCTACCGGCCTCGATCATGACGTGGCCGGCGGGCACTGTCCCGGGAGTTCTTCCCGATCAGCCTTCGCTGCCGGGGGCCGTGACGCCCTCGCCGGATGCTTGCACTCGGCTTCGGACCAGATATCATTACCAGGTATTACATGCCGAGGCACAACATGGATTCGACATCGGTCACCAGCAAGGGGCAGGTCACGATTCCCAAGAAGGTCCGGCAGAAACTCGGCATCCGTCAGGGGACGCGCGTCGAATTTCTGCTCACCGGCGATCGCGTCGAGATGCGCGTGGTTGCCTCGCCGCAGCTGCCAACGGCAAGCGGCTTTGGCATGCTCAAGAGCGCACGCGCTGCGGTTCCCGCGGACTTCGATCCCGCGACGCTGCTGGCCAAATGATCGGCCTCGACACCAATGTCCTGGCGCGCTACTACATCGAGGATGCTGCCGACCAGGAAGCGCAGCGTCAGCGCCTGGCGGCGCAACGCCTGATCGAGTCCGGCCAGCCGCTGATGATTGCCAAGACGGTGGTCCTGGAACTCGAATGGGTGATGCGCGGCTACTACGGTTTCGCCCCGGCCGAAATCGTCGCGACGCTGCGCCATCTTCTGTCGCTGCCGCAGGTCAAGGTGGAGGACCGTGACGCGATCGAACAGGCAATGGCGAACTGCCTGGCCGGCCTGGATTTCGCCGACGCCCTGCACCACGCGAGCTACCGCGAGTGCAGCGCCGTGGCGTCCTTCGACAATCGCGGCTTTGCCAGACGGGCCAGGCAGCTCGGCCTGGCCCCGGCGGTGACCTTGTTGTCCAGGCACGTGCCGTGACGCCGGCGCGGGCGCCGATCGAGACAGGCGAGCGGCAAGCAACGCCGCCGCCCCGTCGTGTGCCTGCGCCGCTCAGCTCTCGCGGCGCAGCTGCGGGAACAGGATGACGTCGCGGATGCTCGGGCTGTCGGTGAGCAGCATCACCAGCCGGTCGATACCGATGCCTTCGCCGGCGGTGGGCGGAAGGCCGTACTCCAGCGCGCGGATGTAGTCGGCGTCATAGTGCATGGCCTCCTGGTCGCCGGCCTCCTTGGCCGCCACCTGTGCCTGGAAGCGCGCGGCCTGGTCCTCGGGGTCATTGAGCTCGGAGAAGCCGTTGGCGATCTCGCGGCCGGTGATGAACAGTTCGAAGCGGTCGGTCTGCTCGGGGTGATGGTCGTTGCGGCGCGCCAGCGGCGAGACCTCGGCCGGATAGTCGATGATGAAGGTGGGTTCCCACAGCAGCGCTTCGGCGGTCTCCTCGAACAGCGACAGCTGCAGCGCGCCGACGCCGGCGCCCGGCGCCAGCTTGCCGCCCAGGCGCTTGACCTCGCCGCGCAGCCAGTCGGCGTCGGCCAGCGGCTTGTCGCGGTAGTCGGGGCAATGGGTGGTGATCGCCTCGGTGATGGTCAGGCGATGGAAGGGCCGGCCGAAGTCGAGTTCGCGGCCCTGGTACTGCACCACCGTCGAACCGGTGGCGGCCAGCGCCACCTCGCGGAACATCTGTTCGGTCAGGTCCATGAGGTAGCGGTAGTCGCGGTAGGCCTCGTAGAACTCGATCATGGTGAACTCGGGGTTGTGGCGCGGCGAAATCCCCTCGTTGCGGAAATTGCGGTTGATCTCGAACACCTTGTCGAGCCCGCCCACCACCAGACGCTTGAGATACAGCTCGGGCGCGATGCGCAGGAAGAGCTCCATGTCGAGCGTGTTGTGATGGGTCACGAAGGGACGCGCCGCAGCGCCGCCGGGAATCGGATGCATCATCGGCGTCTCGACTTCCAGGTAGCCGCGCGCCACCAGGAAGCTGCGCACCGCCTGGACGATGCGGCTGCGGCGCACGAACACCTCGCGCGATTCCTGGTTCATGATCAGGTCGACGTAGCGCTGGCGGTAACGCTGTTCCTGGTCGGCCAGGCCGTGGAATTTCTCGGGCAGCGGACGCAGGTTCTTGGACAGCAGGCGCAGCGCATGGACCTCGATGGTGAGCTCGCCGGTGCGCGTCTTGAACAGCGTACCACGCGCGCCCAGGATGTCGCCCAGATCGTTCTGCTTGAAGGCGTCGAGCGCTTCGCGCCCGGTCTTGTCGGCCGTGACATAGAGCTGGATGCGGCCGGAGCTGTCCTGAAGCGTGCCAAAGGCGGCCTTGCCCATTACGCGCTTGAGCATCAGCCGTCCCGCCACCGCGACCTCGACGCTCTGCGCGACCAGCACCTCGCCATCGGCCTCGTCGTGCGCGACGTGCAACGGGCCGGCCTCGTGGGTGCGGTCGAAATCGTTGGGATAGGCCTGGCCGGCGTCGCGCAGTGCCGCGAGCTTGGCGCGCCGTTCTTCGATCAGGGGGTTCTGTTCATCGGACATCGGACATTCTCCAGCCGGACTCCCGGCATGCACTCGGCGCGCCGCCTTGCGGCGCGCGCTTGATCGGGCCACCTGCGGGTGGCGCCATGGTTCGGGATCAGAGGCCCTGCTTGAGGCTGGCCTCGATAAACTGGTCGAGGTCGCCGTCCAGCACCGCCTGGGTGTTGCCGGTCTCCACCAGGGTGCGCAGATCCTTGATACGCGACTGGTCGAGCACGTAGGAACGGATCTGGTGGCCCCAGCCGACATCGGTCTTGCTGTCCTCCAGCGCCTGCTTTTCGGCGGTGCGCTTGCGCAGTTCGGCCTCGTACAAGCGCGACTTCAGCATCGCCATGGCTTCGGCGCGGTTGCGGTGCTGCGAACGGTCGTTCTGGCACTGGACCACGATGTTGGTGGGCAGGTGGGTGATGCGCACCGCCGAGTCGGTCTTGTTGATGTGCTGACCGCCCGCGCCGCTGGCGCGGAAGGTGTCGATGCGCAGGTCGGCGGGATTGATCTCGACCTCGATCGAGTCGTCCACTTCGGGATACACGAACACCGAAGCGAAGGAGGTGTGGCGGCGGTTGCCGGAATCGAACGGCGACTTGCGCACCAGACGATGCACACCGGTCTCGGTGCGCAAGTAGCCGTAGGCGTATTCGCCGGTCACCTTGATGCTGGCGCTCTTGATGCCCGCCACTTCACCGGGCGAATCCTCCAGCACTTCGGTCTGGAAGCCGCGCTTTTCGCAGTAGTGCAGGTACATGCGCAGCAGCATCGAGGCCCAGTCCTGCGACTCGGTGCCGCCGGCGCCGGACTGGATGTCGATGAAGCAGCTGGCGGCGTCCATTTCGCCGGAGAACATGCGGCGGAATTCCATCGCGGCCACGCGGCTCTCGACGCTGCCGAGATCGCCGCCGACCGCTTCCAGGGATTCGTCGTCGTTCTCGCCCGAGGCCATTTCGAACAGCTCGCGCGCATCGCGCAGGTCGCGCTCCACGCCCTGCACGCTATTGACCACTTCCTCCAGGCTCTTGCGTTCCTTGCCCAGTTCCTGCGCCTTCTTGGCGTCTTCCCACAGCGCGGGATCCTCGGCCAGGCGTGCTACCTCTTCGAGCCGTTCCTGCTTGGCATCGAAGTCAAAGATACCTCCGCAGACTCTGCACCCGGTCGGTGAGGTCTGTCATGTGGTTGACGATGGCATTGAGGCGTTCGGCTTCCATGTGCTGCTCCGGATCTCTGGTGTCCAACCCGGCATTTTAACCGCTCTTGGCAGCTTGCGGCGCATACGCATTGCGCGCTGCGCCGCCCCAAATCGGGAAGTCCCTGCAAGTCCCGGCCCGGCCCGGCGGCTCAGCCCTGGGCGCCCGACGTCTCGTTGGGAATGCCTGGAATCGGACATTCGCTGGTGCCGACAGTGCCGCGCGTCAACGCCTCGACCGCCGCCCGGGTGCCTTCCGGATCGTTGATCCATTTCGTGTAGAAGTCGTACGGACAGCTGGCCAGCCCGCGATCGCCCTCGTGGGAATTGATCAGGCCGGTGTAGCCGCGGTGCAGCAGCTTGAACAAATGGTTCTCGCTCTGACTGTTGCGGCGGAAGTCGCGGATCAGCGACTTCGAAAGCGCCGCGTACTGGATGCCCATGTCCTCCTCGCCACACTCTCCCAGGGTGCGGCCGTCGAAGCCGATGATCGCGGAATGACCGAAGTATGAATACACGCCGTCGAAGCCGGCGGCATTGGCCACGGCCACGTAGCAGTTGTTGGCGAATGCCATGGCCTTTGCCATCAGTACTTGCTGGTCCTTGGCGGGGTACATGTAGCCCTGGCAGCGTACGATCAGCTCGGCGCCCTTCATGGCGCAGTCACGCCAGATCTCGGGATAGTTGCCGTCGTCACAGATGATCAGGCTGATCTTGAGGCCCTTCGGGCCCTCGGACACATACGTGCTGTTGCCGGGGTACCAGCCTTCGATCGGCACCCAGGGCATGATCTTGCGGTACTTCTGCACGATCTCGCCCTGGTCGTTCATCAGGATCAGGGTGTTGTAGGGGGCCTTGGAGGGATGCTGCTCATGCCGTTCGCCAGTGAGCGAGAACACGCCCCAGACTTTGGCCTTGCGGCATGCCGCGGCGAAAATCGCGGTCTCGTCGCCGGGCACCGTCGATGCCGTGTCGTACATCTCCTGGCTGTCGTACATGATCCCGTGCGTGCTGTACTCGGGAAAGATCACCAGGTCGAGGCCGGGCAGTCCGCTTTTCATGCCCTCGACCATTCTGGCGATATTGCGCGCGTTCTCCATGACCTCCTGGCGGGTGTGCAGGCGGGGCATGCGGTAGTTGACTACCGCCACGCCGACTGTGTCGTGGCTGCTTGAGATGTCGCCGTGATGCATGATTTATTCCTCGTCTATGCCGGGCGGCGCACGGCGCCGTCCGGCGTTGCCGTGCGGTCGGCCCGGGCGCGGTTTCAGAACTGCAGCTGGAAGGCGAGCTTGATGGCGTTGCTGCTGACGCTGGTGGTACCGGTGCCGGACTGGTCGTCCTTCACATAGAACGCCGACAGGCGGGCATCAGCACCCTTGATGACGTAATGCACGCCAAAGTCCGTGTGCTTCACCGTGCCGCCTGCATCGAGGTCGTATTTCTGGTAACGCGCGAAGGGCTGGAAGCGACCCATGCCGACCTTGTTGCCGAACAAATAGCCGCCCTCGAGCAGATAGGCCTTGCCCGGCGGACTGATGCCGTTGTCGCCGCTGTAGTCGGCGGTGTAGGCGGCTGTGCTGTAGTCGTACTTGTAGTAGGCGCCCAGCAGGTTCAGTGCACCGCCACCGGCCACGGGCAGTTCAAAGAACAGGTCCAGGTTCGAGGCGCGATAGTCACTCTTGATGGTGCTGTTGCCGACACCGTCGCTCTGGCTCATGGCCGCCACCGTGGCGGTGAGGATGGTGCCGGCGGTGCCGAAGTAGGTGCTGCCTTCGTAGTAGGCCGGTGTCGGCTCCGGGGCGAGGAAGTTGTAGGCGAGGCGGCCGGCATACAGCAGGTTGGCGCTCTGGTTGGACGTGGTGCTGGTGGCACTGGTGTGGTTGCGGCCCTGAAAGGCACCGATGCCGTACACCAGTTTCTTGTCGGCGACCCGGCCCCAGACTGCGACGCCGTCGTCGCGGCCCACCGCGTTGCTCGGCGCGTAGAAGTTGGAGACGGTGCCCGGGAAATCGTAAGCCAGCTGGTAGAAGGGTCCGTCCATGTTCTGGCGGTCGCCCGGCGGCAGCAGGCGGCCCATGCGCACGTTCAAGCCGGGCGCGAAGGAGATCTCGCCGAACCCGTCGATCACCTGGATGCTGCCGTCGCTGCGACGGTCGGTGTTGAACGTGGCGGATATGCCTTGTCCCAGGCTGGCGTCGATGTAAAGGCGCAGGTTGTCGAGGTTGAAGTCGGACGACCGGTCGGTGCCATTGGGCGCGCCGTTGCTCTGCGATGCGAAGCTGCTGCGCAGGCCGAGACCCAGGCTGATCGACTCGCCATCGCCGAAGGGCAGGGTTGTGCCGGCCTGGGCGGCGAGGCTGAGCAGGACCGACGAGGCGATCAGCAGCTGACGGCGAAGGGACGAAGAGGGGATGTTGAGGCACGGACTTTTCATGCGAGGACTCCTGGACAGGGTAAGCAAGGAAGGGTCAATGGCGGACCGGACTTGCCCACATGTTGCGGAGCCGCAACGGCATGCGGAATACGTCAATTGGCGTACGCCCGCCTCGCCGCTTCCCTTTCAGGGCGGCCGGCGCCCGGCTTTCTGGCGCGCCCACAATGAGGCAGCGGCCGATCGCGTCTCGACACCGAGCTTCAGGAAGATGTGTTCCAGATGTTTGGAAATGGTGCGCGGACTGGTGCTGAGGATCTGCCCGATGTCACGGTTGGTCTTGCCGCACGCCAGCCAGTCGAGCACCTCTTCCTCGCGCTGGGTGAGTTCGCCCAGTCGCGCATCGCGCGGTGCCCCAGCTGGCGGCGCCGCCGGATCACGCGGGCGCAGCGCCTCGCGCAGCGCGCGGCTGTTGCGCAGATGAGTCGCCACCCTCGCCAGCACCTCGTCTGCCACGATCGGCTTGGTCACGTAGTCGACGCCGCCCGCCTCGAACCCTAGGACCACGCTTCGGGTCTCGGTGAGTCCGGTCATGAAGATCACCGGCACATCCTTCCATTCGGGATGTGCCTTGATGCGCCGGCAGGTCTCGAACCCGTCGAGGCCGGGCATCATCGCGTCGAGCAGGACGATGTCGGGGACCAGGTGTGCCATGCGTTCCAGCGCCGAGATGCCATCGTCTGCCACCAGCACCATGTAGCGTGCCACGTCGAGCGCCTCGCACAGCAGGGCCAGGTTGTCGGGGGCGTCGTCGACGATGAGCACGACGTCGGTCTGGGCCCGGGTCTCAATCGCCGTCATGGTCATCCTCCAGCATCGTCATCAACTGGCGCAACTGGAACGCCGCCACACGCTGACGTGCCAGTCTGCAGAATCCGCTGTAGCGCCGATCGGCGGCCTCGATTTCCTCCAGGCGCGCCAGTACCCCCTTGAGGTAGCCGACTTCGGCCTGCGCCCGCAGGCTGCGCAATTGCTCCGCTTCGGGGCGCAGGATTTCGGTCTCGAGGGGACAGGCCGGCCAAATGTCGGGTTGTGGGTCGGTGCCGTAGGCCCAGTTCAGCTCAAGGTGGCGCTGCAGTGCCGACAGCAGTTCGCCCTCCAGGGTGGGTTTGACGATGAAGTCGTCGCAGTCCCCGTCGGCCAGGCGCTTGGCCGAGTTCTCGAAGGCATCGGCCGACACCATGATGATCGGCGTATGGGCGTTTTCGCCGCTACGGATCCGGCGCGCGACTTCCCAGCCGCTCATGCCGGGCATGGCCACATCGAGCAGCACCGCGTCGACCGGCGCGTCGCCCGCGATGCGCCGCTGCACCATGACCGCCAGCGCCTCCGCCCCGCTGTTCGCTTCAACGACTGCGAATCCCAGGGGTTCGAGCAGCTGCAGCAGCAGGGTGCGCTGCTCATCCTGGTCGTCGACGACCAGGATGGTCCGTCGTGACCCGGTGTAGCCGGCGATCTCCTGGCCCGGCGCGGACCGCGCCACCGGCCGGTCGACGGCCGGCATGTAAATGTGCGCCGTGAACCGGCTGCCGACGCCCCGTGAACTCTCCACATTCAGCCGTCCGCCCATCACTTCGGTCAACAGCTTGGTAATGGTCAGGCCCAGGCCGGTCCCGGCCTCGGCGCGGGTGCCCGGGTCACTGCCGCGTTCGAACGGCAGGAAGATCCGCTCCAGGTCGGCGGCCGCGATGCCGACGCCGGTGTCGATCACTTCGAACTGCGCCATCTCGCGCAGGTAGCTCACGCGCAACTGGACGCCGCCGGTGCGCGTGAACTTGATGGCGTTGCTGAGCAGGTTGATCAGGATCTGCCGCACCCGGCGCGTGTCGGCATGCACGACGTCGGGCAGACGCGTGGCCACGTCCAGTGTCAGGCACAGGCCGCGGTCCTGCGCCTGCAACTCGAACATGCGGTAGACCTCCTGCAGCAGGCGGTTGAGGTGCAGTTCCTGGCGATCCAGGCGCAGGCGTCCTGACTCGATGCGCGCGATATCGAGCATGCCGTCGATCAGGCCCAGCAGGTGCTCCCCGCTACGCAGCATGATGGCGATGGCATCCTGGCGCCTGGCCGGGAGGTCGCGGTCGCGCCGCATCAGCTGGGCGTAGCCGATGATGCTGTTGAGCGGCGTGCGCAGCTCGTGGCTCATGCCGGTCAGGAAGCGACTTTTGGCTTCGTTGGCGGCCTCGGCCTGCTTGCGTGCCCGCTCGGCCTCGGCGTCGCTGCGCTGGCGCGCCTCGATTTCCTGCAGCAGCAGCAGGTTCTGGCGGTTCGACTCTTCGTGCGCCAGATGCCGACTTTCGCTGGCCAGCACGAACCACCACACGACCACTGTACTGATCAGCGCCAGCGCGGCGAACAGCCGTAGGAACAGCGTCCACAATTCGTGCTGCAGACCCGGACTCGCCCAGTCGACGCGCGTGGTCTCCTGGTAATAGACCGCCAGCAGCGAGCCGGCCAGCGTCGCGCAGGCAATGCTGAGGCTGATCAGGTACTGGCCGGTGTGCGAACTGATGCGCCCTGCCAGCGGGCGCGGCAGGATCCTGCGGAGCAAGCGCGAAATCAGGTCGGAGATCCGTGAGGCTTGCTTGCAGCGGTCTAAGCAGCGCACGTCCAGGGTGCAGCACAGCGAGCAGATGGGACCACAGTAGGCCGGGCAGCTCGCCATGTCCTCGCCTTCGAAGATGTTCTCGCAGATCACGCAGCGCCGGCTGTCGGTGGCACTCCAGTCCGCGTCCTCACTGCGCGCGATGTAGTAGCGTCCGCGCGTACCCCAAGCGATCAACGGTGCGCACACGAAGGCGCTGGCCAGCGTGATAAAGGCCGAGAAGGCTTGTGGAAGGGGACCAAACAGGCCGGCATAGGCGCACATTCCGGCGGCCGTGGCGAAGATCAGCGTGCCGAAGCCGACCGGATTGACGTCGTACAGGTGGGCACGCTGGAATTCGATGTGGCGCGGGCTCCAGCCCAGCGGCTTGTTCACGACCAGATCCGCGACCACCGCCCCGATCCAGGCGATCGCGACGTTGGAATAAAGCCCCAGCACGTGTTCGAGGGCCGCGAAGACACCGAACTCCATCAGTACCAGGGCGATCAGCACGTTGAAGATCAGCCACACCACGCGTCCGGGATGGCTGTGGGTGATGCGCGCAAAGACGTTCGACCATGCCAGCGAACCGGCATAGGCATTGGTGACGTTGATCTTGATCTGCGAGACCACCACGAACAGCAGGGTCGCCAGTGCCGCCCAGCGCGGGTCGCTGAACACATCGGCATAGGCCGCAAGGTACATCTGGGTCGGCTCGACAGCGTGCTGGATATCGACCTCGTGCTGCAGGGCCAGGAACGCCAGGAATCCGCCGCCGATCAGCTTCAGCATCCCCGGCACGATCCAGCCCGGTCCCGCAGCCAGTACGGCGGCCCACCACTGGCGATGGTTGGCCTCGGTGCGGGGCGGCAGGAAGCGCAGGAAATCGACCTGCTCGCCGATCTGAGCGATCAGCGAAAAGGCGATAGTGGTGGCCGACCCGAGCCCGATCAGGTCGATATGCCTGCCGTCGCCCAGCCGTCCGCCAAAGCTGAGGAACTCGCCGGCGATGCCCGGCTCGCGCCACAGCACGGCGATGTAGGGAAGCAGCAGCAGCGCCAACCAGACCGGCTGGGTCCAGGTCTGCAGCCGGCTGATCAGCGTCACACCATGCGTGACCAGTGGAATCACCGCGACCGAGCAAACGATGTAGCCCAGCCACATGGGCATCCCGAAGTAGATCTGCAGCGCGAGCGCCATGATGGCCGCCTCAAGCGCGAAGAAGATGAACGTAAACGAGGCATAGATCAGCGAGGTCGCGGTCGACCCCAGGTAGCCGAAGCCGGCGCCCCGCGTCAGCAGGTCCATGTCGACGCCGTAACGCGCCGCGTAGTAGCTGATCGGCAGTCCGGTAAGGAAGATCATCACGCTGGTGATCACGATGGCCGCGATCGCGGTCTGGAAACCGTAGTCGAGGGTCATGGCACCGCCGATCGCCTCAAGTGCGAGGAACGACACGGACCCTAATGCGGTGTTGGCCACGCGCCGGATCGACCAGCGCCGGAAAGAGCGCGGCGTGAAGCGCAGCGCGTAGTCCTCCAGGGTCTCGTTGGCCACCCACGCGTTGTAGTCGCGCCGGACTTTCAGGATGCGCTGGCTGGCGCTCGGTGCGAACACTGCAAGCACTCCCAGGGAAATGGATGCACGGCTGCCGAATGCAAGAGCCGTGCCACCGCATCCGGGTCACGTACCCCTGATGCGGTGCATCAAGCATGCCCAGCGCTGTAGCAAGTGTCGTTACGTCAATTGACGTATTTCGGGGACACGTGGCCCGGCTTAGCTTGTGTTCCACGTTTGCGGCACCGCAGCGACCGGGTGGTCAGCGGATGGCCGTCCAGGAACCCGGATCTTTCCAACAGGAGTACCACCATGACGTCGATGTTCGCCGGTCCGCCCCGCATGTCCCCGCGTCGCCACCTGCTTTGTTCCTTCCTGTCCGCGCTGCTGCTGGCGTCTGCGCCGGCGCTCCACGCCGAGACACCCGCCACCGCCAAGGTCAACACCACCGGACTTGCCGTGGCCGACACCGAAGTCACGGTCGGCCAACTGCATTCCGCCACCGGCACCATGGCGATCTCGGAAACCGGCTCGATTCAGGCCGAGCAGTTGGCCATCGACCAGATCAATGCAGCCGGTGGCGTGCTTGGTCGCAAGATCAAGGTGATCAAGGAGGACGGTGCATCCGACTGGCCGACCTTCGCCGAAAAGGCCAAGAAGCTGCTGGTCAACGACCATGTGGCCGCGGTGTTCGGCTGCTGGACCTCGGCCTCACGCAAGGCGGTGCTGCCGATCTTCGAGAAAGAGAACGGCATGCTCTACTACCCGACTTTCTACGAAGGCCTCGAGCAGTCGAAGAACGTCGTATACACAGGGCAGGAGGCCACCCAGCAGATCCTCTGGAGCCTGGACTGGGCCAAGAAGGAGAAGAAAGCCAAGAGTTTCTTCCTGGTCGGTTCGGACTACATCTGGCCGCGCACGTCGATGAAGATCGCACGCAAGCACATCGAGAACTTCCAGAAGGGCAAGGTGGTTGGCGAGGAGTACTACCCGCTCGGCAATACCAATTTCAATTCACTCATCAACAAGATCAAGATCGCCAAGCCTGACGTGATCTTCGCCGCAGTGGTGGGCGGTTCCAACGTTGCGTTCTACAAGCAACTGAAGGCAGCCGGCATCACCGCGGACAAGCAGATGTTGCTCACGCTGTCGGTCACCGAGGACGAGGCACTCGGCATCGGCGGCGAAAACCTGGCCGGATTCTTCTCGTCGATGAAGTACTTCGAGTCGCTCGACAACGACAACAACAAGAAATTTGTCACCGCCTTCAAGGCCAAGTACGGACCCAAGTCGGTGATCGGTGACGTCACGCAGGCGGCCTATCTCGGACCGTGGATCTGGAAGGCGGCCGTCGAGAAGGCCGGCAGCTTCGACGTCGACAAAGTGGCAGCCGCCACGCCGGGCATCGAGGTCAAGATCGCCCCCGAAGGTTACGTCAAGGTGCACCAGAACCATCACCTGTGGAGCCGTGCGCGCATCGGAATGGCGCAGGCCGACGGACAGTTCAAGGTGGTGGCCGAGTCGCCGGAACTGATCGAACCCAACCCCTTCCCCAAGGGCTACCAGTAAGGCACGGCCGGCCGCCCCAGGCCGGCACGACTTGCGCCTGCGGCGGCCGGTCCGCCGCAGGACCTCCCACGACGTCCCGTTCCAACCGTGACGAGAGGCCAGCTGACATGTCCCCTTCAGAACTCTTCAACATCGTTGCCATGCAGGGCTTCGCCGGCCTCAGCCTTTTCTCCGTGCTGCTGCTCATGGGCCTCGGGCTGGCGATCATATTCGGCCAGATGGGCGTGATCAACATGGCCCATGGCGAGTTCATGACCATAGGTGCCTACACCATCTACCTTTGCTCGCATCTGGCCGAGACCTTTTCCCCCGGCCTGGTGCCCTACTATTTCCCACTGGCGATCCTGCTCGCCTTCGTGGCCGCCTTCGCCTTCGGCTGGCTGGCCGAATGGCTGCTGATCCGCCACCTGTACAAACGGCCCCTGGATACCCTGCTGGCCACCTGGGGCCTCAGTCTGGGCATGCAGCAGGGCTTCCGATCCACCTTTGGCCCCAAGGAAGTCAGTCCGACCCTGCCGGACTGGCTGCTGGGCAGCTGGTCTCCGACTGACGGGCTCGACATCCCGATCAACGGCCTGTTCGTGATGGTCATCACACTGGCCGTGTGTGCCCTGGTGTTCCTGGCGATGTTCCGTTCGCGCTGGGGGCTGCGCGTCCGGGCCACGGTGGCTAACCGGGCGATGGCCAATGCCACCGGCATCGACACCCGGCGCACCGACCGCCTGACCTATGCCATCGGCTGCGGCATCGCCGGCATCGCCGGGGCCGCTTTCACGACCATCGGCTCGACCGGACCGACCAGCGGTTCGCTGTACATCGTCGATGCCTTCCTGGTAGTCACCTTCGGCGGCGCCGCCAGCCTGCTGGGAACCATCGCCTCCGCCTTCAGCATCGCGCAGGTGCAGTCGATCTCGGAGTTCTTCCTGACCGGATCGATGGCCAAGGTGCTGACCTTGTCCATGATCCTGGTGATTCTGATGATGCGGCCGCAGGGCCTGTTTGCCAGCAAGGTGCGGCGATGACTTCGCCCGAACCCCATTCCCATCCCAGCCGAGCGAGAACCCTCATGAATGCCTGCTTCGAGCGCGCCTTCGCCAGCCGTCACACCGCCCTGATCCTGCTGATGGTGCTGCTGGCGGTGGTACTGCCGGCCAGTCTGGACATCTTCCGCCTCAACCTGGTCGGCAAGTACCTGTCCTACGCCTTCGTCGCGGTGGGCCTGGTCATGCTGTGGGGCTACGGCGGCATCCTCAGCCTCGGGCAGGGCGTCTATTTCGGTCTGGGCGGCTACTGCATGGCGATGTTCCTCAAGCTTGAGGCTTCCGATCCGGTCAGCACCAGGATCCAGTCCACGCCGGGCATTCCCGATTTCATGGACTGGAACCAGCTGACTGAACTGCCCCTGCTGTGGAAGCCCTTCCGTCATCTGCCGCTGGCCATGCTGGCGGTGATCCTGGTGCCGGCGCTGCTGGCTTTCGTCCTCGGGGTGGCGATGTTCAAGCGCCGCGTGAGCGGCGTCTATTTCGCCATCATGACCCAGGCGGTGGCGCTGATCCTGTCGGTGCTCATCATCGGACAGCAAGGCTATACCGGCGGTGTCAACGGCATCACCGACCTCAAGACCCTGCTTGGCTGGGACATCCGCAGCGACAGCGCCCACTACATCCTCTATTTCACCACGGTGCTCCTGCTCGGACTGGTCATCCACGCCTGCCAGTGGGTGCAGCAGAGCAAGCTGGGCACCCTGCTGCTCGCCATGCGCGACAAGGAGGACCGGGTGCGCTTCTCCGGCTACGACGTGGCCTCGTTCCGGACCTTCGTGTTCTGCCTGGCGGCGATCCTGGCCGCACTTGGCGGGGCGATGTTCACCTTGCAGGTCGGCTTCATGTCGCCGAGTTTCGTGGGCATCGTGCCTTCGATCGAGCTGGTCATCTTCACGGCTGTCGGCGGGCGCATGTCGCTGGTCGGCGCCGTCTACGGGACGTTGCTGGTGAACCTGGGCAAGACCTATTTCTCCGAGAGCTTTCCCGACCTGTGGCTGTTCCTGATGGCGGCCCTGTTCATCGGTGTCGTGATGGCCTTCCCGGATGGTCTGGCAGGCATCTACGCGACCAGCGTCCGGCCGTGGCTGCTGCGGCGCCGGACGGCAGCGCTGGTGGCGGCGCCGGTGCCGCAGGACGGCAACCCGGCAAGTCCCTGAGCGCGCCCTCCTTCCACACCATTCGAGGTCCAGACATGAGCAATACCGACTACCTGTTGGCCGTGGAGGACATCACGGTCTCGTTCGACGGCTTCAAGGCCATCGAGGGGCTCAACCTGTATGTCGACCAGGGCGAACTGCGCGTGATCATCGGTCCGAACGGGGCCGGCAAGACCACGCTGCTCGACCTGATCTGCGGCAAGACGCGCGCCAGCGCGGGCACCATCAGGTTCAAGAACCAGGAAATGACCCGCATGGCCGAGCACGACATCGTGCGTGCCGGTATCGGCCGCAAGTTCCAGACCCCGTCGATCTACGAGAACCTCAGCGTGTTCAAGAACCTTGAGGTGTCGTTCCCGCGTGGCCGCAGCGTGCTGGGGGCGCTCGCCTTCCGTTGCACCGATGAAGTGCGCGAGCGCGTGCGTGCGGTGGCCGACGAAATCGGTCTCACCGGCTCGCTGGAGCTCGGGGCCGGGCTGCTGAGCCACGGCCAGAAGCAGTGGCTGGAGATCGGCATGCTGCTGATGCAGGACCCTGAGCTGTTGATGCTCGACGAGCCGATCGCCGGGATGAGTGCGCGCGAACGCGAACTCACTGCCGAACTGCTCGCCCGGATCTGCCGCAACCGCGCCATGATCGTGATCGAGCACGACATGGATTTCGTCGCGAGGATCGCGCACAAGGTGACGGTCATGCACCAGGGCAAGATCCTGGCCGAAGGCCCGATGGATGCCGTCAAGGCCGATCCGCGTGTCATCGACGTTTACCTGGGACATTGACGCGCAGCCGCGCAGAGGACAAGCACATGCTTCAAGTCGAAGACCTGGTCGTCAGCTACGGGCAGAGCGAGGCGCTACACGGCATCTCGTTCGCGGCGGCCCCCAGGGAAACCCTGGCCATCATGGGCCGCAACGGCATGGGCAAGACTACGCTGTTCAAGTCGCTGATCGGGATGCTGCCGATCCGTGGCGGCAAGGTCAGCATCGGCGGCGACGAGGTGACGACTGACGAGAGCTACCGACGCGTCGCTAAAGGCCTGGCCTATGTACCTCAGGGGCGCATGATCTTTTCCAGCCTGACCGTCGAGGAGAACATCCAGACCGGGCTCGAGACGGCGCCGGACAAGCGGATTCCCGACGACATCTATGCCCTGTTCCCGGTGCTGTTCGACATGCGCCGGCGCAAGGGCGGCAATCTCTCCGGCGGCCAGCAGCAGCAGCTCGCGATCGCCCGTGCCCTGGTTTCCAATCCCAGGGTGTTGCTGCTCGACGAACCCACCGAGGGCATCCAGCCCTCGATCATCAAGGACATCGCGCGCGCACTGATCGAGATCCGCAAGCTGCGCGAGATCACCATCGTGGTGTCCGAGCAGGTGCTGAGCTTCGCGCTCGAGGTCGCCGATCGGCTGCTGGTCATCGAGGGCGGCCGCCTGGTGCACGAAAGCCTGCGCGCCGACACAGATACCGCGCGCATCAAGGAGTTTCTGTCGGTCTAGCGCATCCTGGCCGCATCGCCGGCCGGGGCGCGCCAAGCCTCGACACCATCATCATCCGTTCCGCCTCCCTTACAAGGACACCTGCCATGACTGACACGCTGATCAAGGTTGATCTGAAGCAATCCCCGTACGAGAACGACATGGTCCACAACCGCTGGCACCCGGACATCCCGATGGTGGCATGGGTGAAGCCGGGCGACGACTTCCGCATCGAGACCTACGATTGGACCGGCGGCTACATCAAGAACGACGACTCGGCCGACGACGTGCGCGATGTCGACCTTTCAACAGTCCATTTCCTGTCCGGTCCCATTGGTGTCGAGGGCTGCGAGCCCGGCGACCTGCTGGTGGTCGATCTGCTCGACATCGGCGCCAAGGACGACAGCCTTTGGGGCTTCAACGGCTTCTTCTCGAAGAAAAACGGCGGCGGCTTCCTGACCGAGCACTTTCCCAGTGCGCAGAAATCGATCTGGGACTTCAGCGGCATGTTCACGCAGTCGCGCCACATCCCTGGTGTCAAGTACGCCGGCCTGATCCATCCCGGCCTGATCGGCTGCCTGCCCGATCCCAATCTGCTGGAAACCTGGAACACGCGCGAAGTCGAGTTCATCGCGACCGATCCTGCCCGCGTGCCGCCGCTTGCCAACGCACCTTTCGCGCCGACCGCGCACATGGGTCGCCTCAAGGGCGAGGCGCGCGACAAGGCCGCTGCCGAAGGGGCCCGCACCGTGCCGCCGCGCGAGCACGGCGGCAACTGCGACATCAAGGACCTGTCGCGCGGCGCCCGCGTGTACTTCCCGGTCTATGTCAAGGGCGGCGGGCTGTCGATGGGCGACCTGCACTTCAGCCAGGGTGACGGCGAGATCACCTTCTGCGGCGCCATCGAGATGGCCGGTTGGCTGCACATCAAGGTGGACGTGATCAAGGGCGGCATGGCCAAGTACGGCGTGAAGAACCCGATTTTCAAACCCAGCCCGATCACGCCGAACTACAAGGATTACCTGATTTTCGAAGGAATTTCCGTCGACGAGCAGGGCCGCCAGCACTACCTCGACGTGCACATTGCCTACCGCCAGGCCTGCCTGAATGCCATTGAGTACCTGAAGAAGTTCGGCTATTCCGGTGCCCAGGCCTACTCGATCCTGGGTACGGCGCCGACGCAAGGTCACATCAGCGGCGTGGTCGACATCCCGAACGCCTGTGCCACGCTATGGCTGCCCACCGAGATCTTCGATTTCGACGTGATGCCGTCGGCTGCCGGACCGATCCGCCATATCGACGGCACGATCGACATGCCGATCTCGCTCGACAAGCCCTGAGCGAGACCACCATGCCCATCTACGACTACTGTTGCCCGGACTGCGGTCCGTTCACGGCGTTGCGGGCGGTGGCGCAGCGCGACGCGGATGCCGCCTGTCCCGTCTGCGGCGCCGGCGCAGAGCGGACTCTGCTGGCGGCGCCGGCGCTACCGCTGTTGTCAGATACCCTGCGCCGTGCCCATGCCACCAACGAGCGCAGCAGCCACGAGCCGGGAACATCGAGGACCCATCGCCACGGTCCCGGCTGTGGCTGCTCGGCCAAGCCGGGCCGCGAGTCGGCGCCGCAACTGAAGTCGTTCGCTGCCAAGCGCCCCTGGATGATCAGCCACTGAGCCCCGGCCCGCTCACGCGGGCCGCCAGTACCTGAACGTGAGCTGCGCCTTGCGTTCGCCCTTTCACTCGTTGACCGCCATCTGTTGCAGGTCCTCGGGCGACAGCAGGGTGGTGGCGGCGGCCTCGTTTGTGGGAAAATGCCACACAGGTCGTCAACGTTGGGGCCGGCTCCGGCGTTGTTGCCTGGTGATTGCGCCCCGCCCCTCGGGTGCGCGGACGGCCTTCCTGACCGAAGCCGATGTTCCCGGAGAGACCCCATGGACAATACCAACAGCCGCAACCCGCTCTACACCATTGCCGCCATCGCCGTGATCCTGTTCAGCGGTGTCGGCGTCGCCACCATGCTGGGCTGGATTCCCAACTCCCTGTCCAAGAACGCTGAAAACACGGCCGCGCCGGCCGGACTGATGGCGCCCGCAGGCAGCGCAGCTGCAGGCGCCGCGGCCGGTGCCGCCAGCGGCCAGGGCCAGCCCTCCCAGGGTGCCGTGGCGCAGGCGCCCGGCGAGGCTGCCCCGCCGGCGCCGCGTCATCACCACCAGCAAGCCAATCGTGTGGCCGAAGGCGGCATGCCGCCGCCCGGCGAAGCCGGCATGCCCCCGCCGGGCATGCCGGCTTCGCCGCAGCAGGCAGCGCCTGCGCCGGTGTGCGCCAACTGCGGCACCGTGCAATCGGTCCAGCAGGTTGAACACCGCGGCGAAGGCACCGGGCTCGGTGCAGTGGCGGGCGGCGTGCTCGGCGCCGTGGTCGGCCATCAGGTCGGTCAGGGCAACGGCAATACCCTGGCCACGCTCATTGGCGCCGGTGGTGGTGCCTTGGCCGGCAACACGGTCGAAAAGAACGTGCGCAAATCGGTGAGCTGGAAAGTGAATGTGCAGATGGCCGATGGCTCGCTGCGGACATTCAGCTTTGCCAACCAGCCGGGCTTCGGTCCCGGCGAGCCAGTCCGGGTCAGCAACGGCCAATTGATGGCGGCTGGCAACTGACCTCCGCCGCCGCGCTGACATCCACGCCGGCGGGCGCCGAAGACCCAGCGCACGCCGGCAGCTGCCTGAAGTGCGGCGCCTGCTGCGCGGCTTTCCGGGTCTCTTTCTACTGGGCAGAACCCGAAGCGGCCGGCCTGCCGGTCAGCTGGACGCAGCGCCTGACGCCGTTCCTGGCCGTCATGGCCGGCACCAGCAGCCGCCAGCCACGCTGCGTTGCGCTGGCTGGCGTGATTGGAGACGCGGTACACTGCGGCGCGTACGCCAACCGCCCCAGTCCCTGTCGTGCCGTCGCGGCAGGTGATCCCCAATGCCAGCGTGCCCGCGCCCGGCATGGCTTGCCGGCGCTGGACTGGCGGCCCCAATCGGCACCCGAGGAACGATGAGCGAGCAGCCCCTGGAGACCGACGACCGCCTTCTGTTCTATCTGCGTCTGGAATCGGTGGGCCGGAGCTTTCCGGTCACACGCCTGCTGGTGGCGCTCAATTGCGCCATCTTCCTGGCCATGGTGACGCTCGGCGGCGCCGATCCGTTCGCACCCGCCATGCTGGTGGTCACGCACTGGGGTAGCAACTTCGGCCCGCTGACCATCAGTGGCCAGTGGTGGCGCATGATCACCGCCATGTTCCTGCACATCGGACTGCTGCATCTGGCGGTCAACATGTGGTCGCTGTACCAGACCGGCGCGCTGGTCGAGCGCATGTTCGGCAGCCTGCACTTCCTGGTGCTGTACCTGGTGGCCGGCCTGGCCGGCAACCTTGCCAGCCTGATGTGGAATCCGCTGGTCAACAGCGCCGGCGCCTCGGGTGCGGTGTTCGGTGTGATCGGCGGCCTGCTGGCCTTCATGCTGGACACGCGCTACGGCGTGCCACGCTTGGTGATGGCCGATGTGCGGCGCAATGTGCTGCTGATCGTGGTACTCAATCTGGGATTCGGCTTCTCGCATGCGGGCATCGACAACGCAGCCCACCTGGGTGGGCTGGCCGGTGGCCTGCTGGCAGGCATGATGCTGGCGCGTCCGCTGAGCGCCGAGTGGCGCCAGCTTCATCGCTGGGCCGGCATCGGCATGACGCTCGCCGCGACCGCGGTGCTGCTGCTGGGTGGCGGCGCCATGCTGGGCCAGCGCATCGTGCGCGGCATCGAATGGCCGGCGCGTCCGGCCGTGCACGCCCCGGCTGCACCGCGCAACTGAAACCCCAGGTTGCCACGGGACAGGGCCCCGCCCTGCCCCGTCGAACGACCGGGGCGCAGGACGCGCCCCCGCCGCAGCGCAGTTCTTACAGGCGCTCGAACACCGCAGCGATGCCCTGACCGCCGCCGATGCACATGGTCACCAGGGCGTAGCGGCCGCCGGTGCGATGCAGCTCGTGGATCGCCTTGGTCGCGATCACGGCACCCGAAGCACCGATGGGATGGCCCAGCGCAATGGCGCCACCGTTGACGTTGGTCTTGCTCATGTCGAGCTCAAGGCCGCGCGCCACGGCAATGGCCTGGGCCGCGAACGCTTCGTTGCTCTCGATGACGTCCATCTGCGCGAGCGTCAGGCCGCCCTTTTTCAGGGCCAGTTTGCTGGCCGGGATCGGACCCTCACCCATCACGTCGTTGGGCACGCCGGCGACGGCATACGACACCAGGCGCGCAACCGGCTTGTAGCCGGCGGCAGCGGCGAGGCTCGCTTCGCCCAGCACGAAGAAGGAGGCGCCGTCATTGATGCCGGAGGCATTGCCGGCGGTCACCGAGCCGCCTTCCTTCTTGAACGCCGGCTTCATCTTGGCCAGGGTCTCGACGGTGGTTTCCGGCTTGCAGTGCTCATCGGTATCGAACACCACTTCGCCCTTGCGCGTCTGCTTGACGATGGGGACGATCTGGCTCTTGAAGCGGCCTTCCTTGATGGCCGCGGCGGCACGGCGGTGCGATTCGGCCGCCAGCGCATCCTGCTCCTCGCGCGTGATGCCCCACTTGCTGACCAGGTTCTCCGCGGTGATGCCCATGTGGCCGACGCCAAAGGGGTCGGTGAGCGTCGCCACCATCATGTCGACCAGCTTGGTGTCGCCCATGCGCGCACCGGTGCGCATGGCAGGTGACAGGTAGCCACCGCGGCTCATCACTTCGACACCGCCGCCCACGCCGTAGTCGCAGTCACCCAGCAGGATGTTCTGCGCGGTGGTGACGATGCCCTGCAGGCCGGAGGAACACAGCCGGTTGACGGCCATGGCCACCGAATCCATCGGCAGGCCGGCCTGGATCGATGCCACCCGCGCCACGTAGGGAAAGCGCGACTCGGTGGGAATGGTGTTGCCCACGGTCACGTAGTTGATCAGCGCCGGATCCACGCCGGAGCGCTTCACCGCTTCCTTCATCACGGTACCCGCCAGTTCGGCCGGCTCGATGTCTGCCAGCGAACCCCCGAAGCCTCCGACCGCCGAACGCACTGCGCTCAGCACCACCACGTCACGCTTGCTCATCTCTCGCTTCTCCTTGGCTAAAGCTGCGGGTTCCTGGCCCGGTCAGACCGGTTCGGCCCACATGTCATGGGTATCCGAATCGACAATCCGGACCGCCACAAATTCCCCGGGCTGGATATCTCCCGGGGCTTCAATCTGCACCACGCCGTCGATTTCGGGCGCCTCGCCCGCCGAACGCGCGATCGCCAGCGGCGTGCCATCCTCGAGCTCGACGCGCTCGTCCACCAGCACCGTCAGCGTACGCCCGATGCGGGCTGCCAGGCGTTCGCCGCTGATCTCTTCCTGCACCGCCATCAGCCGCGCCAGGCGCTCCTGCTTGACGGACTCGGGTACCGCATCGGGCAGGGCATTGGCCGCAGCGCCTTCCACCGGCGAATAGGCGAAACAGCCCACGCGGTCGAGCTGCGCGTCGCGCAGGAACTGCAGCAGTTCCTCGAACTCGGCTTCGGTCTCGCCCGGAAAGCCGACGATGAAGGTGCTGCGCACGGTCAGGTCGGGATTGTGGCGCCGCCAGTCCTGCACGCGCTGCAGGGTCTTCTCGGCGGCGGCAGGACGCTTCATGAGCTTGAGGATGCGAGCGCTGGCATGCTGGAACGGCACGTCCAGATAAGGCAGCAGGCCGGGCTGGCCGTCGCCGCTCACCATCAAGGGAATCAGCTCGTCGACGTGCGGATAGGGATAGACATAGTGCAGGCGCACCCACACGCCCAGGCTGGACAGGGCGCGCGCCAGATCGGTGCTGTGCGTGCGCAGCGGACGTCCGTCCCAGAAGCCGGTGCGGTAGCGCACGTCGACGCCATAGGCGCTGGTGTCCTGCGAAATCACCAGCAGTTCGCGCACGCCGGCCTTCACCAGGGCCTCGGCCTCGCGCATGAGATCGCCGATGGGCCGGCTGACCAGATCGCCGCGCATGGAAGGAATGATGCAGAAGGTGCAGCGGTGATTGCAGCCTTCGGAAATCTTGAGGTAGGCGAAGTGCTTGGGCGTGAGCCGCACGCCCTGCGGCGGCACCAGGCTGGTGAAGGGATCGTGCGGCGCCGGCAGGTGCTGGTGCACGGCATCCATGACCTCGGCGGCGGCATGCGGACCGGTCACCGCCAGCACCTTGGGATGCGCATCGCGCACGCGTCCACCCTGCGCGCCCAGGCAGCCAGTCACGATCACCTTGCCGTTCTCGCGCAGGGCCTCGCCGATGGCGTCGAGCGACTCCTCGACAGCGGCGTCGATGAAGCCACAGGTGTTGACCACGACCAGATCGGCACCCTGGTAGTCGGGCGCGATGTCATAGCCCTCGGCACGCAGCCGGGTCAGGATCTGTTCGGAGTCGACCAGGGCCTTGGGGCATCCCAGGGACACGAAGCCGACCCGCGGCGTTTGAGGATTGCTCTTCAAGGCGGATGGTTCATCCTGGAAACGGAAGGTGCCCCGCGTCGCGGGGCACCTGGCATCACTTGCCGCCGTCCTTGTCGGACTTGGCGCCGGGCATGCCGGCACCGGGCATGCCGGGGAAAGGGAAGTTGCCGAACATCGAGCGGGCCTGCTTCTGCATCTCACCCTGCATCTCGACGAACAGGTTGGCGCTCTGTTCCAGGTAGTTGCCCATCAGGCCCTGCAGGGCCGGGCCCTGGGCCTTCATGAACTGGCTCCACATGTCGGGATTGACCATCGGCGCCTCGCCATACATGGTGCGCGCCTGTTCCTGGAGCTTCTTCTGGATCTCGAGGAAGTTCTCGAGGCCCTTCTCCAGGTAGTTGCCCATCAGGCCCTGCATGGCGTTGCCGTAGGAGCGGATCATCTGCGACAGCATGTCGCTGGTGAACAGCGGCGCGGCGCCGGATTCCTCTTCGAGGATGATTTGCATCAGGATGCTGCGGGTCAGGTCCTGATTGGACTTGGCGTCGACCACCTGGAATTCGGTATTGGCAAGCACCAGCTGCTTGACCTCGGCGAGAGTGATGTAGCTACTGGTCTCGGTATCGTACAGCCGTCGATTGGGGTACTTTTTGATGATACGCACGAACTCGTTCGTGGCCTGCGGCGCCGGATGGTGCGGCACACAAGGCCCGCCTCCCTTGGTGAGATCATAGGTAGGCAAAGGTATCATGTTTGCCGCTGCAGGGCACGATGTCGCGCGCCATGAAGGCTTGGCCACGAAGTGTTTTGCATCGCACAAAAAGTGCTTGACAAGGCAAAACGGGGAGCTTAAAGTTCACCCCATGCTGCAACGCAACACCAAGAGCGAGGAGCTCCGGGGGTTGCCCAATCGATGATCGAAACGCCCTGCGCCAACCCGGCGCCAGACCAAGACGACTGGAGAGAAAACATGTTTTCCGCCCCCGAGCAGTTCACCGAATTCAACAAGACCGCCCTCGAAGCCATGCTGAACCTTGCCAAGATCTCGTTCGACACCACCGAACGCCTGATCGGCCTGAATCTGGAAGCCAGCAAGGAAGGTTTTGCCGACTTCACCAAGAGCGCCAAGGCGCTGGCCGAAGTCAAGGACGCCAACACCCTGCTGGACCTGCGCTCGAAGCTGACTGAAAATGGCGTCGAGAAGGCCATGGAATACGGCCGCAACGTGTACGAAGTCGTCACCCAGACCCAAGGCAAGCTGTCCTCGCTGGTTGAGCATCAGAGTGCCGAACTGAACAAGAATGTCGCTGCCGCGATCGAGAAGGCCGTCAAGTCAGCCCCCGCCGGTGCCGATGTCGCGATCGCCGCGCTGAAGAGCGGCGTTGCCGCCACCGCCGCCGCGGTCGACAGCGTCACCAAGGCCGCCAAGCAGGTGTCGAACTTTGCCGACGCCAGCGTCAAGGCCACGTCGGAAGCCGCGACCGCAGCCGTCAAGACCGCCAAGGCCAAGTAATTTGCAGTACGCGGTGCCCAGCGTCATGTGAAGGCACCGTCCAACGTCTCCTCCTCCTTTACTGCGAAGGTTCCCTTCCGGTAAAGGCTTCAACCCCGAAGCTTCATTGCTTCGGGGTTTTTTTTCCGACATATTCACCGCAGGGGCTGCTTCGATCCTGATCCGCCGGCTCAGCCAAGTTCCGGATCCGCGAGGCCCGCGGCGATGGCGGCTGACATCAGGGTCTTGTCGCGAGTCCACAGACGCGTACCCGGAGTGAGCATCACTGCCGCAAGCAGGTGCGCATCGATGTACCCGAGGCCCTTGCCAAACAGCCGGTGACCTTCCACCACCCGCAGCACCTCATGATTCCCTGCCACGGCGGTCTGCGGCAGTTTCGCGAGCGAAGCGAGCACTTTGGCGCGCTCACGCAGACTGCCCATGGCCAGTTCACCCAGCACGAAGGGGTGGCCTGCCACAGCGTTGGAATGCAGGAGATCAACGAGCGCCGGTTCGGTACGCCGAAGGTGATCGATCCAGACGGATGTATCGACCAGGATCATGCGGTGGGCGACTTGCGACGTGGCACGTCAGGCAAGTCAGGATCTGATCCGCCCAGCAGGGCGAGGCGTCTCGCATTTTCCCGTTGAACAAGCGCCACCAGCGCTTCATGGACCAGGGCCGATTTGCTCATGCGCCCCACCAGCGCTTCAGCTTCGGCGATCAGTTCATCATCAATGGCGAGTGTAGTGCGCACGGCAAGCTCTCGGGCAAAGCACAGATATTGTCATCGTTCGATGTCGCAATCAATGCCAGCTCACCGGCAGACTGCCACGATGGCCTGGACCATCGTGGGCGCCCACGGGATCATGCGCTGGTGCCGACCGCGCTCGCCAGTGCCTGCATCTGGGTGCTGACCAGCTGGATCAGCTTGGGGTCGGTCAGGTGGCCATCGGCGTCGAAAGCCCCGGCGAAGGCATTGGCGAAGACTTCCGGCTTGTTGAGCGGCTGCAGGTCGAGGTAAACACAGACCTGCCGCAGGTGGTACTGCGCGCGCGAGGTGCCCATGCCACCACCGGCCCCCATGAGCGCCACCGCCTTGCCTGCCAGCAGCGCGTTGTTCGGCTCGCGCGAAGCCCAGTCGAGCATGTTCTTCAGCGCCGGGGCCAGAGAATAGTTGTATTCGGTACAGGCCAGCACCAGCGCGTCCGCCGCACCGATCTGCGCCAGGACCCGGGTGACCGCCGCCGGCTTTTCCTGCAGATCGGCGTTGTAGAAGGGGATGTCGGACAGATCCGCGATTTCCATGGCTGCGCCCGCCGGCAGGTTGTCCACTGCCGCGCGCAGCATGCCCTTGTTGGTCGACTTTTGACGCAGGCTGCCGGCAATACCCAGGAATCTGATCGACATGTTTGCTCCGGATGTTGGTGAGGAAGGAATCAAGGCGGCTGGCAGCGGCACCCGCTTAAGGCCGCGGACAGCCGGTGCCGGCCAGGCTCAAGATCGGGCCTGGCCCGGCCGTAGCATGGGATGGAAGGTGGCAATTCTGCCATCCATAGTGGAGACCATGCCATGAACATCGGATCGGTCAGTTCTGCCATGCCGGCCGCCGCGGCGGCACCGGCAGGTGAAGTACGCAGGGCCGGCGGTGGCGACGGTGATGGTGACGGTGACGACCGCGGCGGTGCTGCGGCCGCGGCGGCCAAGGCACCGGCCAGCGTCAACACCCTGGGTCAGGTGATCGGCCAGCACATCAGCGTCAAGGCCTGACCAGCAGAGCCCGAAGCCGCGGAATCTCGCGGCTTCGGCAACACACGAAAGGCGGTGGACGCATGCCCGCCTCCAACCGGGTGCGCCCCAATTTGCGCAGTGCAAGCGGCGCACGCATCGCCAGTGCACGGCTGAACTGTCATGGACAGGTGGTCGACAGGCCAGCTGCCATCCACTAACCTGTCAGATCCGGGTCGTTGTGCACCATGCGCAACGCCGTGAACGGATGGACGGAACCCAGAGATGGCGCCTGCGCACGATCCGTCGTCTGAAGCCGCCGGCGATCCCGGTCCCGGCGTTGGCGATGCGACGCAGCACGACGAAGCACTCGACCCGGGTCGGCTGGGACTGCACAGTGGCGATCGGATCGGTCCCTATACCTTGGTGCGGCCACTCGGCGCTGGCGGCATGGCGGTGGTCTGGGAAGCCGGTCGCAATGACGGTACCTTCGACCGCCGGGTAGCGCTCAAGCTGCCACGTCAGCAGCTCTGGCGCCAGGGCCATGCCGAGCGCTTCGCGCGCGAGCGTCAGCTGCTGGCACGCCTGGAACACCCCAACATCGCGCGTCTCTACGATGCCGGCATCACGCCGCCAGGCAGCCCGCTGGAGGGCACGCCGTTCCTGGTGCTGGAATTCGTCGAAGGCGAGAGCCTGATCGCCTGTTGCGACCGCCAGCGCCTTGGCATCCGCGCGCGACTCGCGCTGTTCGCGCAGGTGCTGGATGCCGTCCAGTATGCCCACAGCCGCCTGGTGCTGCATCGCGACCTCAAGCCCGCCAACATCCTGGTGACTGCGGACGGCAAGGTGCGCCTGCTCGACTTCGGCATCGGCAAGCTGCTGGGTGAAGCCGAGGCGAACGCCGACACCTCGGTGACGCGCCTGACCGGCAAGCCCTACACGCCGGATTTCGCGAGCCCCGAGCAGGTGCGGGGCGAGGAGCCGACCACCGCCAGCGACGTCTATGCGCTGGGCGTGGTGCTCTACCTGCTGCTGTGTGGGGTGCCGCCCTATGTGGCCGGCGATGGCGCGATGGGGCAGATCGAATGGGCGATCCTGGATGTCGAGCCGGCGCCACCGAGCGCGCGCGTCGACCTTGCCGCCGCGGCACTGCGCGGACTGGCTCCCGGGGCCCTGCGCCGCGAGCTGCGCGGCGAACTCGACACCATCGTGCTGAAGGCACTCGACAAGCTGCCGGCGCGTCGCTACGAGACCGTGGCGGCGCTGTCCGAGGACCTGCGCCGGCACGTGGCCGGCGAGCGCGTGTTGGCGCGCCCGGATTCCTGGCTGTACCGCACGCGCAAGTACGCCTTGCGCAACAAGGTGGTGGCCGGCAGCGCCGTCGCGATCCTGCTGGCGCTGGGCAGCGGAATGGGCATGGCGCTGTGGCAGGCCGAGCGCGCCCGCCAGGCCCTGGCGCAGGCAATGCAGCTGGCCGAGCGCAACGCCGCCGTGAACAACTTCCTCGGCACCATGCTGAGCGGAAGCACGCTGACCGAGCACCTCACGGTGGGCCAGCTGCTGACCGAAAGCGAGGGCACCATCGACCGCCAGTTCGCGCACGATCCGGCCACGCGCGCAGTGGTGCTGGCGATGCTGGCGCGCTTCTACACCGATGCCAACCTGTTCGCGCGCGCGGCGCCGCTGTGGGCGCGTTCGCGCGCCGACGCTGCCCGCAGCGGCCAGACTGACCTGATCGCCGTGTCGAACTGCCTGGGCGCGGTCAACGACGCTGGTATGGGACACGGTGACGGTGCGCTCGCACGCGTGCGTACCGCGCTGGAAATGCCCGGGCTGGGGGCACACGAGCGCGCGCAGTGCCTGTCGGCGGCCTCCGAGGTCGGCTACCTGCTGGGTGACGTCGCTGGCGCCCTGCGCGATGCCCAGGCCGCGCTCGCGACGCTGGCCGAGGTGGCCGACCGCTACCCGATGGACCGCGCCGAAATGACCGGCTGGCTGGGCACCTTGTGGGCCTTCAACCGCCGCGACGACCTGGCCGAAAAGCTGCACCTGGCAGCGCTCGAGCAGTTGCACGCTCTGGGGCGCGAACGCGATGCGCTGGCGGTGGTCGAGACCAACAACTATGCGGTGCTGATGACGCGCACGCGTCCGCGCGAAGCGGTCGCGCGGCTGCTCGACATGCGCCAGCGCTTTGCGCGCAGCGCGGCGGGCACGCCGATGCCGGCGCATCTGCTGATCAACTACGGCTTTGCCCTGCTGAACGCCGGCGACCCGCGCGAAGCGCTGGCGATTGCCGACGATCCGGTACTGCGCGGCGACGGCCACGAATGGCACGAAATGCAGCCGCAACGCGAAATGGTGCGTGCACGCGCCTGGCTCGACCTGGGCGACTATGCGGCAGCCCGGCGCGCACTCGACAGCGCGGCCGCTCTGCTGGCGGCGGCTCCCAGCCTGGTGGTACCACCCAGCAGCATGAAGAACATCCAGGCACGCCTGCTGCTGCTCGAAGGACATCTGCCTGAAGCGCGCCAGCTGCTCGAGGACCAGCTCCGATCGGCCTCGAACGGTCCAGAATCGCGCGCCAACGCCAATCACCTGCTGGCGCAGGTCGCGCTCGCGCAGGGTCAGCTGGGCGTCGCCGAGCAACTGGCCCGCGACAACCTCAGCCATGCGATCGCCGCGCAGGGCGGGGCGCCCTGGTCGTTTTCCACCGCGCGCGAATGGGACGTCTTGGGCCAGGTGCTGGCGCAACGCCACGACCTGCCTGGCGCGCGCCACGCCTTCCTGCAGGCGCGCGAGCAGTTCGCCCACACGGTGCTGCCGCAGTCCAGGGCGCTGGCGCAGATCGACCGCCGCCTGGCCACCGACCTGGCGGAGCGCTGAGCCCCGCCAGGATCGGCGCCGCCGCCCTCGCAGCCGATCAGAACATGTGCTGGCCGCCGTTGATGGCGATGTTGGCACCGGTCACGAAGGCGGCCTCTTCCGACGCCAGGTAGACGATCAGACCAGCGACTTCCTCGGGCTTGCCCAGACGCCCCACCGGGATCTGCGGCAGGATCTTGGAGTCCAGGATGTCCTGGGGGATGGCCGTGACCATCTTGGTGCCGATGTAGCCCGGCGAGATGGTGTTGACGGTGACACCCTTGCGCGCCACTTCGAGCGCCAGTGCCTTGGTGAAACCGTGCATGCCCGCCTTGGCGGCGGAATAGTTGGTCTGGCCGAAGGCTCCCTTCTGGCCGTTGACCGAGGACACGTTGATCACGCGGCCCCAGCCGCGCTCGACCATGCCGTCCACCACCGGCTTGCACATGTTGAAGACACTGTTGAGGTTGGTGTTGATGACGGCGTCCCAGTCGACCTTGGTCATTTTCTTGAAGGTCATGTCGCGCGTGATGCCGGCGTTGTTCACCAGCACGTCGATGGGCGCCACTTCCGATTGGATGCGTGCCAGCACGCGCGCGCAATCCTCCGCATCGCCCACATCCACGCCATAGGCATGGAAGTCGTAGCCACGCGCCTTCATTTCGGCAAGCCAGCCCGGGGCCTTGGTATTGCCCGGCGAGTGGGTGGTGATCACCTCGTATCCCAGGTCCGCCAGCTTGGTGCAGATGGATTCTCCCAGTCCGCCCATTCCCCCTGTCACCAGCACGGTACGCTTGCTCATCTTGCTCTCCTCACCTTGTATGAACTACCCGACTCACTCATCTGCAGGCTCGTTTCATTCGGCCTGCTCACTGCGCACCCGCACATAGCGTCCGGGCGCATCTTCGATCGGGGGATGCCGCGCATCCCCAAGCTTGCTGCGCGCCGCCACCGGTTTGCCGGACTTGTGCGTATCCAGCCAGCCGGTCCAGGTATTCCACCAACTGCCCGGGACCGAGTCGGCGTGCTCCAGCCAGGCGTCGGCACTGGCGGCGGGAAAGCTGCCGGTCCAGTGGTTGCGCTTGTTGCGGCGCGCGGGATTGATGGCTCCGGCAATGTGGCCGCTGGCGCCCAGCACGAACTCGACCTCGCCGCCGAGCAGCGCCGCCGATTCGAACGCGGTGCGCCACGGCACGATGTGGTCCTCGCGCGCCGCGAAGACGAAGGCCGGACAGGTGATCTCCGAAAGGTCGACCGGCGTACCGCCGATGCTCAGCGCCCCCGGATCGGCCAGCCGGTTCTCAAGGTAGAGGTTGCGCACGTACCAGGCGTACATCGGACCTGGCAGGTTGGTGGCATCGCTGTTCCAGAACAGCAGGTTGAAGGGTTCGGGTGTGCGTCCCTTGAGGTAGTTGTTGACCACATAGGACCAGATCAGGTCGTTGGCGCGCAGGCTGGAAAACGCCATCGCCAGGTCGCGGCCCGACACGATGCCGCCGCCGGCGTACTTGCGTTCGCGCTGGCTGACGAAGTTCTCGTCGAGGTAGACACGGATGTCGCCGACGTCGCTGAAGTCGAGCAGGGTGGTCATCAGCGTGAGCGTGGCCGCGGGCTCCTCGCCGCGCGCGGCGAGCACCGCCAGCGCCATGGCGAGCAGCGTTCCGCCGATGCAGAAGCCCAGCGTGTCGACCTTCTTGCCGCGCGTGATTGCCAGGGTCTCGCGCAGCGCGACGATCACGCCCTTCTCGACATAGTCATCGAAGGTGGTCTGCGCCAGGCTCGGCCCGATATTGCGCCAGGACATCAGGAATACCGTGTGGCCCTGATCGAGCGCGTGGCGGACCAGCGAGTTCTCCGGCTCGAGATCCATGATGTAGAACTTGTTGATGCACGGCGGCACCATCAGCAGCGGCCGCGCCGCGACTTTGTCGGTGGTCGGCGCGTACTGGATGAGCTGGAACATCTCGTTCTCGAACACCACGGCGCCCGGTGTGACGGCGATGTTGCGGCCGACCTCGAACACCGACTCGTCGGTCATCGACATGCGCCCCTTCTCGAGATCCTCGAGCAGGTTCTTGAGACCGGCGGAGAAGTTCTCGCCGCCGCTGTCGAGTGCCAGCTTGAGCACTTCCGGGTTGGTGGCCGGAAAATTGGAGGGCGCCACCGCGTCCAGGTACTGCCGCGTGTAGAAGGTCAGGCGCTTGCGCGTGTCCTCCTTGACATCGAGTCCGCTGACTGCGTTCATGAGCCAGTCGGAGGTGAGCTGATAGGACTGGCGCAGGTAGTCGAACAGCGGGTACTCGCGCCATTCCGCGGCCGCGAATCGCCGGTCCTCCGGCACCTTCGCCTCGCCCTGGTCCGCCTCGGCCTGGCCGGCGCTGCGCGCCAGCGTGCGCTGGAACAGTTCGAGCTGCGCCTGGTAGTACTGCTGCTGCATTTCCTGCCACTTGCCCCCATCGCGTGCAGCCGCCTCGGCGATCTCGCGATAGAATCCGGCCCATTCGATGCCGTGCGGGTTGGCGAGCTGCTGCATGAGCTCCTCGACCACGCGACGATTGGCCTCCCCGGCCGCCGCGACCATGCGGTCGACTGCGGGGGCAGATGCTGCAGCGTCCATTGCGAAACCTCCTCACATGCTCTTGGATGCGGCGAGGTCTCCGTGAACGGGCCCTGCGCGCACTTGGTTGCCCACCGCCTGACGGCCGTGAAGCTGGCTTGTCCCAAGCCTATCCAAGCGCAGGCCAGGCGGCAAGCTGCATTGCGACAGTTGGACAGGGAGCACGACGTGTATATCGTGGCAATCGCTTGGCTGTACGTGGTAGTACTGATGGCCGCCACCGAGCACTCCTGGATCGTCGCGCTGGCGACCCTGGTGTGCTACGGCCTGGTGCCGCTGGCGATCCTGCTGTACCTGTTCGGCACACCGGAGCGCCGGCGCCGCGCCGCGCGCCGGGAAGCCGCGGCGGAGGCGGCGCAGACAGACGCTGCCTCAGGGCTCGCCGATCAGCCAGTGGGCGAAGCGGATGGTGCCCACGCCCAGCAGGATCAGGCTCACCTGCCAGAGCGTCGCTGACAGGCCGGCGCGGCGGTGCAGGCCGGGAATCAGGTCGGCCACGGCGACATAGATCATGCTCGAGGCGGCCAGCGCCAGCAGCACCGGCACTGCCGTCTGCAGCTGGTGCAGTGCCAGCACGCCGAGTGCGCCGCCGACCACCATCGCCACGCTCGAGACGAGATTCATCATCAGTGCGCGCCGCCGGCTCAGGCCGCCGTGCAGCAGCACCAGGAAATCGCCGGTCTCCTGCGGGATTTCGTGGGCGATGATGGCCAGCGCGGTGATCACGCCCAGCCGCGGTTCGGTGGTGAAGGCGGCGCTGATGATCAATCCATCAACGAAATTGTGCACGCTGTCGCCGATCACGATCATCGCGCCGGTGCGCGCGCCGCCGTGTTCGTGCGCGTGGCTGGCCGCGCTGGCGTCGTCGCCATGGTCATGGCCGTGATCGTGGCGCCACAGCACCAGCCGTTCGAGCACGAAGAACAGCAGGATGCCCGCCAGCACTGCCGCCAGCACCAGCTGCGGCGGCTGCCCCAGGCTGAGCGCATGCGGCAGGATCTCCAGGAACACCGCGCCCAGCAGCGCGCCGATGGCGTAGCTGACCAGCTTGGGCACCCAGTGCGGCCGCGCGGTCAGCGCGACAAGGCCGGCACAGGCAAATGAGAGAACGCCAGCGGCGGTGGTGGCCGTCAGGGTGGCAAGCAGGATCGACATGTCTGGTCTGCGAAGGGCGACCGGCGATTATACAGGTGGCGCGAGCCACACCACGCTGGCCATGCGGCCGGTGCGGCCGTCGCGGCGCCAGGAATAGAAGCGCGCGGCATCGCTCCAGGTGCAAAGGCCGCCA
>JAGWIJ010000138.1 GCA_028873535.1 Pseudomonadota bacterium
GGTCAGGGCATGCCGCTGTGGTGCACCCCAGCGGCCGCACAGTTCCGCCAGCAGGGGCTCGAGACGGTCCAGGCCCTGCCACAGCGCGCACGGCAGCTGCACGACGTCGATCAGGCGGCCGTGGCGGTCGAGTGCAGCGACTTTGAGATGGGCGCCGCCGATGTCCCAGCCCAGCACCGCGGCGGGCGCTGGCGAGCCGGCAGGCCTGGGCGACAGCGCAGCGGCACCGGTGCGCATGCCGATCGCTGCCGCCGGGTCGCGCATCGCCGCTGGCAGATGCTCGGCGGCGGCCAGCCAGCGGCGTGCCGGATTGTCCTGGAGCACGGCTGCCAGGCCCGGGTAGGCACTGGTGATGCGCGGATTGACCTCGACCACGCAATCGCGGTCGGCCTGCAGCAGCACGTCGATGCCCCAGATGCCGTGCAGTCCCGGAATCGCCGCATGGACCCTGCGCGCCAGTGCAGCGAGGCGGCCGTCACTGTCCGTCAGGGTGCCGGTCTCGACTTCGGCGAGCGATACCTGGCCCAGTTCGTCGACCTGGATACGCTGGCGATTCACCGCCAGCAGTTCCACGGTCGATGGTCCGCTGAGCAGGGTCAGGCTGGCGGCCACGCCGGCCTGCCAGGGCTGCGCCAGCCAAGCCGGCGTGGCGGCGTCATCGCTGCCCTCGATCCCGCCGCTGCCGTCGCTGCCAGCGGCCGCCGTCAGCCGCCCGGCTGCCGCGCGCGCCGTGGCGCGGTCGGGAAAGCGGCGCACGCCCTCGCAGCCGCAGCCGTCGGCTGGCTTGAGCACCCAGGGGCCCGCCAGGTCGGGCCAGTCGGAAGCGGCAGGGAAGGTCGGCAGCTGCGGCACGCCGGCGGCATCCAGTGCCAGGAAGCAGCGCCATTTGTCGCCTGCGCAGGCGATCGCGGCGGCACTCGGTCCCAGCAGGGGGCGTCCCAGCGATTCGACCTGCAGCGCCAGCGCGTGCAGAATGTGCGCGGTTTCCGGTGCCACCAGCAAGACCGCATCGTGCCTGGCCACCAGATCGACAAATGCCTCCTGCGCCAAGCCTGGCAGGCGCTGCACGCTGGCCGGCAGCGTGCCGGGCCAGGGCAGGGTGGGGCAGCGCGGCAGCGCCACCGTGACGCCCTGCAGGCCGCCGAAATCGCGTGCCAGTGCCAGCGCCATGGCGTCCGCTTCGGCGCACAAGGGCTGTTCGGCGGCCGGGCCCAGTCCGCCGGCAGTGACGTATTCGAGGATCAGCAGATGCATGGCAAAGACGAAGGCGTGACCGCGGCTCAGGCAGGGCGTCAGGCCCCTGGTCAGGCAGGATATCGGCACCAGTATGACCAAGCCTGCGAACTGCTGCCAGTGCTCGATTTGCTGGGAGGCGAAGTGGTGGCCGCGCGTGCCGGCAAACGCGAGGACTATGCCGCGATGCGCTCGCCCCTGGTGGCGGGCAGTGCGCCGGAGCCCGTGCTGGAGGCGCTGCTGGCGGTATCAGGCGCCCGCAGCGCCTACATCGCCGACCTTGACGCGATCATGCACGGCCGGCCGCAATGGGCCTTGCTGGCAGGTCTGCGCGAACGCTTCCCGGCCACCACCTTGTGGCTCGATGCCGGCTTCGGCAGCGCGGCCGACGGGCTGCGCGCGGCGGCCACGCTGCAGGCGGCCGGCACCGCGCGCGTGCTGCCGGTGCTGGGCAGCGAAACGCTGCGCGATCACGCCGACCTGTCGGGCACGGCGTGTGCGGCGCACTGCGTGCTGTCGCTGGATTTCGACGGCGCCGGCCTGCGCGGCGATGCGCGCTGGTGGCAATTGCCACAGCACTGGCCGCAACGCGTGGTGGTGATGACACTGGCGCGCGTCGGCATGGCGCAGGGACCGGATTTCGCGCGCCTGCAGGCCTGTCTGGCCGCGGCACCGGACCGGCGCATCTACGCCGCCGGCGGCGTGCGTGGGCGTGCTGATCTGGAGCGGCTGCAGGCACTCGGACTGGCCGGCGCGCTGGTCGCGTCCGCGCTGCATGCCGGCCAGCTCGGGCCGGCCTGAACCGGGCTGACGCCGGAAAAACAGAAGCCCCGCACGGGGCGGGGCTTCTCCATGCCCCGCAGATGCGGGGCGGCAACCGGTCGACCCCGAAGGGCTGAACTCAGTTGTGCGCGGCGAACGGGTGCGCAGCGCTGCTCTTCTTGGCGACCACTTCGGCCGGCAGCGGGGTGCCAGCGACAGCGCGCTGGATGGCCTCGCGGGTGGCCTGGTAGTTGAAGTCCTGGATCTTGGTGTCGTCGGCCGCATCCCAGTGGATGAACACGCCCACCGAAATGAAGACGTCGTTGGCTTCGGCCAGCGGGATGGTGCCGTCTTCGACGCTGTCGGCAACCGCCATGGCGACGCCGCGCTGGGCCGGGCCGAACATCTGCACGGCCTGCTTGGCACCCTTGATGGTGACCTTGTTGAACATCACGGTATGCGGCTTGACGGCCAGGTTCGGGGCGACCACGGCGAGCAGGGCGGTGAAACCGTCCTTGTTGTTCACCAGGGAGTTGGCGAACGCGCTTTCGGCGGCGCTGCCACGCGGGCCAATGATCAGGTCGATGTGGGCAACTTCGTTGCCGTCGCCGACCAGGGACTCACCAACCAACATGCGATCAATCTTTGCCATGCTTCGATCTCCTTGTATTTCGACTTGGTTCAACACTCGTGGGAGGGAGCCCACACGCTCTTTCCGGGGGCGACAGCTTGCGGTCGCTCCCGCAAAACCAGGGCGCCCGGCGTGTGCCGTGCGCCATTATATCCGCGAGCCTGCTGCAACCGCATGACGGCAAGCGAGGCCACCACCAGGTCGGCCGTGGTGCCCGGATTGATGCCGGCGGCCTTCCAGTCGCGATCGCATTCGCGCAGCACAGGCCACATCGCCGCTGTGCTGGCGGTCTGCCAGCGCGCCAGCAGCGCCGCCGCTGTCGCGCTCACCTGGTTGGCGAGCGCCGCGCCATGGCGGCGCACCACATGGCTGTCCGGGCGTGCCGCCAGCAGCGTGAGGAAACAGCGTGTCAGCGCCCACAGCTCGGCCTCGCCGGCGGCAGCACTGGCGCGCAGGCAGGGCACGCCGGTCTCGAAAACCTGCGCAAAGCCGCTGACGTACTCGAAGGCGACGCCATCGCGCGCCGCAGCTTCCTGCATGGCGGCCAGCAGCGTGACGCGCGGTTCGTCGGCCACGTCGTGGTGGCCGCTGTGTCCCAGGCCACCGGGCCGGGCCTGGCGGATGGCGCGGTAGCAGGCCGCGGCATCTTCGCGGTCCAGTGCCGCCAGCGTGTCGACCAGCACCTCGCGCAGCCGGTTTTCGCCGGCGCGCGCGCTGGCGGGCTGTTCGGCCGCCTTGAGCAGCGGTGCGAGCAGCAGCACGATGCCCAGGTTGGTGTTGCAGTCGACCACCTGCCAGGTGGCGCCGATTGCGGCTTCGACGCGTGCACCCACGCGCGCTCCACGGCTGGCCAGCGGAATGGCGGCGGCGGCGGCGCTGCGCAGGAAATGTGACGCCTCCATGGCATGGCCGGGCGCTGCGACCGACACGTTGCCGGGCTTGAAGGCGCGCACGTCCTGCGCGCAGCAGTCACGCACCAGGGCGGCCAGGGCGGCCGGCGTCTGCCAGGCGCACGCTGCGGCAGGGTCATCGTGCAGCGGCATCGCGGCGGCGCGGTTCACGGGCCGACCGCCAGCGCAAGACCGGCGGCGGCGTGCAGCGCAGCGTCCTGTACCGGCCCGGCACGCCGCCCGGGCACATGCACGTGGCGCCGCAGCAGGTCGTCCGCCAGGCGCTCGGCGATGCGGTGTTCGGTGACCGACTGCAGGCCATACCAGGCCGGCACGCTGTTCACCTCCAGCACCTGGGCACGACCGTCGGCGCCGATCAGGATGTCGACGCCGGCATAGTCCATGTCGAGCACACGCACGGCGTCCAGCGCCAGGCGTTCGAGATCGCCGCCGGCAGCGACGGCTTCGCAGCGCGCGCCCTGTGCGACGTTGTTGATCCAGTCCGTCCCGAAGCGCGCCATGGCGCAGTCGACGCGCCCGCCGATCACGAACACGCGGAAATCGCGGTTGACGCCGCCGGCGGGCGGCACGAAGCGCTGCAGATACGCCACGCCCTGGTATTCGTCGAGCGCCGGCAGCGGTTGGCCCGACGCCAGCCGGCGCAAGCCCTCGCCCTGCGAACCGAACAGCGGCTTGATGACCACGGCGTGGCCCTGGGCCCATTCCGCATGCAGGCGTGCCTGGGCCTGACCGGCGTCCTCGCAGGCCCAGGTGGGCGGCGTGGGAACGCCGGCCCGGTGCAGCAGGAAACTCGTCATCGCCTTGTCGACGGTGCGTTCGATCGCGCGACCGTCGTTGTAGACCGGCACGCCGAGCAGCTTGAGCGCGTGCAGCACGTCCAGGCGCAGGATCACCTGTTCCAGCGTGCCGCCAGGCACGCCGCGCACGAACACCGCATCCGGCAGCTGTGCCCAGTCGGTGCCCAGCACGATGCCTGCGCTGCCCGCCAGATCGAAGCTGCAGTCCTGCAGGCGCAGGAAGGCGGCACGGCAGTCGCGCGCGGCGAACGCCTTCACCAGCTGGCGTCCGTGCCAGCCGGGATCGTCGGTGACGATGGCGATCGCACGCGCGCTGGTCTGCATCAGGCGGTTCCGGTCCCGAAGGAAGCGCGCAGCAGGGCCTCGTCGACGCTGCCGCCCTGGAAGCTGCGGCCGCTGTCGAGGTTGCTCACGGTGACCGCGGCCGGTGCGAACAGCATCGGATCGATCTGGTAGAAATCGTACTTGTATTCCTTGAAGACCTGACCGAAGGGCTTGCCATAGTCACGCGAGCTCGCGCTCGGCAGTTGCGCGGCCAGATTGGCGGCGGCTTCGTCGCTGCCACGCACATAGAGCTGGATGCTGCCGCCGTAAAGGATGGCGTCGTTGGTGCGCCCCATGCCGCTCAGGAAATCCGCACCCGGCGGCGGCAGCGGCGCGCTGCCGTGCCCGTCGATGATGTCGGTGAGTGCGAAGCCCAGGGCGTGCGCCTTGTGCAGCGCGACTTCGAGCACGCGCGCCACCACCTGGAAGTTGCCGGCCAGGCTGCGCGTGGGGGTAAGGATGAAAGTCAGCGCCGCAGGTGCGAGGCCGGTATCGCGGCTGACCTTGGCAATGACCTCGGCGGGCGGGGCGCGGTCCACTTCGAGGACCAGCACGCTGCCGTCCACCGGCACGTCGGTGTAGCCCAGTTCGGCGAACAGCGCTTCCTTGCGCGCCAGCGCGCGCGCCGGCCCTGACCCGAGGGCGTGGAAGGCGCTCTTGCCTTCGCCGGCAGACAGGCTCCAGCCGGCGTACTGGCTGGCCAGACAGGCCAGCACCGGTTGCAGGCTGCCGACGGTAACGGCCAGCCGGCTCGCGCCCTGGCCGGCCTGCAGCGACACCTGGCCCAGGCCGCCCATGCAGATGGCGGCGATCTGCCGGCCGGCCTCCAGGCCGCCGGGGGTCTCGATGCCAGCGTCCACGATGCGCGCGCCTTCCGGGCTGCGGCTTAGCTTCAGGCGCAGCGCCTCGGCGTTTGCGACCAGGGAAGCGACCAGGGGCGTGCACAGCCGGTGCAGGCTGAGCGGGTGATTGGCGAATGCGCCGACGTGTTCGGACATGTTGTTCTCTTCTCCGTGACCGTGCCGACGGACCGCATCACGCAGTCCGCTTGACCTGGTGCTCCGGCTTCAAAGAGAACTAAGAACATCCGCTCCAGCCAGAGGCAACAGGCGTTCCCGCAGGCACCCTATGCGGGCCCTGAGCTTTTCGATGCCGCCTGCTTCTGTCTGCACACTGCACACCGGATCACCGGCCCCGAAAGTACAGGGCGGAACGGGCAGATCATGGCAGCCGGGCGGGAATCGAAAATCGGCTGGAATCGACAACCGGGTGGAAGCATAAACCACGGCCATGCCCGCATTCAAGGCATGTCGTGCGAATCCGCCGGCGCACGCCTCGGCAGCGCCGGCGCCGGGATCTTTTTCCTGCGTTGCAGCATCGGCGTCGTGCCATGCGGCGCCAGCGGTCGCAACATGGGCGCAGATCCAGTGTGCGCGTGCAGCAGGGGGCAGCAGCGCAAAGCTTGCCGGCGGGCGCGGATTGATCTCCAGCACCCACAGCGTGCCGCCGTCCCACAGGGCATCGAGGCCGTTGAGCCCCTGCAAGCCGAATTCGCCAGCCAGCCGGTGTGCCGCGCGTTCGATGGCTGGCGCCCATGGTGCGTCGGCAGGATCGACGGCAAGCACGCCGCCGAAGCGCCAAGGCTGCCGTGGCGTCGGCGCGCAATACTGGTGTTGCCACGACAGCGCGACGGTGCCGCCAGCACCGGCATGGAACAGCAGCGAGACGGCCTGGCCCGCGGTGTGACGCTGCCAGACCTGGCGGCCGTCATCACCATCGTCGGGGCGCGCCGTGCGCAGGTGAGCGCCACCGCACGCGCCCGTCCGGCGTAGCAGCCAGCCGCCGGCTGTCTGGCTTCCCGGACGGCACAGCGACGGCGTGGCCAGTCCGCGTTGCGCGCAGGCCTGGGCCAGTTGCCAGGGATCCTTGCAACGCGCCACGGCCGGCGCACGCGTGCCGGCCAGGGGCAGATGAGCGGCGAGCCGGGCCAGCAGCGCCGGGCGATGTTCGAATCCGGCACCGGCCAGCAGGATGCCACCAGGATGCGCCTGGGCCCAAGCCAGGGTTGCCGCTTCCAGAGGCGCCGCTGCGGGCGCCGGATCGGTCGCGCTGCTCCACGGCAGCGCCGTGCAGCAGCGCGCGGCGGCGCGGCAGTCGGCATCGGCAAAGGCATCGAGTACATCGACCGTGCAGCCGCCGGCTGCCAGCGCCTCCGCGATCAGGCGGCCGCTGGTGGCGACGACCAGGCATGGCGCGCGCACAGCGCTGCGCGCGGGGCTCAGAGGCTGGCGACCTTCTCGCGTGCGTAGGCGAAGGCGTCGCGGAAATCCAGGTACACCGCCTGCTTGCTGTTGAGCATGCGTTCGAACATGCCGTGCATGACCTGGTACTTGATGTTGCCGACCGCGAGGGCGCCGATGCCGACCGCCTTGGGACTGCCGCAGGCCAGCGGCGCACCCTGGTCACCCAGTGCGATGCCGGCGATGCCGGCGGGCGCCACGGCATTGAGGTCGGCCGCCACTTTGAGGCGCACGCAGCCCTGCAGCTGGGCGGCCGAGGCAACCTGCACGCCGGCCTTGGCGGTGCCGAGCAGCACTTCGGCTTCGCCGAGCAGGGCGTTGATGGCGTTGACCTCGCTCATGTCGGCGGGTTCGGTGGTCGCGCTGTAGCGCGCGTTGATGGTTTCTGCGGCGATGCGCGCGCGCGCCAGGCCGACGTGCGAGGCTACGCGCACGCGCGCACCGGCACCCGAGGCCAGCACGGCGGCGGCCGAGCCGACCGGACCGGTGCCGCCCAGCAGCACCACGTCGCGTCCTTCCAGGCCTT
>JAGWIJ010000023.1 GCA_028873535.1 Pseudomonadota bacterium
TCTCCTCGAGGGCGACGGCCAACTGCTTGCGTTCGAAATAGGCGGCTGCCAGATCGGTGTGCGCCTTGGCCCGATAGCGCAGTTCAGCGCGCCGGGCTGCTTCCTGGGCCGCCGGCGACGGCGGCGGCGGTCCGCCGGTGTGGGTCTGGTTGACGCAGCCGGACAGCAGCAGCAAGGCTGCGGCACACAGCAGCAGGCGGCGGCTGACGCTCATCGTCCGGCCTCGCGAGCCATGCGTTCGGCCCGGCGCGACTTGTCGAGCACCTGCCCGGCCAACTGTCCGCAGGCCGCATCGATGTCGTCGCCACGTGTGCGCCGCACCGTGACCACGTAGCCGGCCTGCATCAGGACATCGCGGAAGGCCTGGATCGCCTCCGGTCGCGAGCGCCGGTAGTTGCTGCCCGGGAAGGGATTGAAGGGAATCAGGTTGAATTTGCAAGGGGTGTCGGCTACCAGTGCGAGCAGTTCGCGGGCGTGCGCCGGGCTGTCGTTGACCCCTTGCAGCATGACATATTCGAAGGTGACAAAGTCGCGCGGCGCAGCCTCGAGGTAGCGCCGGCAGGCGGCCAGAAGTTCGGCCAGTGGATACTTGCGGTTGATCGGCACAATCTGGTCGCGCAAGGCGTCGTTGGGCGCATGCAGCGATACGGCCAGCGCCACCGGATGGCGCTCGCGCAGGCGGTCGAGTGCCGGCACGATGCCGGAAGTCGAGAGCGTGACGCGCCGCCGCGACAGGCCGTAGCCGAAGTCGTCGAGCATGATGTCGAGCGCGGCGTCGACATTGTCCAGGTTGGCCAGCGGCTCGCCCATGCCCATCATCACCACGTTGCTGATGACGCGCTCGCCCTTGGGATCGCGCCCCAGGGCACGGTTGGCCCACCACAGCTGGCCGATGATCTCGGCGGTCGTGAGGTTGCGGTTGAAGCCCTGGTGACCGGTGGAACAGAAGGTGCACGCCAGCGCGCACCCGACCTGCGAGGACACGCACAGCGTGCCGCGGTCGCCTTCCGGGATGAACACGGTTTCGATGGCATTGCCGGCACCGACCTCCAGCACCCACTTGCGGGTGCCGTCGTCGGATTCATGACTGGCCAGCAGCCGGGGCGGGGCGACCACGGCTTCGAGCGACAGCTTCTCGCGCAGGCTGCGCGCGAGATCGCTCATCTGCGTGAAGTCGTCCTGCCCGTACAGGTGTATCCAGCGCATCAGCTGCCTGGCGCGAAAGCGCTTCTCGCCCAGGCCTTCGACGTAGGTCTCGAGCTGGGCAAGATTGAGGTCGAGCAGATTGACCGCCATGGTGCCGGATCCCTGTCCTGTTCAGCGGCTGTAGACGTTGAGGGTGGGGAAGAAGTAGGCGATTTCAACCGCCGCCGTTTCGGCGGCATCCGAACCATGCACCGCGTTGGCATCGATGCTGTCGGCGAAATCGGCACGGATGGTGCCCGGCGCTGCCTTCTTGGGGTCGGTGGCGCCCATCAGATCGCGGTTCTTGAGGATGGCGCCCTCGCCTTCCAGCGCCTGGACCATCACCGGACCGGAAATCATGAACTCGACCAGATCCTTGAAGAAGGGACGCTCGCGGTGCACCGCGTAGAAGCCTTCGGCCTCCTGGCGCGACAGGTGGATCATGCGCGCGGCGATGATGCGCAGACCGGCGCCTTCAAAGCGGCTGTAGATCTGGCCGATGACGTTCTTGGCGACGGCGTCGGGTTTGATGATCGAGAGGGTGCGTTCGGTAGCCATGGCTGCTCCGCTAAGGTAATGATTGACAAAGCCAAAAATGATACCACGACGGCCGCTTGCTTACCACGCTTGATGATGGGCCTGCGACACGGCAGCGTCCTGCCACAGGATGCGCCAGCCTGCGGCGCCCGGCGCGGCCTGGAATTCGGCTGCCACGCCCAGCCCCGCGACCGCCGCCAGCCGGCCGCCAGCGCGCAGTGCCGGCATGCGCAGGCGCCGCCACGGCGGAATGCCACGCTCCTGGAACAGCTTGCGCAGTTCGCGGCCGGGACCGCCCGCGTGCAGGTGCAGATGCTCGCTGCCGCGGCAGGGCGTCATCAGCAGGGGCCCGCAACCGGCGCGCAGGACGGACGGCGACTCCACACCGGGTCCGGCGCCGGCTGTGCCGCAGGCCGACAGGGCGCCTGAAAGCTCGCCGGCGTGCGCAATGTGCAAAGCAGGACCGTCGGGCGACCAGAGCCGTTCGCCGCCAAGGTCCGGGGACGGCAGCTGCGGCTCGAGCCACAGGCGTCCGCCCCAGCGGCGCAGCACCACGCCCGCCCACGCCAGTTCGGGCAGGCGGTCGTGGCCGGCGCCGAGCTGGCGCCACCACTCCAGCAGGCGCGCCGCTGGCGGCGCACCCAAGCCACGCTGCGCCAGCAGCAGACGCAACAGATTGCGCGCACGCGGTCCCGACAGCGCACACCAGGCCGTGCAACTGCCCGGCAGCAGGCAGGGATCGGCGTCCGGCCGTGCCGGCCCCAGGGCGGCCAGATCCTGCAGCGCCAGTTCTTCGAGCAGCTGCTGCGATTCGGCGGCCCACTGGGCGCTGCGCGCCAGCGCCGCGCGCCAGCCGGGAAAACGGCGGCCGAGTGCCGGTCCTATTGTCTGGCGCAGGAAGTTGCGATCGAGGCGCAGATCCTGGTTGGAGGGGTCTTCGATCCAGGCCAGTCCCTGGGTCTGCGCCCACTGCAGCAGCGCGCTGCGTTCGATCCCCAGCCAGGGACGCAGCGGTGCCTGACCCAGCGGGTGACCGGGACGCACCGCATCGGCGCCCATGGCCGCGAGACCGGCCGGGCCGGCGCCGCGCAGCAGCGCGAGCAGCACGGTCTCGGCCTGATCGTCACGCTGGTGTGCGAACAGCAGCCGGTCGCAGTCGATGCCGGCCAGCGCGGCGTAGCGCGCCGTGCGCGCCGCCGCCTCGATACCGGCGCCGCCAGCCACACGGACCTCGAGCACGGTCAGGGGCACGTCACGACTGGCCGTCTGGCGGCGGCAATGGTCCGCCCAGCTGGCCGAATCCGGGTGCAGGCGGTGATCGACATGGACAGCGGCCAGATCGAAGCCCAGGGCAGGCCGCAGCAGGCACAGGGCATGCAGCAGCGCGGTCGAATCGAGACCGCCGCTGTAAGCCACGCACAGCCGGCTGCCGGCGCCCAGTCCGGCGTCCAGCAGCGCATGTGCAAGTGCGCTGACGGGATCGCCGCCGGCCGGCCGTTCAGGCGACCGAGATTTCCTTGTAGCGTCCATACCCCATCAGCCGGTCGTGGCGACGCTTGACCAGATCATCCGGGGACAGGCCGTCGAGCAGCGTGAACTGCTCATGGATCGCCTTGCGCAGCGACTGCATGACCGCGCCCGGATCGCGATGGGCACCGCCCAGCGGCTCCGGCACGATGGCGTCGATCAGGCCCAGGCTTTTCAGCCGGTTGGCCGTGATGCCCAGGCTTTCGGCAGCGTCCGAGGTGCGCTCCGGGGTCTTCCAGAGGATGGCGGCGCAGCCCTCGGGGGAGATCACCGAGTAGATGGAATACTGCAGCATCAGCGTGGCGTCGCCCACCGCCACCGCCAGCGCACCGCCGGATCCGCCCTCGCCGACGATGGTGCAGATGATGGGCACCCTGAGGCCAGACATCTCGAACAGGTTGCGACCGATGGCCTCGGACTGGCTGCGCTCCTCGGCACCGATGCCGGGATACGCGCCCGGCGTATCGATGAAGGTCAGGATGGGCAGCCGGAAACGCTCGGCCAGACGCATCAGGCGCAGTGCCTTGCGGTAGCCTTCCGGGCGTGGCTGGCCGAAATTGCGGTAGATGCGCTCCTTGGTGTCGCGGCCCTTCTGGTGGCCGATCACGAGCACCGAACGCCCCTCGAAGCGCGCCAGGCCGCCCACGATCGCCGGGTCGTCCGCAAAAGAACGGTCACCGTGGAGTTCGACGAAATCGCTCAGCATGCCTTCGAAATAATCGAGCGCATACGGCCGCTGCGGATGGCGCGCGACCTGGGCGACCTGCCAGGCATTGAGCTTGGCGTAGATGTCCTTGGCGAGGGTCTGGCTCTTTTTCTGCAGGCGGGCGATCTCCTGCGAGATGTCCACCGCCGAATCTTCCTGCACAAAGCGCAGTTCTTCGATCTTGGCCTCGAGCTCGCCGATCGGCTGCTCGAATTCTAGAAATTGGGTCTTCACTGATGGGATGTCCCGGACACCGCGGAGGGGAGTAAACAGCGCGCCATTATACCCCCGGCTGCGCATCACCACGGTACGCGCGTGAACCTTTTGGTGATTTCGCTGTCCAGGACAATTGCCTGCCTTGGCAGCAGGCCATCAAAACCAACACTGGAGACTCCCGCCATGCTGCGCAACACCCTCACTGCCGCCTTCCTGGCAGCCCCCGTCCTGGCGCTGGCCGCCGCCCCTGGCCCACTGACCGTCACCGAGTCCGTCGACATCAAGGCCAGTCCCGCAGCCGTGTGGTCCGCACTCAAGGACTTTGACAGTCTGGACAAGTGGCACCCGGGCTTTGCCAAGGACGAACTGGTCAAGGGCAAGAACAACCAGCCTGGCGCGGTTCGCAAGCTGACCATCAAGGACGGCCCGAGCTTCACCGAGGAGCTGCTGAAATTCAACGAACACGCGCACAGCTTCAGCTATCGCATCATCGAATCGCCGCTGCCGATCACGGGCTACAAGTCGACCGTCACGGTCAAGGCCGGCAAGGACGGCATGACCACCGTGACCTGGGTGGGCCATTTCAAGCGCAAGAATCCGGCGGACAAGCCGCCCGAAGCCGAAAGTGATGCCGGCGCCACGCAGCTGATCACCGGCGTCTACCAGGGCGGCCTGAACAACCTCAAGAAGAAGCTCGAGGGCTGAGTCCGGCTTCGCCTGCCTGCCGCTGCCCTGCAGAGGGTGGCGGCCCTGCCTTCAGCCCGCGTAGGCGTAGCCGATCAGGCCCAGTGCCGCCGCGGCGCCACTCAAGGCGGCCACCAGCAGCCAGCGCTGACGCGTCAGCACCGTGACCGAGGCCAGCGCGATCGAGATCTGGATGATGCTCATGGCCAGCTCGAGTCGGGTATGCGGTTGCAGCGCGCGCTGGCTTTCCGCCTCGGCTTCGACCGACTTGCGGTCGAATTCCTCGGCCTTGGACTTGATGTCCTTCTTCTCGCCCTCGTAGCGATCGGCCTCCTTCTGGAAGCCGGCGCGCTTGTCTTCCGGGGCCAGTTGCGCTGCCATCGACATGATGTGCTGCTTGGTGCTTTTGGCCTGGTAGAAGGACCATTGGTCCGAAGCATGCGCCTTGTACAGCACGGCGTCGTTCTTGAAGATCAGAGCCTCTTTCTGGGCCTCGCCGCCCAGGAAGCCGACCATTGCACCCATGGCCGCGAGCACGGCCGTGAACACGGCAATCTGCCGCGCCAGCCCGTCACCATGCTCCGCCGCGTGTTCCAGCGCATGGTCATGCGCTGCGTGAACGTGGACCCCGTGTTCCGACATGGTGCAGTTCCTCAGTCCGGCTGGTTGTGGACGCGGCGGCGGGCACGCACCGCCAGGGCGAGTTCCTCGAGCGCGCTTTCGGTCTGTTCCCAGCTGATGCAGCCGTCGGTGATGCTCTGCCCGTAGGTGAGCGTGCAGCCCGGCACCAGGTCCTGACGACCGGCCACCAGATGGCTTTCGATCATCACGCCCGAAATGCGCAGGTCGCCCGCGGAAATCTGCGCCGCGACGTCCGCATTCACCAGCAGTTGCTTCTGTGGATCCTTGAGGCTGTTGGCGTGGCTGAAATCGATCATGATGCGCGGCTCGAGCCCTGCCGCAGCGAGCTCGCGCGCGGCCTGGTCGACGCTGGCCGCATCGTAATTGGGCTGCTTGCCGCCACGCAGGATCACGTGGCAGTCCTCGTTGCCCTGGGTGGCGACAATGGCCGAATGTCCGCCCTTGGTGACCGACAGGAAATGGTGCGGCTGGCGGCTGGCGCGCAGCGCGTCGACCGCGATCTTGAGGTTGCCGTCGGTGCCGTTCTTGAAGCCGACCGGGCACGACAGTCCGGACGCCAGTTCGCGGTGCACCTGGCTTTCGGTGGTGCGCGCGCCGATCGCGCCCCAGCTGATCAGGTCGGCCACGTACTGCGGCGTGATCAGGTCGAGGAATTCAGTGGCCGCAGGCACGCCGAGCTCGTTGAGGTCGATCAGCAGGTGGCGCGCGATGCGCAGGCCTTCGTTGATACGGAAGCTGCCGTCGAGCATGGGATCGTTGATCAGGCCTTTCCAGCCCACCGTGGTGCGCGGCTTTTCGAAGTAGACGCGCATCACCACGACGAGGTCGTCGACCAGGGCTTCGCGCACGCGCTTCAGCCGGCCGGCATACTCGAGCGCGGCATCGACATCGTGGATCGAGCAAGGGCCGACCACCACCAGCAGGCGATCGTCGCTGCCGTGCAGGATGCGGTGGATGTCGCGGCGCGTTTCGTAGGTGAGCTCGACGGCGCGGTCGGACGCCGGCAACTCGCGGAACAGGTGGGACGGGGGCACCAGTTCCTTGATTTCCTTGATGCGGACGTCGTCGGTCTTGTGAAGAAGCGATTCCATGGTGTGCGTTTTCCCGGGCGCCCGATGCGGCGCCGTATGGCAGACCTGCCAGTATATCAAACGTTCAGGCGGTGCCGCCCACCGTGAGGCCGTCGATGCGCAGGGTGGGCTGGCCGACACCCACCGGTACGCTCTGCCCTTCCTTGCCGCACACGCCGACGCCGGCATCGAGCGCCAGATCGTTGCCGATCATCGACACGCGCGTGAGCGCGTCGGGTCCGTTGCCGATCAGCGTGGCGCCCTTGACCGGCCGCGTCAGCCGCCCGTCCTCGATCAGCCACGCCTCGGACATCGAGAACACGAACTTGCCGCTGGTGATGTCGACCTGACCACCGCCGAAATTGCTGGCGTACAGACCCTGCCGCACCGAGGCAATGATTTCGCCGGGCGGATGACTGCCCGCCAGCATGTAGGTATTGGTCATGCGCGGCATCGGGATGTGGGCGAAGGATTCGCGCCTGCCGTTGCCGGTCAGTGGCATCTTCATCAGCCGGGCATTCAGGCTGTCCTGGATATAGCCGCGCAGGATGCCGTCCTCGATCAGCACGGTGCGATGGGTGGGATTGCCTTCGTCGTCGATATTGAGCGAACCACGCCGCCCGGACAGGGTGCCGTCGTCGAGCACGGTCACGCCGGGCGCAGCGACTCGTTCGCCGATGCGGCCGGCGAAGGCCGAACTGCCCTTGCGGTTGAAATCGCCTTCGAGCCCGTGACCGATGGCTTCGTGCAGCAGAATGCCCGGCCAGCCGGGGCCCAGGACCACGGTCATGCTGCCGGCAGGCGCCGCATCGGCGTCGAGATTGGTCAGCGCCTGGCTGACCGCCTGGCGCGCGTATTCCTGCAGCAGCTCATCGGTGAACCAGCCGTAGTCGCCGCGGCCACCGCCGCCGGCGCTGCCCTGTTCGCGCCGGCCCTGATGCTCGACGATCACCTGCAGCGACACCCTGACCAGCGGACGCACGTCGGCCGCCATCACGCCGTCGCTGCGGGCCACCAGCACGACTTCGAATTCACCCGCCAGGCTGGCCAGCACCTGCGTGATGCGCGGATCGAGCGCGCGCGCGAAGCGTTCCAGGCGCTCGAGCAGGCGGATCTTGTCGGCATCGGGCAGGCTGGCAAGCGGATCACTGCTGGCGTACAGACTGGCCGACGGGTTCAGCCGAGCCAGTGCGGCGCTGCCCTGGCCACCCTGGCGTCCGATGGCGCGCGTGGCCTGGGCCGCCTTCTCGAGCGACGCGAGGCTGATGTCGTCCGAATAGGCGAAGGCGGTGCGCTCGCCGCTCACGGCACGCACGCCCACACCTTGCTCGATGTGGAAGGCACCCGACTTGACCTGGCCTTCCTCGAGGCTCCAGCCCTCAGAGCGGCTGTACTGGAAGTAGAGGTCGGCATAGTCGACGTCGCGTGCCAGGATCTGGCCCAGCACCTGATCCAGCTGGCGCAAGTCCAGCCCGAAAGGATCGAGCAGCTGGGTCTGGGCCGTGCGGAACAGCGGCGTCGGCTGGAACAGTGCGGTAGCGGTCATGGCGTGGAATCCGGTGGCATGCGGTGAAGGTTGACGACGGTTCAGGCCTGCACGGCCAGTGTGCGATGTTCGAGCGCCGGCAGGCTGGCGCGCCATGCCGACAGACGCTGCGGGTCGACTTCGGCGATCACGCAGCCAGGGCCCTTGGGCTGGCAGGCCAGCACCTCGCCCCAGGGGTCGACGATCATGGTGGAACCGAAGGTCTCGCGCCCCGAGGCATGCCGGCCGCCCTGCCCTGGTGCAATGACATAGGCCAGGTTTTCGACCGCGCGCGCACGCACCAGCAATTCCCAGTGCGCGCGCCCGGTGGTGTCGGTGAAAGCCGCCGGCGCGAAGATCAGTTCCGGCGCACCCATCGCCCGGTACAGTTCGGGAAAACGCAGGTCGTAGCACACCGACAGCCCCCAGCGGCCGTAAGGCGTATCGATGGCGACCACCTGGCTGCCCGGCTCGATGGTGCGCGATTCCTCGTACTGGTCCTGGCCGCGGTGGAAGCCGAACAGGTGGATCTTGTCGTAGCGCGCACGGCGCTGGCCGGCGGGATCGAACACCAGCGTGGTGTTGCGCACCCTGGCAGGATCGGCACAGGCCAGCGGCAGCGTGCCGCCGACGATCCACAGGCCGTGGCGCTGCGCGGCATCCGCCAGGAACGCCTGGATCGGACCGTCGCCTTCGGCTTCGCGCACTGCCACCTTGTCGGCGTCGGCGCGTCCCATGATGGGAAAATACTCGGGCAGCGCTGCCAGCACTGCGCCCGCGGCGGCGGCCTGCGCAAGCAGCGCGTCGGCGGCGGCCAGGTTGTCGGCTACCACACTGCCGGACACCATCTGCAAGGCAGCCACCTTGAAGGCTGCAGACTGTTCGAAGCTCACGGCTGTTCCCCCTTGGCGCCGTCGTTCTGGCCGGGCGGCGTGGCCGGCGCCAGGCGCGCCATGCGCACCACCTGCGGATCGTCCCAGCTGCCCGACACGTGGTACTCGTAGGTCAGGATCTTGTCGAAGGGATTGCTCAGGATCTTCTGTACCAGCCACGCGCCGGCCCCGACCACGGGCCCTGCTATGGCTGTGGTGGCAATCGAGATGCTGTCGCCGATCGCGGGTTGCACGCGCACGTCGAGGTCCTGGGTCTCGCTGGCGAGGCTGACCTTGCCGGCCAGTTTCACATGGGCCGCTGGCCCGGCCATTTCGAGGTTCTGGGTCTGCATGGTGCCGTGGTCGATATCGAAATGACCCTTGATGGCGTCGAATGCGAAACCCTGACTGAAGATGTCGCGGAAGTCCAGCGTGATCCGGCGCGGCAGCGCCTGCAGGCTGAGCAGTCCCAGCAGACGGCCCACGCCGGGCTCGAGGGTCAGGAACTGGCCAGCCTGGCTGTCGAGGTCCAGGCTGCCGGCCAGGCGCGCGGTGGCGAAATCCTCGGGATCTCCCGGCCAGTCCAGGCTGGCGCTGAGGCGCGTCTTGGCGCGGCTGAGCACCTTGCCATAGCCCAGCGCCTGCAGCAGCGCACCGGTGTCGGTGGCATCGATCTGGGCCTTGAGGCGCGTGCGGCTGCGCCCTGGCCGGTCCACCCAGTGCCCTTCGGCGCTCAGGCTGCCCTGTTCGCGGCTGAGCGCCAGGCGCGCGATGTGCCAGCCCTCGGCCTCCGGTTCGCCGCGCAGTTCGAGGTGACCATAAGGGTGACGGTCAAGCTCGAACTCGCGCACATCGACATCGACCACCGGCAGCGCCCGCCCTGCCTTGCTGTCGGCTGGCGCAGCGCTGCCGGCGGCACCGGCATCACCGGCGTCACCGCCCAGGACCAGACGATCGAGCCGCGCCGTCAGTCGTCCGCTGCCCTCGCCGGACCAGTCGGCCTCGCCTTCGATCTGCGGTCCACGCGCCTGCACATGCCAGGCACTGCCCTGCCGATGCACCTGCCAGCGATGGCCTTCAAAGCGGAAGCGGCCGGAGGTCATCTGCTCGATCTGCACGTCGGCACTGAGTGGCAACTGCGCGAGCCCTGCCACGCCGGACGCCGGGGCGGCGGCACTGGCCGCGGCGGCCGGATGCGCAGCCGGCGCCGGCTGCGCGCCGCCCAGCGCGCTGCGCCACGCTGCCACGTCGACCTTTGCCAGCGTGCCGCTGACGCTGATGCCCTCGCTCGATGGCAGCACGGCGGCGCCGCCGATGCGCACCGCGAGGCGGTGCAGGCTCTCGTCGGCAGTGGTCGGGATCAGGCCCGCAAAGCCGAGCACGCCATCGACACCGCCACTGAGATAGAGCTCGGTGGTGCCACGCAGGCGTCCAATGGCGGCGCGGACCGGCATGGCGTCCGCTGCCGCCTTGCCGAAGGGCGGCGGCACGTCGACACGCAGGCCACGCAGATCCGAAAGGATGCGCACCAGCGGCTGGCCGGGACGCTGGTCGACATGCACGTCCCAGCGCGTGCTGCCGGTCAGGACGCCGGCCGGGATCGCGGGTGCCAGGCCCTGCAGCGCGGCGCCGTCGATGCCGCCGCCGATGTCGACGGCGAAGGCATCGGCAGCCCCGGCCAGCGTCATCTGCGCCGGCCGGCCGAACATGCGGCAGCTGCCGCTGCCGCTGATTACGTCGGCCGTCCGATCATGGCGCACGCTGACCTCCCATTCCAAGGCACCCTCCGCTTCCGGCGCCAGGAACGGGACATATTCCCGCACCACGCGTGCGCACGGCGGCGCGCCATGGGCGGTCAGGGTGAGCGGTCCGTCGCGCTGGCGCACCTTGACTTCGGCGGGCGTGCCATAGACCGGCAAGTGGCCGTCGATTTCGAGGGTGCTGGTGGTGTCGCCGAAGCGGAAGTGTCCGTCCCAGTCGCCCTCGCCACGCACGAAATCGAGCCGGCCATGGGTGAACTGGCGGTCGACTTCAAGACCGTCGAGCTGACCATGCACATCGAGCAGCACGTCGCCATTGGGCGCACTCTTCAGCGCGGCCTGCGCCTGGCCGCCCAGCACGCGGGCGGTCAGCCCGTCGGCCGCGACCATGCGATCGGTGAAATGCAGGCGCCCGTGCAGGCTCGCAATCGGCGGTATCTCGCCCTTGGGGTCGCGCAGGGCCGAACTGTCGACGTCGAGCAGGCCGTCGACCGTGGTATCACCCACGCGGTTCAGCGGGATGGCCAGTTCCAGCGCAACGCTACCCTCGCCACTGGCCTGGAAAGTGCCTGCGAAGGTGCCGAGTGCGCGCCGCAGCGGCGTCTGCAGGATGAAGTCGAGGCCCGACTGCAGCGGGCCGGACACTTGGCCATGCACTGCCAGGACCGGCTGTGCGGCGTCCAGATCGGCGACCCTGGCCACCACGTCGCGCGCCACCAGGCGGTCTTCGTGGGCTTCGCTGGCACGCACCGTCATGGCGGGCCCGTCGAAATCCACCGTGCCACGGACGGCGGTCAGCGCCGGCCAGCCGGGTGCGTAGTCCAGGCGCGCGCCCTCCACCGGCACATGCACCTGGAAGGTGCCACTGCCGGCGCGCGCGAAGGGGAAATCGTGCAGATCGCCCTGCAGATCGAGTCTGACCTGGTGCGCATGCCCTGCGCGCAGTGCCGTCGCCAGCCAGGCACGCGCATCGGGCGAGACCACCAGCGGCAGGAAACGCGGCACCGCCGGCACCTCGATGCGGTCGAACAGCCCGCTCAGACGGCTTTGCCGCGGCTTGCCGCCCTCGATGCGCAGCGTGCCCGTGACGTCGCCGACCAGGTCGCTGTCGTCCAGGTGCAGGCGATCGATGGTGACATCGGCCGTGTCCGCGTGACGCGTCCAGTGCGCCGCCAGCTGCAGCTGGCGCAGCGTGATCGGCTGTGGAAACACCTCGGGCAGACTGACGACGGGATCCTTGGAATCGATCGCCAGCGTGCCGCCCGCCTGGTCGGCCTGCAGCGAACCGCTGAGATGGCGCACGCCGGGCTGGCCATCCGCGGCCGCCATGCCGAGGTCGGACATGCGCGCACGCACCTTGAAGGTCCCCAGTTTGCCGAGGCTGCCATGCCAGTCGGCCGACAGCCCCTGCACCAGGCCGGTCGGCGCACGGCTGCGCACAATGGCGCGCAGGTCGGGCGGCAGCGGCAGCGACTCGGTCAAGGCGGCCAGCGCGCCCAGGTTGGCGACGTCGGCACGTGCGCTGCCGCCTGTGGCATCGATGCGCAGGTCGACGTCGGCCGGGCGCACCTGCGGCGCTCCGTCGGCCAGTGCCCCCTGGGCCAGCAACTGGCGCGCCGTCAGGCTGAAGCCGCCAGCCACACGCTGGAAGCCCAGGTGACCCGAGAGGCGGTCAAAGCGCAGTTCCGGCAGGTCGTCCGCCAGGGTCAGCGCCACCGCATCGAGGCGCGCGTCGGCCTGGACCGCCTGCACCTGGGCGGCACCGAACTGCAGCGCGAGCTCGATGCCGCCGCGGCCGCTGCGCCAATCGACGGGCGCGCGCAGGTAGTCGCGCAACTGCGCGACGTCCAGGAAGTCGGCGCGCGCGTCGATCAGCCCGCTCCACTTCTCGAGGTGGCTCGAATCGTCGGCGTCGAGCGTCCCGGTGACCTTGAGGCCCCGCGCAAGCTCGGCCGGTGCGCCGGCGGACAGGTCGAACTGGTGGCGTCGCCCGTTGCCCAGCAGGCGAAGCTGCAGTTTCGGCAAAGTCAGGACGCGGCCCGCAGCGAGGTCGTCCTGCCACTCCAGGCGGCCGTCATTGATGCGCACCTCGCGCTGCGCCAGCAGCCAGTCGAGGAACGGCGAACCGGGTTCTTCGCTCGGTGTCGGCAACAGGATCCCGGCCACCACCACGCGACCGTCGGCGCGACGCTGCACGCGCACCACCGGATGATCGATTTCAAGGCGCGCGAAGTCGACCCGTCCGGTGAGCAGCGGGAGCGTGGCCAGGCGCGCCCGCACCCATTCCAGGCTGAGATCGACCTCGCCGTGAGCGTCCTGCAGACGCACATCGCGCAGGATGAATTCGGGCAGCAGGCCATGCCACTCCGCCGACAGGTGGCCGATATGGGCATGGACCGCCACCTGCCGCGAGAGCGCGGTCTCGATGCGCGGCCTGAACTCGTCGAGGTGCGAGCCCAGCCAGAATCGCCCGACCAGCAGCACGGCAGACACCAGGACGACCAGCACGGCGGCGAGGCCTGCCGCGAGGCGCATCAACCAGATCCAGGATTGCCGTAACATGTAGCGATGCCAAGGAGACGGTCGCGCCTGTGGGGCACGCCCCCCCCAGGCAAGCCCGCCCTTGCAGAATTCCGATTTTGTGACTCGAACCGCGATGATATCCCGGTTCGGTCCTGGCCGCTCCAAGACTTGACCTGAATGTCCACGATCACCCAGCCTGCTGCCGACCACACCGTCATCGCCAACCTGCTGGCCGGGAGCCGTGCCGCGCGCTCCCTGCTGCACGCCGATCCCGCGCTGGAAGCGCGACTGCTGGCGCTGCTGCCGACATCATCCTTGCGCCTCGCCACCACGCTGCCGGCCGGCTGGACCGATCCCGCCGACGAGGACGCCCTGGCGCGCACCTTGCGGCGCGATCGCAACCTGCTGTTCCTGCACACGGCCGCGCGCGATCTCAACGGCCTGGCCGATCTCGCGGAAGTCATGGGTGCATGGTCGGAGTTCGCCGAATCAGCGGTATGCAAGGCAAGCCTGGCGGCGGAGCAGACGCTGCGTCCCAGGCACGGCACCCCGCGCGACGACAAGGGCAATGCACAGCAGCTGATCCCGGTGGCCATGGGCAAGCTCGGCGGACGCGAGCTCAACGTCTCGTCGGATGTGGACCTGGTGTTTGCCTACGGAGAGGGCGGTGGGACCGACGGCTCGGCGCCCATCTCGAACCAGGAATTCTTTGCCCAGGCCACGCGCCGGGTGGTGCGCCTGCTCGACGAGCGCACCGCTGACGGTTTCGTGTTCCGCGTCGACACGCGCCTGCGTCCGGATGGTCCCAGCGGACCGCCGGCCATCTCCTTCGCCGCCCTGGAGGTCTATCTGGAAAGCCAGGGCCGGCCCTGGGAGCGCCACGCGTGGTTGAAGGCGCGTGCGCTGACCCAGCCCCATGGCGGCGCGCTGGCCAGTCTGGTCGAACCCTTCGTGTACCGGCGCTATCTGGACTACGGCGCCATCGCCTCGCTGCGCGAACTGCATTCGCGCATGCTGGCGGACAACAGCCGCCGCGAACGCGAGCGCGACATCAAGATCGGCCCAGGCGGCATCCGCGAAATCGAATTCACGGCGCAACTGTTCCAGCTGATCCGCGGCGGGCACGATCCCGGCCTGCGGCTGCGGCCGACCCGGGCTGCCCTGGCGGCACTGGCGGATCGCGGCATCCTCGACAGCGCCAGCGCGCGCACGCTGGACGACACCTATGTATTCCTGCGCCGCACCGAGCACCGCTTGCAGTATTTCGACGATGCCCAGACGCATCGGGTGCCGATGCCCGGGGCCGACCTGGATCAGCTGGCTGCCAGCCTGGACTTCGCCGACAGCGCTGGATTGATGGCCGAACTCGCGCGCCGCCGCGAACACGTGTCCGAGCTGTTCGCGCGCGCCCTCGGCAAGGCACCGGGTGCGCGCGACGGCCTGCCCGGGCGCGCGACCGGGGTGGGACCGCCCGCCGAGGAAGCGTGGACGGCGGTGCAGGCCGAAGACCGCGATGCCGCGGCCGCTGCCCTGGAACGCCTCGGTTCGCCGGACGCACTGGCCTGCCTGCCATTCCTGGAGGACCTGGCGCGCGGACGCGCCTGGCGCAGCGCCTCCGAGGCCGGCCGCGAACGGCTGGGCCGGCTGGTGCGCCAGACCCTGGAACTCTCGGGTGCGCGTCTGCCGATGGCGCGCACGCTGCGCGGCGTGTTCGGCGTGCTGAACGCGATCGGCGGCCGCGAGACCTACTTCGCGCTGCTCGATGAGTTCCCGGCCGCACTGCAGCGTCTGGCCGACATCAGCGCGGCCAGTCCCTGGGCGTCCGACTTCCTGGCGCGCTTTCCGGCCCTGCTGGACGAACTGGTGCACCTGCACGACGTCCGCAGCCACGTCGGCGCACACGGCATCGCCGACGAGATCGCGCGCACCGTGGGCGCGCGCGACGGCGACGTCGAGGCGCAGATGGACGCGCTGCGGCGGCTGCGACAGCGGTTCCAGTTCCGCCTGGCCCTGCTCGACATCGAAGGCCTGATCAGCGTGCAGGAACTTGGCGACCGCCTGTCCGATCTGGCCGACGCCTGCATCGCCACCGCCCTCACCCAGGCCGCCGGCCCGGACGGCTTCCAGGGCTTTGCCGTGACCGGTTTCGGCAAGCTCGGGGGCAAGGAACTGGGCTACAACTCCGACCTCGATCTGGTCTTCGTCTACGATCCCGAGCGCATGGAGGGCAGCCGCGCAGCGCGCCTGGCGCAGAAGCTGATCACCTGGCTCGCCACGCCGACCGGGGCCGGCATCGTCTACGACACCGACGTGCGGCTGCGGCCCGACGGCATCAGCGGCCTGCTGGTCAGCTCGATCACCGCGCTGCGCGACTACGAACACCATCGCGCCTGGACCTGGGAACACCAGGCCTTGACGCGCGCACGTGCGTGCGCCGGCGACGTCCAGGTGGGACACGCTTTCGAGGACCTGCGGCGCGAAATCCTGGCGCAGCCGCGCGATGGCGCAGCGCTGGCGAGCGAAGTCACCGACATGCGCGCGCGCATGCGCCGCGAACACCCGGGCAGCAAGGCCGGGGCCAGCGAATGGGACGTCAAGCGCGGCAGCGGCGGCCTGGTGGATGTCGAATTCATGGTGCAATACCTGGTGCTGGCGCATGCGCACGACCACCCCGAACTGCTGGCCAACAGCGGCAACATCGCGCTGCTGCAGACCTGCGGCCGGCTTGGCCTGGCGCCACGCATCGCGTGCGGCGAGGTGGCCGAGGCTTATGGGCGCATGCGCGGCCTTCAGCACCGCCTGCAACTGGCCGGCGAGCCGGGCGGCGTGCTGGCGCGCGCCGAGGCCGAGCCCGGGCCGACCCAGGTCGAGGCGCTGTGGAAACACCTGTTCGGGGCGCCACCGCCCTGAAACCGGGCGCGGCCGTCCGGCGGCCGGCCGCACCTTGGGCGCCAGCGGCGTTCCCCTGAGCAGGCCCGGCTTGCGGTAAACTTGCGGTTTTTGTAGCGAGTTTCCTGTTATGTCGATGTCCGATCGTGACGGCGTGATCTGGCTGGACGGCGCCTTCGTCGAATGGCGCCAGGCCCAGACCCATGTGCTGACCCACAGCCTGCACTATGGCCTGGCGGTATTCGAAGGCGTGCGCGCTTATCGCACCCAGGCCGGGCCGGCGATTTTCCGCCTGCGCGAACACACCGAACGCCTGCTGCGCTCGGCGCACATCCTGCAGATGAAGGTGCCGTTCGACCGCGACACCCTGGAGCAGGCGCAACTGCAGACCGTGGCGCGCAACCAGCTTGAGGAATGCTATATCCGGCCGCTGGTGTTCTACGGCTCGGAAAAAATGGGCGTGTCGCCGCGGGGTGCGCAGGTGCATGTGGCCGTGGCCGTCTGGCCCTGGGGTGCCTACCTGGGCGAAGCCGCCCTCGAGGCGGGCATCCGGGTCAAGACCTCGTCGTACACGCGCCACCATCCCAACATCACGATGTGCAAGGCCAAGGCCAGCGGCAACTACATGAATTCGATCCTGGCCAACAACGAAGCCCTGCAGGATGGCTACGACGAGGCGCTGCTGCTCGACGTCGACGGCTTCGTCGCCGAGGGTTCGGGCGAGAACATCTTCCTGGTCAAGCGCGGTGCGCTGATCACGCCGGACCTGTCCTCGGCGCTGGAAGGCATCACGCGCGACGCGATCATCCAGCTCGCCGGCGAGATGGGCATCCCGGTGGTCGAGCGGCGCATTTCGCGTGACGAGCTCTACGCTGCCGACGAGGCCTTCTTCACCGGCACGGCCGCTGAAGTCACGCCGATCCGCGAGGTCGACAACCGGACCATCGGCGCCGGCCGCCGCGGCCCGATCACCGAGCGGCTGCAGGCCAGGTACTTCGAATGCGTGCGCGGCCAGTCGGCTGCACACCTCGCCTGGAACACCCCGCTGGCGCGCTGACGCCGTCGTCCTTCTGTCATCAGGTAACTCCATGAACCAGACCAGCATTCCCGAAAGCGGCGGCCTGACCCAGCGCGAAGTCGAGGTGCATGCCGCCGATCTCCCGTTGCACTGCCCCACGGCCACGGTCAAGCTCTGGAACGCCCATCCGCGCGTGTTCCTGGACGTGGCGCGCACAGGCACGGCGAGCTGCCCCTACTGCGGCACGCGTTACCGTCTGGCAGGTCCGCCGCCGAGCGGACACTGAGTCCGTCCGACCGGACCACCTGACGGCACGGTCGCGATGGATACCCGCCCGGGCGCCTCGCAGACACTGGTCGTCGCACCCTCCTGGGTCGGCGATCTGGTCATGAGCCAGCCGCTGATCGAGGCACTGGCCAGCCAGGACCCCTCAGGGCACGTCGACCTGCTGGCGCCGGCCTGGACCGCCGGTCTGTTCGCGCGCCTGCCGGGCGCCGGCCGTTGCCTGTCGAGCCCGTTCGCGCACGGTGAGCTGCAACTTGCTGCGCGCCGCCGGCTGGGCCATGACATCGCGCGTCAGGGCTACCATCAGGCCTTTGTGCTGCCCAATTCCTTCAAGTCGGCGCTGATCCCCTGGTTCGCCGGCATCCCGCGCCGTGTCGGCTACCGTGGCGAATTCCGCTACGGCCTGCTGAGCGAGACCCGGCACCTCGACAAAGCCGGCGTGCCGCGCATGGTGGACCGCTACTACGCGCTGGCGCTGCCGGCCGGCGCCGCCCCGGTGCACGCGCCGGATCCGCGCCTGGCGGTCGATCGCAGCAGTGCGCAGATCGCCCGGCTGGCCTTCAACCTGGGCGGACTGGAAGCCCCGCTGGTCCTGTGCCCGGGCGCCGAATTCGGCCCCGCCAAACGCTGGCCGGTACGTCACTTCGCACAGGTGGCACGCGCCATGCTCGCGCTCGAGCGCCCGGTATGGATCCTGGGCGGCGCCAAGGACCAGGCCGTGGCCGAGGAAATCCGCGCCCATGACGCCTTCCATGCCGTCAATCTGTGCGGCCGCACATCGCTGGCCGAGGCCGTCGACCTGATGTCGCTGGCGAGCGGGGTGGTGAGCAACGATTCCGGACTGATGCATGTCGCCGCCGCACTGGGCGTGCCGACCGTGGCCCTGTTCGGCTCTTCCAGTGCACGCTTCACGCCGCCCTTGTCGCCGCGCGCGCGCGCGCTGTCGCTGGAACTGCCGTGCAGCCCGTGTTTCAAGCGAATCTGTCCGCTGGGGCACCTGGACTGCCTGGAAAAGCTGTTGCCGGCGCAGGTGATCGCGACCCTCGAAGCACTGCAGGGCGGACACGCCGGGATCGCCGCCGACTCCTGAGCGGCTCAGCCGTACTGCAGTGCCTGGGCCAGTGCTTTGCCCATCCACCAGCTGTCCAGCACGCCGGCGCTCTCGCGCACGCTGTGCATGGCCCACATCGGGGCGCCGACGTCGACCGTGGCAATGCCAAGACGCGACGCCACCAAGGGCCCGATGGTGCTGCCACACCCCAGCTCGCTGCGGTGCACATAGGACTGGAAGGGCACGCCGGCCGCTTCGCACCAGCCGATGAAGCGCGCCACGCTGGCGGATTCGCTGGCGTAGCGTTGCGACACGTTGTGCTTGATGGCCGGGCCACCGTTGACCATCAGGTGATGCTGCGGCTCGTAGGCGGCCGGAAATCCGGGATTCCACGCATGCGCCATGTCGGCACTGATGAACACGCTGCGCGCGCGCGCACGCGCAGCATCGCTGCCATGGGCGCCGAGCGCCGCCGCCACGCGTGCCAGCACGTCCTCGAACAGGCTGCCGGCGGCACCCACACTGCTGGCGCTGCCGACTTCCTCGTGGTCGAAAAAGGCGGCGACTGCGGTATGCGCCGGCTGCTCAACGCCCAGCAGGGCGCCCAGCGCAGCGTGCGTGGAGGCAAGATTGTCGATCCGGCTGGCGGCGATGAACTCCTGCCGTGCGCCCCACAGGCTGCCCGGCTGGGTGTCGCAGACCATCAGATCCCAGGCGACGATCTGCCCGGCGGGCACCCCCAACTGCTGGGCGAGCAAGGTGTCGAGAGGATCGTCGACCGCCCCGCCATCGAGCGCCAGCAGCAGCGGCAGCTCATGCTGGCGGTGCAACTTGAGCCCTTGCTCGTTGACCTCGCGGTTCATGTGGATGGCCAGATTTGCAATCCTTGCCAGCGGCTGGTCAAGGTGCACCAGGCGCGCTTCGAAGCTGCGCCCGCTGCGCACCTGGACGCGGCCTGCCAGTCCCAGGTCACGGTCACTGAAGGTGGCCAGGATCGGGCCGCCATAGACCTCGACGCCCAGCCTGAGCAGGCCGCCGCCGCGAATCAATGCGCGTGGCTTGAGGCGCAGTCCGGGCGAATCGGTGTGTGCGCCCGCCAGCCGGAAACCGGCGTGCGCCGGTGCGGCCGCTCCGGCGACGAAGGCAATCAGCGATGAGCCGCCGCGGATCACATAGTGCCGCCCGCCGGGACGCACCACCCAGTCGTCGCACTCCTGGAGTTCGCGATAGCCGGCGCCTTCCAGCCGGCGGGCCAGGTTGCTCACGACATGCCAGGGCGAGGGACTGGCGTCGATGAACTGCAGCAGATCGCAGGCATGTTCGCGGGCGGCAAGGTCAGCGTCGGGAGAATTCATGGTGGAGGGATTGCGCTACCGGTTTGACGGCAAAAGTATAGCCTGGGCACGCGATCGCAGACCGGCTTGACATGGATCAATGCGATTGGGTCCCGTTTCACTGACGATGTGCACTGCAATATGCGCCGCCGCACGCCAGGGCGGACGACACCCGATGGCCAGCAGGGGGGAGGCCGGAGCCCCTGCGATGCCGCGAACGCGATCCGGCAACAGCAAGGTGGACCATGAAATCGTATCGCCGTCTGGCAGCCCTTCTGGTCATGGCAATGGCCCCGCTCGCCACACTCGCCGAGGAGTCGCCGGCCGAAAGCGACCAGATCCGTCGCGTCGTGCACGTCTGCAGCGCGTGCCATGGCGAAGCCGGCAACAGCGGCAATCCCGCTTTTCCGCGGCTGGCTGGCCAGCCGGCCGACTATGTGATCGCACAGCTCGATGCCTTCCGCGACCAGAAGCGCTCCGAGAAGGATCCGCGCGCCTACATGTGGGGGGTCTCGGCGCTGCTCGATGACACGACCATCCAGCAACTCGGCAGCTATTACGCGCAGCAGACACCTGCCGCCGGTCGCGCCGGCGACCCGGCACTGATCGCCAAGGGCCGCACCATCTTCCAGGACGGCGTGCCGGCACGCGGCGTGCGCGCCTGCAGGAGCTGCCACGGCGACAACGGCGAGGGCGTGACGGTGTTCCCGCGTCTGGCCGGTCAGCATGCCAGCTACGTCTACAGCCAGCTCAAGACTTTCGGCACACGACTGCGCCCGCACGGCCCGGTGATGGCCGCCGAGGTGCGCAACCTGAGCAACGACGAACTGCGTGCCGTGGCCGAGTACGTGCAATCACGCTGAATTTGCGGTGAGCCTTTGCGGCGCCGCAGCCTGGGCTGCCGCGCCGCTTTTTTTGCCTCAGCCCGCCAGGGCCACCTCGAAATCGCAGCCGGTGCGCGCGCGCACCGTCGCAAGATCGGTGCCGTTGAGCAGTTCGATCAGTTGCAGGCCGCCACCCGGCTTGACCCGGAATACGGCAAGCTCGGTGATGATCATCTCGACCACGCGGCGGCCGGTCAGCGGCAGTGCGCATTCCTTGAGGATTTTCGGGCTGCCGTCCTTGCTGCTGTGCTCCATCAGCACGATCACGCGCTTCACGCCGGACACCAGGTCCATGGCCCCACCCGGCCCCTTCACCATCTTGCCGGGGACCATGAAATTCGCCAGATCGCCGTGTTCGGAGACTTCCAGCCCGCCCAGGATCGAAAGGTCGATGTGCCCGCCGCGGATCATCGCGAACGAGTCCGCGCTGGAGAAGAAGCTGGCCCCACTGGCGGTGGTGATGGTCTGCTTGCCGGCGTTGATCAGGTCAGGATCGACCGCCGCCTCGTCGGGAAACGGTCCGATGCCAAGCAGCCCGTTCTCGGACTGCAGGATCACGCGCATGCCCGCCGGAATGTAGTTGGCGACCAGGGTCGGAATGCCGATTCCCAGGTTGACGTAGTAGCCGTCGCGCAGCTCCTGGGCCGCGCGCCGGGCCATGGCGTCGCGCACCGGCGAATCCTTCTTGCCGAGTGCCGAACTGCCCTGCGCCGTGGTGCGGAATTCGATGCGCTTCTCGTAGCTCGCGCCCTGGAAGATGCGGTCCACGTAGATCCCCGGCGTGTGGATCTGGTCGGGATCCAGGCTGCCCTCCGCGACCAGTTCCTCGACTTCGGCGATGCACACCTTGCCGCAGGTGGCGATCATCGGATTGAAATTGCGCGAAGTCTTGCGGTAGACCAGGTTTCCCGCGGTATCGCCCTTCCACGCCTTGACGATCGAGATGTCCGACTTCAGCGCCGTCTCCAGCACGAACTCGCGGCCATCGAACAGCTTGGTCTGCTTGCCGTGGGCGATCTGCGTCCCGGCCGCCGTGGGCGTGTAGAAGCCGGGGATTCCGGCCCCGCCGGCGCGCAGCCGCTCGGCCAGCGTGCCCTGTGGCGTCAGTTCGAGCTCGAGTTCGCCGGCCAGCACCTGACGTTCGAACTCCTTGTTCTCGCCCACGTAGGACGCGACCACCTTGCGCACCTGGCGGTTGTTGAGCAGCATGCCCATCCCGAAGCCATCCACGCCGGCGTTGTTGCCCAGGATGGTCAGGCCCTTGATACCGGAGGCAGCGAGCGCCGCAATCAGGTTTTCCGGGATTCCGCACAGACCGAAGCCCCCGGCAGCGATGGTGAGGTTGTCGCCCAGCAGGTCCTGCAGGGCGGTCGCGGCGTCGGGATAGACTTTCTTCAAGATCGGGCTCCTGGCGGGAAATTGGTGCGCCACAGTATAGAATGGCGCCGGCAAGATGGTGAACTTTCACCAGCTGTGGATAGAATCGGGCGGTCCGATCCAGGCCGCCCCCTAACGTCACCCGAGCATCGCCATGTCACCGCGCCAGTTCGCCACCGCCGATGAAGCTGAAATGGCCTTCTACGAAGCCCTCGAGCAGGGCGACGTGGAAGCCGTCATGGCGGTCTGGGCCACCGACGAGGAACTGGTGTGCATCCACCCGGGCGGGCCACGCATCGAAGGCTATGATGCCATCCGCGAGAGCTGGCGACACATCCTGGGCCCGGGCAATCGCCTGTCGATCCGCCTGTCGGACATCCAGCGCTTCGAGGGCATGCTGTACGCCGTCCACGTGGTGTGCGAATGGGCGGCCGATCCCGCCAATCCGCGCCAGAACCCGCCGGTGTTCTGCACCAACGCCTTCCTGCTGACCGATCGCGGCTGGCGCATGGTGCTGCATCACGCGTCGCCAGCGCCGCGCCTTGCGATCGGTGTCGATGCCGAGCCGCGCGAGGTGCGCGGCCTGCTGCACTGAGCGCAGCGCGCCGTCAGGCCACGACCACGCGGTTCTTGCCGTTGCGCTTGGCCTGGTACATGCCACGATCGGCACGTTCGATCGCCGCCAGGGGGTCCTCGTCGGGGCTCAGCATGGCCACGCCCGCCGAGAACGTGATCACGATGCGCCGGCTGTCGGCCATGAACAGTTCGCGCGTCAGCGCGCGTTGCAGCTTGCGGATCGCGTTGACACCGTCGTCCAGCGTGGTGTCGGGCAGCAGGATCACGAATTCCTCACCGCCGTAGCGGCACAGCGTGTCGTGGGCGCGCAGCACTGCACGCGCCATGTCGGCCAGATGCGCCAGCGCAGCGTCGCCGGTGGGATGGCCGTGCTGGTCATTGATGACCTTGAAGTTGTCGATGTCGAGCAGCGCGATCGACAGCGGGCTGTCGACCCGCCGCGCGCGCGCGACTTCGCGTACCAGCGCCTCGTCCAGGCCCTTGCGGTTGAGTGCGCCGGTCAGTGCATCGTGACGGTTGGCCAGCGACAGCGCCTCGAGCTCGCGCCGCAGGCGACCCAGTTCGGCCTCGGACTCGGCCATCCGTGCATGCATGCCCTGCAGCTCCTCGCTCATCGCTCCGGTGCGTGCCGCCATGTCGTGCAGATCGGTCTGCGCGCCCTGCAGCAGGGAACGCGCCTGCGGCAGGTCCTCGCAGTCCAGCAGGCCGGCTGCCGTCACCGCCAGCGACTCGGTGCGCGCCTGACTGAGTTCGGCCATGCCGGCCAGCTGGACGACGAAAGTGCTGAACAGCTGCCGGCTCTCATCCTGGGCGGTCTCGGTGGCCCGCTTGAGTTCGCCCTGCTTGAAAGCGAGATCCTTGATGCGGCGCTGCAGATCGTCCAGCCGGCGCAGCGTGAGCGGCGGCTCGCAGGCCCCCACCAGCAGCGCGATCTGCTGCTCCATCCAGGCATCGCCCAGGCTGCACGCAGCGATGTTCTGGAACACCATGCGCAGCATGCCCAGCAGCGAATGGCGTACCTCGGCCTGCTCCTCGCAGACGAAGGCCAGTCGGCTGTTGAATTCCTGCAGGCGCGCATTGAGGCCGGCCAGCGGCTCGCCGGCAGCCAGTGCGCGGCATTCCTGCGCCAGGCGCGCGGCATCGCCCAGCACCTGGACGTCGTCATCGCCAAGTGCCGGCTGGATGTGTTCGATCAGGATGGCGAGCTGCTCCAGCAGGCGCGCGCGTCCGCCGTCCTTGCCGGGTCTGCCGGCGTCGATCAGGGCACGCAGCGCACGTTCCCAGTCGCCGGCACGGGCCTGGCGGACGCAGTCGTCGCGCAGCGCGTCGTCCAGCCAGCCAGCCGAGGCAAGCGCTGCGGTCAGTGCCCGCAGCGCGCGGTCGCGCACCACCGGCGCACCCGACAGCTCGTTGAAGATGGCGGTGTAGTTCTCGGGCGTCGGCGACAGCTTGCGCACCGCCAGGGTGCGCAGCGTTTCACGTGCCAGTTCGGGGGGCGAATGTTCGGACACGGCCATGAGGTCCTCACTCGCTCCAGGCGAAGTCGCCACAGGCCACGCGCCAGCCAGGGTGCCCGTCGACGCGCACCGGGACGGCAATCGCCACCGTGACGCACAGCTGGCGACCGAGCAGCTGCCGGTGCGGACGCGAGGCCTGCACCTGTCCGGGCTTTTCCAGCGCCTGGTTGAAATAGGGACGCTGCAGCCAGCACACGCCGTCGGCGTCATCCATGGGATGCCCGGCACCCACTGGCGCGGCTGCCTGGGTGCGGCGGCCGAGCTGCCGACCCTGCTCGTCCAGCAACCAGCACGACTGGGCACCCTCGATGCCCAGGAAGGCCTGGGCGGCCTGTGCGAAGCGGCACGCCTCGGTGCTGTCGCCAGCATCCTGCCAGCCGGTCACGTCCTTGCCGACCAGGGCGGCCGCCAGCGACTGCATGGCTTCGCGGAACGGCCGCGCGCGGTCGTCCTGATGGCATTGGCGGCGTTCGCGCCATGCCGCGAGTTCGCGCGGCAGACTGCGCAAAGGATCCGGACTGTGCCAGGGCGCGCGCAGATCACTGTCGGGACGGCCGAACAGGTAGCCTTGCACCAGTTCGGCGTCGCAATCGATCGCGACCATGGCCTCGGCATGGGTCTCGACGCCCTCCACCAGCACGATGGCGCCGCACTCGTGCAGCAGCGACACCATCTGCGCCATGATCCGCGCCGCGCTGGCGTCGCAGGCGGCGCGCGCCACCAGCGTGCGGTCGATCTTGACGATGTCCGGCCGCATGCGCCAGACGCGGTCGAAATTGGAATGCCCCGCGCCGAAGTCGTCGATGGCGATCAGCAGCCCGGCGTCGCGCGCCAGCCCGATCGAGGCTGCCAGCATGGCAGGGTCCGCGGCCTCGGCTTCGAGCACCTCGAGCACCAACGTGCCTTCGCTCAGCGCGTAGTGGCGCTGCAGTTCACGCCACTGCGCGGCGCCCCCTTCCTGTCCCAGCAGTTGGAAGGCCATGGGATGCACGTTCAGGAACAGCCATTCCGGCACCACGGGCGGGCCGCGCTGCCGGCTGCGCTGCGACCAGCTTTCCAGATGCACCAGGCGGCTCAGCCGGTCGCAGTCGCACAGCTGCTGCTCGTCCTCGCAGGCACTGAACACCTCGACGGGCGAGACTGGCTGGCCGGCAGATGTGCTTGCGCGCAGCAGCGCCTCGTGTCCGACCAGGCGTCCATGAGGAATGCTGTAGATGGGCTGGAAGTGGCTGTCCAGCAGGAAAGGACCGAAGCGCACCCCGGTCTGGTCGCGGTCGGACGCCACGCGGCCGCCGGCCACCGGGATCGGGGCAGGGAAATCGCGCGTTGGCACTGACGGAACGTGCAAGGGCATGACGGACGGCGGGACGGCAGGAATGACTTCTACTACGGCCACAAGCGGGCGATCCTTTAAGCCAGGACTGTCAGGCACCGTAAAAGTCCTTCGCTTTACCATGTTTCCACAGCACGGTGGCGTTCAGGAAATCCAAAGGCGCCGCGCGATCCACAGCAACCACAGCGGAATTGCAAGCGGCGCAGCCAGGGTGGACCAGGGGTGTTCAAGCAGATGCACCGCCAGGGCCCACCAGAAGGCCAGCCGGCGCTGCCGGCGCCAGCGTACCGGCAGCGTTCTGGGGCAATCGGGATCACGCCAGCAGCGCCGCCAGCGCCAGACCAGCCGGCGGCGCTCGCCTGGGTCCGGCCACCAGCGCGACGCACCCACGGCCGCTCAGTGCCAGTCACGCGCCCGGCCGCCGCGGCCACGGGCTGCCGGGATGGCAAGCTGGCGTGACAGGCCACTGAACATGCCAGCGTCGGTCCTGCCGTGGCCCAGCAGCGCGCTGGTCAGCTGGGGCACGCGGACCATCAGTCCGGCGATCACAGATGACAGCACGATGAGCAGCACGGCCCCGACCAGGATCTCGAGCGCCCCTCCGGCCTGGGTCGGATCGGCGCCGTCCGCCACCAGTTTCTGCAGATTCAGGAATACCGGTTTGGCCAGTTGCAGCAGCGTCACCGCGACCACCCGGTAGAAGCTGGCGGTCAGCAGGAAACGCAGCCAACCCGTGAACAGGGTGCGCGAATGGTCCCACATCAGCCAGGGGATGAAGAACGGGCCCAGGGCCAGGGCCAGTCCGACCAGTGCGGCGCCGAGCACATGGATCACCGCGATCACCACCAGGCACGCGACAAAGGACACCAGACTGCCGAACAGCAAGGACCAGGTGATCGCCATCGCGACCAGGTGGACCCAGAACTCCCAGCCCAAGGGATTGGTCCCGGCCAGGAAATGCGCCGGTGCCGCCTCGATGGTGCTCAGCACCGCCAGGATCAGGTCGAGGAAGACGTGCCAGGCGGTGGCGAAGCACTGCGCTTCGCCCTGACGTCCCGCGACGGCTTCGACGACGACATCCACCCCGCCGTAGAGCGCCTGGTAGAACACCTGGTCGTAGCTGGCCAGGAACCATTCCGCCAGGCCGACCAGCAGGATGTAGCGCAGCAGGCCCGCCAGCAATGCCCCCAGGTTCTGCCCCAGCAGCGACTCCAGCAGCATCTGGACACCGAACCAGCTCATCTGCAGCATCACCAGCGCGCCGACCAGCTGGTGCGCCAAGGGCTGCAGGTTCTGCTGCAGGGTGCGGCCGCCGTCGACAAAGGCCGTGGCAATGCCGTCGACGACTTCGGGTCCCGGCAAGGTGGCAGGATTCACGGCACCGGCGCTGACAGTGGCCGCAGCACCCCCCAGCCTTCGCTGGCTTCGCGCTGGCGCAACTGGGCACGCAGTTCGGCGATCGCCTGAAGATCGGCCGCCGTGCGTTGCGCCTCGCGCGCATCGGCCTGCGCCGCGTCGGCCTCGATGGCGCTGTGCTGGCGCGCCTGCGCCGCCGCCTGTGCCGCGCCGAGCTGAAGCAGCTGGCTGCTCTGCCCGGCAAGCAGGTCGAGGTACTGGTTGGTGGTCTGCATGCTTTGCTGGATGCCGCTGCTGGCCGGAATCTGGGCCTGCAGCCGCGCCAGGGCCTGGCGCGTGCGCGTGAGGTCCTCCAGGCTGTGGCGCTCGGCGACGAGCAGCAGTTCGGCGGACTGGCGGCGCTGCCCGCTGCTCTCGATCTCGCGCTGCAGCCAGGCCTGGGGAGACACGCCGAGTGCGACGATCTGGCGCAGCTGGGCTGCCGAGCGCTGCCGCGTGGCCGCCAGCTGGTCACCGACCCCGAGCAGCGTGCGTCCGGTCTCGTCCAGTGCGGCAAGCTGGCTCGACCAGTCCGCCAGCACGGCACGCACGGCATCGGGCGACAGCGCGCGCACCTGCCTGAGCTCGATGGCAAGCTGCTGCAGACGCTGGACCTCGGCGCTCACCTGCAGCGCAGTCTGGCGCACCGATTCGGCGGCGATGGCGGCTGTCTCGAGATGATTGCTGGGATCGTAGACGATGTTGCCGACGCCACCGCCGCCGAACAGGCCACCCAGGCCGAATCCTGATGCCGGCAATGCGGCCAGTGCCAGGCCGATGCAGCCCGTGACCGCCAGGCCGCGCGGCAGCGTGCGCCGCAAGGGCCGTGCCGGCCGGGTGCGTTCAGGCGCGCGCATCGTCGCGCTCCAGGGCCTCCAGGTAGGCGGTGGCCAGGCCGTCGAGGCCGCAAGGAGCAGCGCACTGCGCAGCCAGCACGCGGTCGAACACCGCCTGCGCACGCCGGTCCGAGCGCAGCAGCTGCACGGTTTCCGCTGGCATCGGCAGGTCGATGAAGCGGCTCTGACCGGGCCTGACCACCAGGAACTGGCGTTTGGGTTCTGCGCAGGCGATGCGCTGCAGCTGCGCGGGATTGAGGCCGAACTGTCCCTGGTAGAGCGCTGCCTGCTGAGGCGCGTTGCGGTTGGCAAGGAAGATGCGGGTCGGCACATTGTCCGCCAGCGACTGGAACACCGGACTTGCAGTGAGGTCTTCCAGCGACTGGGTGGCCATCAGCACCAGCGCCAGCCGTTTGGGCAGGGTCTTGAGCCAGTCGCGCAGGCGTTCGCGAAAGCCCGGCTCGGCGAGCATGAACCACGCCTCTTCGACATAGATCACGGTGGGTGCCAGCGGCACCTCGGCCAGCAGCGCGTCGATGCGCCGCACCGCGTGCGCCATGAACAGCCGCGCGAGCGCCGGATCACGCAGCAGCTCTCCCATCTCGATACAGCACAGCGCCCCCAGCGCGAGTCCATCGCTGGCGCTGTCGAACAGCTGCGCGTGCACGCCTTCGCCCACCCAGGGCGCGAGCTCCGCCGCCAGCGCGGCCGGCAGCAAAGGCTGCAGCGTGGCAAGCCGGTGCTGCGCCAGCGGCAGGATCGCCAGCGCTTCGAGTGCCGACGCCAGCGCGGCCTCGTCGTCGGCGCCCCAGGCGCGACCGTGCAGGGTGAGCAACTCACGCAGCCAGGCGTGCAGCCAGGCGCGGCCGCCGGGCTGGCTGATCGCCGCGACGGGATTGCAGGCCGGACCGCCGGCAGCGCTGGGATCAAGCCACACGCCGCCTTGCAGCAGCGTCGGAATGCGGCACGAGCGGTCCTTGTCGAAGATCAGGATGCGCGCGCGCGGATAGCGCTGGAACTGCGACAGCAGGAAGTTCGCCAGCATCGACTTGCCCGCACGCGAAGGTCCGAGCAGCAGGCAATGACCCAGATCGCCATGGTGGAAGTTGAAGTGGAAGGTGGTGCGGTCCAGGCCTGGCAGGCAGGTCAAGGCCGTGCACGGAGCGCCAAGCTGCTCGCCCAGCCAGCTGTTCATGCGCCCTCCCAGGCCGGGCATCTGCAGCGGCATGAGATCGGCGACATTGCCATTGTGGATGAAGTGCCAGCGCACCAGCTGTCCCCATTGCCCGGGCAGAGCACCGGTCCATGCCGACAGCAGGTGCAGGCCTTCGCGCATCACCAGGAAGCCCGCCTCGCGCACCGCGACGGCGCAGGCGCGCAAGGCAGCATCGAGATCCTCGCCCGGTGCGACCGATACCAGCACGCTGAGGTTGAACCAGCCATACACCTGGCGCTGGCTGCCCAGGGCGGCGAGCGCTTCGCGCGCCTCGGCTGCCGCCATGGCGCGCGTGTCGTCGACCACTTCGCCGGCTTCGCCCAGCACCGCTTCGCGCAGGAAGCTGAATGCAGATCGCCGCAGGTTGAGGTGGAAGCGTTGCACCGCCTGGATATGCCGCTTGGCGCTGTCACCATCGGCGACGCGGAACACCTGCACCACCGACAGCTGCTGCGGCACGCGCAGCAGGCTCTCGATCAGGCCGGGCACGGTGGCCTCGGGCCACGCCTTGATGCCCAGCGCCGCCACCACGCGCGAGCCTGCGCTGCCGGCAAAGCGCAGCTGCTCGGCGCCGACGCGCAGGCTGTCCTCACCGAGCGCCGCGTCCAGGAACAGCGCCGATCCCGGCGGACGCACCGGACCCGGCGCGCGGGTCGGCGACGCGCAGGTGTTGAGGAAGCCCAGCAGTTCGGCGCCGGCCAGACGTCGCACGCCAAGTCCGTGCAGCGCAGCGACGAAGGCTTCGAGCAGTGCCTCGAAGGTGCGTGCCTGGGTGGCGAGGTCGGACCACGCGCGCTCGGCACGCGCTTCACCATCGAGCGCGCCACTCCATGGCCAGGCCCGGCCTGGCTGCGTCGGCGCGCGCGTGGCGGCGGCCGGCCGCGCGCGCCGGCGCAGCAGGCCCAGCAGTCCATCCCAGGCGCGCGTCTGCGAGTCGGGCGAAAACAGCAGCGCCAGCACATGCGAATTGACGAACTGCTGGCCGGCACGAAAGCGCGCGCCATGCAGCGCATCGATGCGGCGCGCAACCGGATGGGCGAAGCTCGCGCGCGGATAGGCGTGCGAGCGCCGGCGCTGGAAGATCGACCACAGCGTGATGCGTTCGTCGAGGCCGCGCAGTGCCAGTTCCACGCGCGCGGAGACGCGGTTGGCCTCGTCGACATCCAGGCTGTCGGCATCGAGACCGATCATCTCGAAGCAGGCCAGCAGGCTGCCTTCCTTGCACAGCACGCGCTGCGGTCCATGCAGACACAGCCAGGGCAGCAGTTCGGCCAGCGAACGCTGGCCGGTGTCGACCAGGCCACGCGCGCGCTGCGCCTCCCCTCCGCGCTGGCGTGGGCTCAACACGGCAGTTCCCGCAGCGCGCGATCGCTGCGGCGCCCCTGGCGCAGGCCGGCGCGGATCCACGGCTCGTAGCTGTCACCCTGCAGGTTGTAGCGTGCGTAGACGCGACGGGTGAAGGGATCGCGGCGGGTGGCATGGCGCAAGGCCAGATGGACGGCACACGACACCAGCAGGAAGCCGAACAGGTGGAGTTCGCCAGCCAGCACCATCGCGAGCGTGAAGTTGGTGATGGCGAAGGGCTTTTCGACGCCCAGGATGAGACAGGGCTCGGTCAGCACGCGCGCGACCGGCTGCCGCCGCCGCGCGCTCACAGGCACCCCGGGATCGCGACACCGGGAAACAGCGCCGTGATGACACTGGCCACGCTGAGGGCGCAGCACATGCCGAGCAGCCAGCCGGCGATGCGCGACACGGCACTGCCCGTTTCCGAGTACATGAACATGATCCCGATCATGATGGTGGAAACCACCGCCAGGATCACCGCCACCTGCCCTTTCAGGCTGCTGGCGACGGCACACATCGGGGCTTCCCAGGGCATGCCGGCATGCGCTGCCGGGAGCATCAGCCCCAGCAGCAGGAACAGCAACAGGCGGCCTGGTGCGCTGCGCGCGGTGGTGGGCATCGCGATCCTCCGGACAGGTTCATCGGAATCCGCGGCAGCCGGCACGCGCTGCGCGGAATTGTCGAGAACCAGTCTAGGGGAGGCAAAGCACCGCAAGCGGCGCGAATAGCGCCGCGGATTGCCGCCCGCGGCGCGCGCTTCAGGCCTGCAGCACGGCCGGCAGGAACTTGTCGAAGACGTGCTGCGACTTGGCATGCACGAAGCCCAGCCGCTCGTAGAACTGGCGTGACGCCGGCCGTGCGGCGTTGGAGCGCACCATCACGCGCAGCAGTCCGCGCTCGCGTGCCCAGGTCTCGGCCATGTCGACCAGTGCGCGGCCGATGCCGCACTCGCGCGCGCGTCCGTCCACCACCAGCGCCGTGATCTCGGCGTGTTCGTCCGACACCAGACTCAGACGCCGCTCGATGGCAACCCAGCCCCACAGCCCGACGTTTCCGGCTGCCACCGCCACCCCGATGTCACCCTGGGCGCGCATCTGCGCCAGGCGTGCCAGCATCGCCGCCGGCGTGGTGGGATAGCCGAGCTCGCCGCACAGGCGCGCAAGTTCGGGAGCGTCGCGCGCTTCGACGGGACGGATCGAGAAAATCGGAATCGGCATGGACCTTCTCCTTCCAGGCAAGACCACAGTATGCGGCAAGTCGGCGCGCTTGCCGCAGACAGAGCCCGGCGCGTGCGCGCCGCTGCCCGGGTGTTCAGCGCAAGGGAAGCAGCAGCAGGCAGGCCACGCACACCGTCACTTCGAGCAGGGACTGCAGCAGTCCGTACCACTGGCGTCGATACGCGCACATGGCGGCCATCACAAGCGCAATCGGCGCCGCCACGGTGAACAGCTCCAGCGCCATGCCGTAGAGCGCCCAGCGCGCCACGCCTGTCCAGTACCACGGCAGCTCGGGCACCGGCGGCAGCCGCAGCCAGTCGCTCGCGGTCGGGGTTCCAGCCAGGGCAAGTGCGAGCAGCGCGCTGCTCACGCGCACCCGGAAGCGCTGCCCACGGCCGTCTGCTGCGATCATCCTGAGGGGTTCCTGTGGCTGGACTGGACGGGCACCGGCACGGCCGCCGGGCGCGCTTGCGGCGCTGCGACCTTGCCGATGCAGCTCAGCATACGGTACTCGGCATCGGCCACGCCGGACAGCCGGACGATGTCGGTGACCGCGCGACCACGTGGCGTGCGGGCGACCTGGACCAGCAACTGCACACTGGCGGCGATCTGGGCGCGTACCGCCGGCAGCGGCCAGTCCAGGCCGCAGGTGAGGATCAGCTGCTCCAGGCGCGCCAGCGCACCACGTGGATCAGCCGCGTGCAGGGTGCCCAGGCAGCCACGGTGTCCGGTGGCCATCGCCTGAAGCAGATCGAAGGCCTCGGCACCGCGCACCTCGCCGACCACCAGGCGGTCCGGACGCAGACGCAGGGCGAGCCGCAGCAGGCTGCGCAGGTCATGCCCATGGCGGGTCCTGAGCAGGACCTGATGGGCACCCAGTCTGGGCAGCTCGGGGGTGTCCTCCAGGCACACCAGCCGCTCACGCGCATCGATCTCGGCCAGCAGACCGGCCAGCAGCGTGGTTTTTCCGCTGCCGGTGGCGCCGGCCACCAGGATGTTGTCGTGGCGCTCGAGGGCAGCGCGCAACTGGGCCAGCACTTCGCCGTCCGGCGTACCCCAGTCGGCCAGGGGCAAGGCGTGGCGGCGGTGCCGGCGCAGCGCCAGGCACACCCCGTCAGCGGCCACTGGCGGCAGCACGACGGTGACCCGCCAGTCACGCCAGTTGCCTTCGAGGGTGGCGTCCTGTTCGAGGGTTTCGACCTGCGACGCGCTGGCCACCAGACGCGCGATGGCGCGCAGCTGGGACTGGCCGGGACAGACGGCGACCGGCTGCAATCGTCCAGCCTGTTCGACCCAAGCCGCGCCAGGTCCGTTGATCAGGATTTCGGTGATGCTGTCGTCGTCGAGCCAGGGCGACAGCGGCAGCAGCAGGTGTGCGAGCGCTGCCTCGGTGGCGAGCCGGCAGCCCGGATGGTCGTCACGGCTCATGCCACGCGCCCCGCGCGCACGGCACCATGCGCGGCCAGCCAGGCAGCGGCAAGCAGCGGTGCCCAGCGCAAGGTGAGCAGCGGCGCGGCCAGCCAGCACAGGGCCAGCAGCACGCAGCACGCCGCAGCGGAACGGCCGGCACGAACCACGCCGGCGGACGCTTCGCGGTCGCGCTGTTGACGCCGGTACCAGCGCGACACGATCCACGCCAGTGGCTGGAGCAGGCCCAACCACAGGGCGAGCGCGCACAGGTGGAACGCGACCCGGGCCGGCAGTGCGCGCAACAGTGCTGCCGGCGCCGCGCGTGGCGCCAGCGGCGCCAGCGTGGACGCAGCGCGTGCGGGGGCGCCGGCCAGCCGGCTCCACTCGAGCATGCCGAAGGCGCCTTGCGCGGTCGCCAGTGCCAGGGGAGCCCCCCAGCTCGAGCGCAAGGCCGGATAGGCCTCGCGCACGGCCTCGGCGGCAGCTTGCGGTCCGCACCAGGAAGCCACCATCAGGGCCAGACACAGGCCGAGTGCCACCCCGGCGGACAGCCGGCGCACACGCGAAGCCAGGGGATCGAGACAAGCCGGAAGCGGCGGACCGGGTGGCGTGAACATCGGATGGGCACGGCCTCAGTGGGGACTGCCAGGGCCGCACGGTGCGCCGGGCTCCGCTTGCGGCAGGCGCAGGTGCAGAAGCTGGCCGTCCGGCAGCTGGGCCAGGCATTCAAGGTCCTGCAAGGCGCCGAAGGCTGCAGCGGGCACGCGTGGCATGCACGCGGCACTGCGGCTTTCGGCCACGCTGCGGCTGGCTGAGTGACGGCCGCCGCCGTGCGAACGGCCCTGGCTGCGCTGATGACTGCGCTGCTCCAGCGGCAGCTGGCCGAGCCTGGCCTCGGATTCCTCGCGGCTGTGGGCATCGAGCTGGCGGAACAGGAACCAGGCCCCGGCATTGCCCAGCGCAACGCGCGCCGCCGCCTCGCTCCCCAGCCGCCATTCGAGATCCGACAGGGTCTGGAGCGCGAAAGTGACGCGTACGCCCGCTTCACGGCCTTTGCCCAGCAAACGCAGCAGCGCTTCGTTCGCGACCTCGCCGGCCTCGTCGACCAGCAACTGCAAGGCCGGCTGGCGCAGGCCCTGCTGCCAGCTTGCGCTGGCCTGGCGCGCGAGGTCGTCGCACAGCAGGCAGGCGAGCGCTGCCGTGAGGCGTGGCTGCGCCAGGGCGTCGAGCCCCAGATAGACCGTGGCCGACTGGGCACGACAGCGCCACAGGTCCAGGCTGACGGCCGCATCCCCGATCGCCGGCGGCCGCAGCAGGCAACCACCACCGGCGCCGGCCAGCAGCGCCAGCACGGGCAGCAGCGGTGCCGTCATCTTGCCGTAGTGGCTGCGATCGTGTCCGACCAGGGCGCGCAGTGCCGTCACAGCGGCCGTCGGCGCAGCGCCCGCAGCCGTTGCGAGGAGCGCGGAGCCGGCATCCGGCACCAGTTCCAGCAGACGTCCCAAGGCCGGACGTTCTCCCTGTTCGAGCATGACCTGGCACAGGGTGGCGAGCGCCCCCCAGCTGAAGGCCTGGAACGGATCGTCGCGCCGGTCTGCCATCAACACCGCCAGGCGATCGGCGCAGGCAGCGCCATCGCGGCAATGACGGAAGGGATCGTAGCGCGTTGCGGGTGCCGTGCCGTCCAGCTGCAGATCCAGGAAGGCGAGTCCCGCCGCGCGGGCACCTGCCGCCAGGCGTTCGCGCAAGTCGCGCGAACCTTTGGGATCGATCACCACGACGCACTCGCCACGCAGCTGGGCCTGACGTGCCAGCAGCAGCAGCAGGCTGCTCTTGCCACTGCCCGGCGCGCCGACAGCGAGCACATGCCGTTCGAGCAGGGATGCCGCAACGGCGACCGGCAAGGCATGGCGCGCGCGCGCCGGCGTGGCCGCAAATGCGTCCGCCGGATGTGCCGCGCTGTGCAGCGCCGCGCTGTCAACGGCCCGCCAGGCACCGCCATGCCCGAGAAAGCAGCGACCGGCAGCCAACGCCGGCCACGCCGGCGCGCGCCGCCC
>JAGWIJ010000024.1 GCA_028873535.1 Pseudomonadota bacterium
TGGGCACCTCGCCATCAGCAGCCCCTTGCCACCCGGCGCCCTGGCCGATCTTTTCGGCGTGCGCGTGACGCGCGTCGAATCACTGCCGCCGGGCATCGACGAAACCTTGACCGGCGCCGTCCCGGCGCTGCGCCTGCTGCGCTGGCGTGAACGCCTCGAGCTGTCGCCAGCAGCGCAGGCCGCGGCGCGCTTTGCCGATGGCAGCGCCGCACTGGTGCGCTGCGGCCGCACGCGCTATCTGGCGGGCTGCACCGACGAAGCCGGCTGGCGGGTGCTGCTCGAACAGGCGGCCGCCGATGCCGGTCTTGCCACCGAAGCGCTGCCCATGGGCCTGCGCATCAGTGCGCTGGGCGAATTGCGCATCGCCTGCAATTTTTCTGCTGCCGCTGTCGCCTGGCGACCTGCGCAGCGCGCCACGCCGCTGCTCGGAGGCGAGCGCATCGCCCCCTGCGACGTGGCGATCTGGAAAGTCGAGGCCAGGTAAAAGGCCGCATCGCGGCATTGCCATGGTCCGACCTTAGCGTCCCACGAAGGCGCCCCCCAAACCCAGGAACCAACGAGGAGAAAACATGAATTTCGGCAAACACTGCAAGCGCCTGGCGCTGACCACCGCGCTTGCCATGAGCACGCTGGCGGCCCAGGCCGGCGAGCTGGTGATCAACACCGACGCTTCGGATCCCGCACCCAAGGCCGCCTTCGAGGCCGTGGTGAAGGATTTCGAAGCCGCCAACCCCGACGTCAAGGTCAAGATCAACACCTTCGACCACGAGGGCTTCAAGACCTCGATCCGCAACTTCCTGTCGGCCGAGGCACCCGACGTCGTCACCTGGTACGCCGGCAACCGCATGGCCCCGTTCGTCAACGCCGGCCTGCTCGACGACGTCAGCGATGTCTGGGCCAAGGAAGGGCTGTCCGACAAGCTCAAGTCGGCCGAGGCCTCGATGACCATCAACGGCAAGAAGTGGGGCGTGCCCTATACCTACTACCAGTGGGGCATCTACTACCGCAAGGACATCTTCGCGCGGCTCGGCATCAATCCGCCCAAGACCTGGCCGGAGTTGCTGGCCGCCTGCGCCAAGCTCAAGGCCGACAAAATCACGCCCTTCGCGATCGGCAGCAAGCAGACCTGGCCTACCGGCGGCTGGTTCGATTACCTGGACCTGCGCGTCAACGGCTACGAATTCCACATGGACCTGACGGCCGGCAAGGTGCCCTACACCGACAAGCGCGTGCAGGCGGTGTTCGACCGCTGGGACGAACTGGTCAAGCCCGGCTACTTCCTGGCCAACCACCCCTCGTACATGTGGCAGGAAGCGCTGCCCGCCTTCGTCAAGGGCGAAGCCGCGATGTACCTGATGGGCAATTTCGCCGTCGCCCCGATGAAGGAAGCCGGACTCAAGGAGGAGCAGTTGGGCTTCCTGCCGTTCCCCTCCATCACCCCCAACCTGCCGCGCTCCGAAGATGCACCGACCGACACGGTCCACATCCCGGCCAAGGCACGCAACAAGGTCGATGCACGGCGCTTCCTGGCCTTCATTGCGCGGGCCGATACCCAGAGCAAGATGAACGGCATCCTGGGCCAACTGCCGGTCAACAAGCAAGCGCGTCAGCCCGACGACACCTACCTGAAAGCCGGCTTCGCCATGCTGTCCTCGGCGCACGCCCTGGCTCAGTTCTATGACCGCGATGCCCTGCCCGAAATGGCCAAAGCCGGCATGGACGGATTCCAGCGCTACATGCTCAATCCCGACAGCCGCAACGAGGTGCTGAAGCGTCTCGAGGAAGTCCGCAGCCGCGTCTACAAGTAAGCAGCACCGCTTGCCGGACCCGGCCAGCGCCGGGTCCGGCATGGAGAAGCCCGCAATGACGACGACCTCGCCCCCTTCACTGGCCGCAGCCCACGACGCCGCAGACGGCTGGTGGGCACGCCATCAGCGCGCCCTGGCGCCAGTGCTGTTCCTGCTGCCGGCCGCCCTGATGTTCACGGTCTATGTGATCGCGCCGATCTTCCAGTCGATCGCGATCAGCTTCACCGATTGGGATGGTCTGGGCGTGAAGCGCTTCATCGGTTTCGGCAACTACGTCGAGCTCGCCAGCGACCCCGACTTCCGCACCGCCATGTTCAACAATGTGATCTGGCTGCTCGGCTACCTGCTGGCCATCCCGATCGGGCTTGCCATGGCGCTGTTCCTCAACCAGACGGTCTTCGGCATCCGCCTGATCAAGGCGCTGTTCTTCTTTCCCTTCGTGATCTCGCAAGTCGTGGTCGGGCTGGTGTTCAGCTGGTTCTACGACCCGACCAACGGCCTGCTGTTCCATGTCCTGCGCGCACTCGGCCTGCCGCCGGTCGCCGTGCTGTCCGACGAGCATCTGGTCACCTACGGCATCGTCGCCGCAGGCCTCTATCCGCAGATCGCCTACTGCATGATCCTGTACCTGACCGGGCTCAACAACGTGCGCGCGGACCTGATCGAGGCCGCGCGTCTCGAAGGCGCGCGCGGCTTCAGCCTGCTGTGGCATGTGGTGCTGCCGCAGCTGCGACCGGCCACCTTCATCGCCGTCGTGGTCACCGTGGTGGGATCCTTGCGCAGCTTCGACATGATCTCGATCATGACCCAGGGCGGGCCCTACGGATCGTCGCGCGTGCTGGCCTACTACATGTACGAGCAGGCACTGAGCGAGTATGGCTACCGCATGGGCTATGGCACGGCCATCGCCACCGTGCTGTTTCTGGTGATGCTGGTCTATATCGTGTTCGTGCTGGCGCAGATCTGGCGTCAGGAACGGGAGCTCTGACATGTTTCCCACTCCGATCGCCCAGACCGGCATGCCGGTGCGGATGCTCTACGGCATCGCGCTGCCCCTGTCGCTGCTGATCTGGCTGCTGCCGATCATTGGCGTCGCCATGACCTCGGTACGCGGTCAGGCCGATCTGACCGCCGGCAACTACTGGGGCTGGCCCACCCACTGGCAGATGATCCAGAACTACACCGCGGTCTTCCACAACACCCCCATCCTGCACTACATCGGCAACAGCTTCCTGGTCACCCTGCCCACCGTGGCCGGCGCCGTCGCACTGAGCTGCATGGCCGGCTTCGCGCTGGGCATCTACCGCTTCCGATTCAACCTGCTGCTGTTCTTCATCTTCGTCGGCGGCAACTTCATCCCCTTCCAGATCCTGATGGTGCCGGTGCGCGACCTCAGCCTGCGCCTCGGCCTGTATGACACGGTGATGGGGCTGGTGCTGTTCCACACGGCGTTCCAGACCGGCTTCTGCACCTTCTTCATGCGCAATTTCATCCGCGAACTGCCGAGCGAACTGGTCGACGCCGCACGCGTCGAGGGCGCGACCGAGTTCCAGATCTTCTGGAAAGTGGTGCTGCCGCTGACGCGCCCGGCCATCGCCGCCCTGGCGGTGCTGATCTTCACCTTCATCTGGAACGACTATTTCTGGGCCACCGTGCTGATCCAGGGCGACCACGCCATGCCGGTGACCGGCGGCCTGAAGTCGCTGAACGGCGAATGGGTGGCGCAATGGCAGCTGGTCTCGGCCGGCTCGATCGTCGCTGCGCTGCCGCCGGTGCTGATCTTTTTCCTGATGCAGCGGCATTTCATCGCCGGCCTGACCCTGGGCGCGAACAAGGGCTGAGCGACATGGATACCCGACTGCTGCGGCTCGAAGCTGCGTGTTTCGAGCTGCTGCTCGAACGACGCGACCCGGCGCAGCCGCTGTGGCGCCAGTTCGGCGCCCGCAGCGCAGCGCCCCTGGACGCCTGGCCACAGGGCGACGCCCGCCCGACGCCGCCCAATGCCCTCGACGTTGATCCGGCGCTGACGATCCTGCCCACCCACGGCCTGGGCTGGTTCCACCAGCCCGCGCTGGCCGGAGCACGCTGCGGTGACCGTCTCGGTTCCGGACGCGACTGGTGCCAGGACTTCCGGCTCGTCGATGTCGAAGCCGACGCACGGCACTGGCGGTTCACTCTTGAGGATCCGGTGGCGCGCCTGCGTGTGCGCCAGCACTGGCAGCTCGATCCGGGCGGCGACGTCGTCACCACGCACGTGGAACTCGAGAACCTGGGCACGGAAGATTTCCGCGTCGACTGGCTGGCGGCCGCCTGCGTGCCGCTGCCGGTGCACGCCGAGCAGGTGATCGGCTTCGCCGGCCGCTGGTCGCTCGAATTCCAGCAGCACCGCGAAACGCTGGGCATTGCCACCTGGCGCCGCGACTGCCGGCGCGGGCGCAATGGACATCAGGCCTTCCCGGCCGTGCTGGTCGGTTCCGTGCTGGCCGATGACGAAGGGCCGGCTTGGGGCGCCCACCTTGCCTGGAGCGGCAACCACACCCTGCTGATCGAGCCCCTGGCCGATGGCCGACGCATGCTGCAGCTGGGGGAATGGCTGGCGCCCGGCGAAGTGGTGTTGCGCCCAGGCGAGCGCCATCGCACGCCCGATGCCCTGCTGGCCTTCAGTGACCAGGGACTGAACGGCCTGGCCGCCGGCTTCCATCGCCACATGCGCACCCAGATCCTGCACTGGCCGGCCGGGCAGCCGATGACGCCGCGCCCGGTGCACCTCAATACCTGGGAGGCCGTGTACTTCCGCCATGACCTGGCAGCACTCAAGGACCTCGCGGCCGCTGCAGCCGAGGTGGGCGTCGAGCGCTTCGTGCTCGACGACGGCTGGTTTCATCGGCGCAATGACGACCACACCTCGCTTGGCGACTGGTGGCCGGACGCCGCCAAGTACCCGCACGGCCTGGGGCCGCTGATCGAGCACGTGCATGCGCTGGGCATGCAGTTCGGCCTGTGGGTCGAGCCGGAGATGATCAGCCCGGACAGCGAACTGTTCCGCGCCCATCCCGACTGGGCGCTCGAAATGGCCGGCCGCGACCGGGTGCTGGGACGCCACCAACTGGTGCTCGACCTGGCGCGCCCGGAAGTCGCCGATCACCTGTTTGTCCGCCTGGACACGCTGCTGCGTGCCCACCGGATCGACTACCTCAAATGGGACATGAACCGCGACCTCGCAACCGCTGCCGAGGGCGCCGACCACCGTGGCCCGGCCGCCTACCGCCGCAGTCTGCTGGCACTCTATGGCCTGATCGACCGGCTGCGCGCCGCCCATCCGGCACTCGAAATCGAGAGCTGCTCATCGGGTGGCGCGCGCGCCGATGCCGGCATCCTGCGGCGCACCCATCGCGTCTGGACCAGCGACTGCAACGACGCGCTCACACGGATTGCCATCCAGAGCGGCGCGCTGCGCCTGCTGCCACCGGAGGTGCTGGGCGCCCATATCGGCCCCGCGGTGTCGCACACCACCGGACGCCGCCACAGCCTGGCATTCCGCGCGGCGGTTGCGCTGTTCGGCCACCTCGGCATCGAAGCCGACGTGCGCGAGCTGGATCCGGCGGCACGCGCGGAATTGCGGCGCTGGGTGGAGCTGCACAAGCGCTGGCGCAGCGTGCTGCACGGCGGCGTGCTGCGCCAGGGACGGCTGCCGGGTCTGGCCTGGGTCCAGGCCACCGCGCTCGACGGCCGGCGCGCCTTGCTGGCGATCTATCGCGTCGCGGAAGACCTGGGTCGCCACATGCCCACGCTGCCGCTGCGCGGACTCGCCGACCAGGTGCGCTATCAGGTCCGTGCCGTGCATCTGCCGGCGGTACCCCACGGCCGCGAAGTGGCGCCGCTGCTGACGGCGCTGGCTGGCGCCGGCCTCGAACTCGATGGCGCAACGCTGGCCGCCTTGGGTCCGCCCCTGCCGCCGCTGCCGCCTGAAAGTGCGGTGGTGATCGAGATCATCGCAGCGGACGGGGCAACGCAAGCGCGCGCGATCGCCTTAGAATAGGCGCCAGCGCGCGCGTCAGCGCCCCCTCCGGAGAGCCCAGCCATGGCCGCCATTCCTGCCCAGAGCGCCGAACTCGTACTGCGTGATGATCGCGACGGTGTGTGCACGCTGTGGCTCAATCGCCCGCTCCAGTTCAATGCCCTGTCCGAGGCCATGCTCGATGCCCTGCAGGCCCGGCTGGCCGAAGTCGCCACCGACCCGGCCGTGCGCGTGGTGGTGCTGGCGGCCTCCGGCAAGGCCTTCTGCGCCGGACACGACCTGCGCGAGATGCAGGCCAGCCGCCGCCTCGACGACTACCAGCGGCTGTTCACGCGCTGTTGCGGCATGATGCAGCAGATCCAGGCGCTGCCGGTGCCGGTGATCGCGCGCGTGCATGGCATCGCGACGGCGGCCGGCTGCCAGCTGGTCGCCACCTGCGACCTCGCCATCGCGGCCGACACCGCGCGCTTCGCGGTTTCCGGCATCAATGTCGGGCTGTTCTGCGCCACGCCGTCGGTAGCGCTGTCGCGCAATGTGTCGACCAAGCGCGCCTTCGACATGCTGGTCAGCGGCCGCTTCATCGATGCCGCCACCGCGGCCGACTGGGGACTGATCAACCAGACCGTGCCCGAGGCCGAACTCGATGCGGCGGTCGCGGCCAAGGCCGCCGAGATCGTGGCCAAAAGCGCGGCGGCGATCCGCCACGGCAAGGCCATGTTCTACCGTCAGCGCGAACTGCCCGTGGCCGAAGCCTATGCCCTGGCGGCCGGCGCCATGGCCTGCAACATGATGGAAGAAGACGCCGACGAGGGACTGCAGGCCTTCCTCGCCAAGCGCGCGCCGCACTGGCGTTCCTGACGTCGGCCACGCCGATGGAATAAAACCGGGCGCGGTCCGGTCGATACGGTTGAGGCCGGCAGGTGTCGCCTGCACTGCGGCCCGCTCCGCCATCAACAGGGATCCCGCCATCATGAATCGCCGTGACTTTCTCACGCTTGCCGCCGTCGGTGGCGGTGCCGTCTTCGCTTCGGCACTGCCGGGCATGGCCCGGGCTGCCGGCAAGGACTTCTATTTCGTGCAGCTGTCGGACAGCCACTGGGGCTACCAGGGGCCCGCCAATCCCGACGCCAGGATCACCCTGCCCAAGGCGGTGGCAGCCGTGAACGCTCTCGAGCAGCCGCCCGCCTTCATCGTGTTCACCGGCGATCTCACGCACACCACCGATGACCCCGCCGAGCGGCGTCGCCGCATGAGCGAGTTCAAGTCCATCACCGCCGAGCTCAAGGTGCGCGACATCCACTACCTGGCCGGCGAGCACGATGCCTCGCTGGACCACGGCGAAGCCTTCCACGAACTGTTCGGCCCCAGCTGGTACGCCTTCGATCATCAGGGCGTGCATTTCGTGGCGATCGACAACGTGTCCGACCCCGGCGCGCGCGTCGATGACGCCCAGCTCGACTGGCTGCGTGCCGACCTGGCAAAGCTGGCGGCCGGGACCTCCGTGGTGGTGCTCACGCACCGCCCCTTGTTCGATCTGGCGCCCAACTGGGGCTGGGCCACACGCAATGGCCAGGCGGTGGTCGACATCCTGCTGCCCTATCCCAACGTGACGGTGTTCTACGGCCACATCCATCAGGAGCTCCATCACCAGACCGGGCATATCACCCATCATTCAGCGCGCTCGCTGATCTTTCCGCTGCCGGCACCGGGCTCGCAGGACAAGCGCACGCCGCTGCCCTGGGATCCGGCCATGCCCTACCGTGGTCTCGGCTTCCGCGGCATCGCCAAGGCCGATGCCGATAGCTGGCAGATCCACGAGTACCCGGTGGTGCGCACGTGAGCGGCGCCTTCTGTGGCGAGGAACACGAGCAGATGCACGATCCGCTGGTGGTCCGTGCCTGATCGATGAGCACCGCCGCACGCCGCTTCGAAGCGCTGGTGCTGCCCTGGCTGGACGCCGGCTACAACCTGGCGCGCTGGCTGCTGCACGACGATGCCGCCGCCGAGGACGTGGTGCAGGAGGCAGCGCTGCGCGCGTTCCGCCATCTGGCGGGCCTGCGCGGCGAGGATGCGCGGCCGTGGTTTCTCAAGATCGTGCGCAACGCGTGCCTGGCCTGGATCAGCGAGCGCCGCGGCGGGCGCGAGATGACGGGCTGGGAAGACGAGGAACTTGAACACCTGCAGGTCAGCGCCGGACAGCTGGGCGCGGATCCGGCAGCCGCCCTCGATCGCACACGCCTGCAGCAGGCCATCGACCAGGCGATCCGCGAACTCCCGCCAGCCCTGCGCGAAGTGCTGGTGCTGCGTGAACTCGAGGGCCTGGAATATGCGGAAATCGCGTCCATTGCAGCGATCCCGGTCGGCACCGTGATGTCACGCCTGTCGCGCGCACGCGAACGCCTGCGCACAACCCTTGCGCTGTCCCGCAACGGACCGGCCCCCACCCACTGACGACCCCGACATGGACGACCAGGACCTTTCCCGACTGATCCAGACCCACGCCACGCGCCATCAGGCCAGCGGCCGGCTGCGCGCGGAGCTACGCGCGCGCATCGCGCTTGAGACGGCGGCACGGCGCCCCGGAAGCGCTGTGCGCACTGGTTTTCCCGTCTGGTTGCGACTGCGCCAGGTCCTGCCCGCCGTGCACTGGCGCAGCGCGCTCGCCGGAGGGGCTGCCGGGGCGCTCGCCACCTGGCTGCTGATCCTGCCGGCAGCACGGCTGGCGCTGGACCAGGGTCAAGACATGGCAGCCGTGCTGGGCGAACAGCACGTTCATGCGCTCGGCCCGGGCCCGCTGATCCAGGTCGCTTCCAGCGACCGCCACACCGTCAAGCCCTGGTTCCAGGGCCGGCTCGACTATGCGCCCACGGTGCTGGATCTGGCCGTGGACGGCTTCCCCCTGCTGGGCGGACGCGTGGAAAGCGTGAACGGCCACGCCACGGCCGTGCTGGTGTACGAGCACCACCGCCACCTGGTCGATCTCTACCTGTGGCCGGACACGCACGACAGTGGTGAGACGCGCACCCAGTGGCGTGGCTTCAAGCTGGCGCGCTGGAGCGACGGTGGCATGCAGTACTGGGCCGTCTCGGACATGGACGCCACCGAGCTTGCGCACTTCGGGGCGGCCTGGCGGATACGGCGTCTGCGCCCCTGAACGCCAGCACGCTGCGCCAGGCCCGACGGGGCCGCACACGCGCTGGACCCGGTGATTGTGGGCGTGCGGCGCGGGGAAATCGGACCGAATTGAAAGGAGTCGTGGCTTAAGTTTAGCTGTTGTTTGCCGTAGGACAGGACCGAGCGACCGCAGCATGCCCGTCGGGTAAGCCAAACGAGGAGAACGCCTTGGCATTTTTTCAAGCGAAGCCGCCAGCCGTCTGCAAGGACTGCTCACAGCTGCGCGGTCGCGTGAGTGAACTCGAGTTGGCCCTCGAACAGAGCCGCAGTGCCGCCGCGGATCACCAGGCCAAGGCCGCCCAAGCCCAGCAGGAGCTGACTGGCCTGCGCAGCCTGCTGGGCAACTTCGTCGCCTTCCACGAGTCGATGACGGCGACCCAATCGTCCTTCGCGGCGCTCTCCGATCTGCTCGGTGGCGAACGCCGGCGTGCCGCCGAGGCGCGCGGCATCGCCGGCACCGGTCGCGCGGCGGCAGAACGGATCGCCGGCGACCTGAGCGTGCTCGCCGAGCAGTCCCACGGCGCAGCCGACCGCGTCAGCCGGCTCGATGCACGCGCTCAGGATGTCGGCGGCATCGTGCAGCTGATCCGCGAAGTCGCCAACCAGACCAATCTGCTGGCCCTCAATGCCGCCATCGAGGCCGCACGCGCCGGCGAGCACGGCCGCGGATTCGCCGTGGTGGCGGACGAAGTCCGCAAACTGGCAGAGCGCACCGAAAGCGCCACCACCGACATCACGCGTCTGGTCGGCGAAATCCACGCCGACAGCACCAGCGGCCGCGAGAGCATGGAGGCCCTGGCACGCCACGCCGCCGCCAGCAGCGCCGACGGGCAGCAGGCGGCATCCGCCATGCACGCCGCGCTGGGCCTGGCGGGCAGCATGGAACTGGCGATCGCCGGCGGCGCGCTGCGCGGCTTCTGCGAACTCGCCAAGATGGACCATCTGATTTTCAAGTTCCGGGTCTACAAGGTCCTGTTCGGACTCGGCACGGAGCCCGACAGCGCCTTCTCTTCCCATATGGCCTGCCGCCTGGGCAAGTGGTACTACGAGGGTGACGGCAAGGTCTGCTTTTCAGGGCTTGCCGGCTACCGCGACCTCGATGCGCCACACGCGCGGGTCCACAGCGCCGCCATCGAGGCCTTGCGTGCCGGACGCGACGGGCAGCGTGAGGCCATGGTCCAGGCGACCGCGGAGATGGAAGCGGCCAGCCTTCAGGTGATGAATGCCCTTGAGCGCATGGCCAGGTCACGACCGGACGATCTGCTGGCACTCTGCGCCCACTGAGCCTGAGAGGCGCGCGGCCGCAGACCAAGCAGCGTCGGCAGGCAGCGACGACCGTGGGCGTACAATCGCGACACAGGTCGGATGCCAGCGGCTGCCCTCGATGTGAGCCGCATGCCACCGTGTGCTCGACCAAGGGCTGAAAAATATCCGATGAGCGCCAGAAAAAGCCAGAAATCCACCGCTTCCAGAATGCGCAAGACCCGTGTATTGCAGGCGGACGCCCAGGCATTGATCGCGAAAGCGACCGCCGGCGGCCCGGCGATCGCGCAGGAAGGCCATAACTTCCTGGTGTTCGGCGACGCGCTCAGCGGGAACCGGCGCGACACACGGCTCGGCTCACTGATCCACGACATTTCCCGGCTGCGCCGTACAGCTCTCGATCAGATCCTGAAGCCGCTGGGCGTGACACGCGCGCAATGGTGGGTGATCGCCCACCTGTCGCGCCACGATGGCATGGTGCAGACGCAACTCGCGGAGTCTTTGGAGGTCGGCAAGGCCAGCCTGGGCGCCCTGCTCGAGCGCCTCGAAGCGACCGGCCTCATCGAGCGCCGTCCAGATCCCGACGATCGCCGCGCGAAGCGGGTTCATCTCACCGAGACCGCGGTGCATCTGCTGGGCAGGCTGCAGGCCGCCGAAGCTGCCTTCAATATTCGCATGCTGCAGGGCATCGGAGACAAGGACCGGCGCGAACTGGTCCGTCTGCTGTCGCTGATCAAGGGCACCCTTGTTGCCAGCCACCTGGACGCCACGGTCGACGGCGTTTAGCTACCCGCGGCTGGCTGTGCCGAAACTTGTACAATGCGCGCACCCTGGCCCCTTGCGATGGACGATGCTCGAGTACCGCCCCGATATTGACGGTCTGCGCGCGCTGGCAGTTCTTGCGGTGCTGCTGTTCCATGCGTTTCCGGCCTGGTTTCCAGGCGGCTTCATCGGCGTCGATGTGTTTTTCGTGATTTCCGGCTACCTGATCGGGAATATCGTCAGCCGCGATCTGACTGCCGCGCGTTTTCGTTTTGCCCACTTCTACGCGCGCCGCGCCTTGCGGATTCTTCCGGCGCTGACGGTCGTGATGCTGACCGTGGCGGTCATTTCCTGGTACGGGATGTTTCCCGGCGAGTACAAGCTGCTCGGCTCACACATGGTCGCGGCCTCACTGTTTGCGGAGAACGGCCTGCTGGCGCAAGAGGCCGGCTACTTCGCCCAAGCCAGCAATACCAAACCCCTGATGCACCTGTGGTCCCTGTCGATCGAAGAGCAGTTCTACCTTGCCTTCCCGCTGCTGCTGATCGGACTGAAGCGCCTGCGTGGCGGGGTGCTCTGGCCTCTCGCCGGCATTGCGCTGCTCTCGCTGTTGAGTTGCGCCGTGCTGACTCACTACGACGCGGAGCACGCCTTCTTCAATCCCCTGGCACGCGCCTGGGAGATTCTCTTCGGTGCCGTGCTGGCGGAACTGGGGAACTGGCCCGCGCGCCCTGCCGGCACGGCGCCTGCGTCCGCCTACCCTGGCGGGCAGGCAGCGGGCGCCGTCCCGCCATTGCGTGCTTCACGCGCTGGCTCCGCGATGGCAGCCATCGGCCTGCTGCTCTTCCTTGGCGGCGTCTTTGGCTTTCATCCGCGCCTGCAGTACCCGGGGCTGTGGGCAATGCTGCCAGTACTGGCGGCACTGCTGATCATCGCCGCCGGCGCCACGGCAACGCTGAACCGGCGCCTGCTGGCACATCCGTGGCTACGGATCGGGGGACGCATCAGTTATCCGCTCTATCTTTGGCACTGGCCCCTGCTGTCCCTGCTCACGCTGCTGGCCGCTGACCACGACAGCCCATGGTTGCGGCTGCTGGTGCTCGCGGCCAGCGTCGCACTGGCTTTGCTCACCTACCATGGCATCGAACGGCCGCTGCAACGGCAGCGACAGTCCCGCCTGCCATTGCTGGCGGTGGTCATGTCCGCACTTCTGGTGACCACCGCGGGTGCCGATATCTATCTGCGTGACGGTTTGAGCTTCCGCCTGAAAGATGCACGTGCAGCGCGGTACACCTTCGGGATGGCCAGCTTTCCGGATTCCGCGCTGCGCAATGCGGCTTGCGAAAACCGGCTGGGACCGGCGGCGCAAAACGCGCAGTTCTGCATGCTCTCCAAAGCCGCCGAGCCGACGGTGATGCTGATCGGTGATTCCACCGCGTGGGAGCTTTACAGTGGCTTGGCGCAGGAACCGCTGCTCAGCACAGAGACCTTCCTGAGCCTGAACCATGGCTTGTGCGTACCGTTCCTGGGCTACGGATTGGGTTCGCGCAACACCCTCAGTACCTGCCAGGCCATCGGATCGCTGGCACTCAAGGTCGCTCTGCAGACGCCCTCCATCCGGACTGTCATCCTGGCGGCCAATCCGCGGATCCCGGACGATGCCACGATGCTCGACTTCGGCTACACCCCGACGCCCGCGAGCGCTGCCGCCACGCCGGCATCGCGCGGCGCGGCAGCGCAGCTGGCCTTACGAGGATTCGCCGAGGCATTGCTGGGCAGCGGCCGCCGGCTGGTCGTGGTCGTCGGTAACCCGCAGTTTCCCTTCCGACTCGCGGAATGCGTCGCGAGTCACCTGCCCATGCGCTTCGATTCCCGCGGCGCCGAGTCGTGTGCACTCAGCCGCCAGGACTTCGATCATCAGCGCGAACCGTATCTGGCCTTGTTACATGCCGCGTTGAACGGACTGGCCGGAGCCAGCATCGTCGACACCGCGGCGACGTTGTGCACCGACGACGCCTGCCCGGTCGCGCGGGGCAAGGATCTGCTGTATGTGGATGACCTGCACCTGTCGACGACGGGATCCGCCCTGGTTGCCCGCCAACTGCAACACGAACTGTGCAGCGCTGCTGCCGGGCCTGCCGGCGCTGCCGCCTCGGACCCTGCCAGCGCATCCGTCGCATCGAAGTGACCGAATCGCCCAAGGACCGTATCCGGCAAGATGCGTCGCAGTGAACTGCGCCGGATGGAAGCCGCGCGGCGCCTTGGCGGCATGCGCGCCAGCGGGGAATTCTTAGAGGAGGACTTCGTGCCTCCCAGCGCAAAAGTCGACGCGGTCTGAACGACCCGGTGCACTCACGCTTGGGTCAGCGCCGCACGCCCTACAGCCGGTGCGGCGCGCCCGCCCCTGCCTCGCGTTCGTGACGCGTCTGGCAGCTCAGGCAACGCATGGCCGTCGGATTGGCACGCAGTCGACGCGCGTCGATCGCGTCGCCACAGGTATTGCAATAGCCATAGTCGGCGTTGGCGATACGCTGGCGGGCCGCCTCGATCTCGGCGAGCTCCGTCAGGTGGTGGCTGTGCATCACGTGTTCGGTGTCATTGAGCACGTCCGCGCTGGCTTCATCGGCGATATCGGTCACCGTCGTCCCGGCACGTTCGGCGTAGTCGGTGGCGGCGCCCAACGCCGCCTCGCGACTCACCAGCGTGCGCAGTTCGCCCGCGCGCCGCGCCAGTTCCTCGCCCAGCTGCGCGATATCGTATGCCGTGAGTTTTCCCATGGCGGTCTCTCCTGTCCGGTGGACGCTCCAGCGAGTCGGGCGACCCGGCGCTTGTCCCCTGTGAACAGTCTAAAGCGCGCCGGCCACAGTACTTTGACCAAGCGCAAGATTCGCACGCCTCGGCGCCCGAGCCCCCGGCGCGATCGGCTCGCGCCGTCGCAACGATCCGATGGCCGCGCCAGTGGGCTGCTAGCGCCCTGCCACAAAGTCCAACAGCGCCAGACGATCTGCCCGGGACAGGCGCACGAAGCGCTGGCGCGCAGCCTGAGCCTCGCCACCGTGCCACAGCACCGCCTCTTCCAGGCTGCGCGCACGCCCGTCATGCAGGAATCCGGCACGCCCATCGACCTCGCGCGCCAGTCCGATACCCCACAGCGGTGCGGTCCGCCATGCGCGCGAACCGGCACGGAAATCAGGGCGTCCATCGGCAAGTGCTGCGCCCATGTCGTGCAGCAGAAGATCGGTGTAGGGATGGATCACCGACTCACCGCCTGCTGACGCGCCGTGCCGATCGGCCACATGCAGTTCGGGCAGGTGGCAGTTGGCGCAACCCGCCTGCGTGAATGCCGCTTCGCCGCGCGCATCCGACGGCACGGAAGCCGGTGGCACGGCCAATGTCGCCACATAGGCCGCCGTGTCGGCAAGCTGCTTCGGGTCGAGCTGCGGCACACGTCCCGCCGGCGCCTGCCGGCAAGCCTGCTGGACTGAGGTGCAATTGCGCTGCGGGAACATCCCCGACGTGATGCCCATGTCCCCCAGGAAGGCCGCCGCCACTTGCTGGGTCAGATGCGGCACGTTGGCCTTCCAGCCGAAACGTCCCACCGCCATCTGCGCGTTCCCGGCATTCCACACCAGATTGACCCTGCCGCGCACATGGTCCGGCCGCTGCCGGCGCGCCAGCGTCAGCAGTTCCGCGTCCGGCACGGCATCGAGCAGGCCGGTACCGTAGACAGCGGGTGCGATCCGGGCCGAAGTCTGCACCTTGCGCATGGGTCCGTAAGCCAACTCCGTGAGCTGCAGGCGTGGACGGCGCAATGCGCACAGGGATCCATCCGGATAGCGGAACACGTCCGGCTGCCAGGACAGGCGGGCGCGGCCTTCGCCTGGAACCCCCGGGATGCCCTGCTCGTTGAACTGGTCGCCGTAGGCCGCCGACGGCCGCGGTCCGCCATGAGGTCCATGCCCCGGCACGGACAGCCGGACCAGCATTGAGCGCATGCGCTCACCAGGGCCGTCCGGCGCATGGCCGCGGCCGTTGCCAGGGTGGCAGGCAGAGCACGAGAAGGCGTTGTAGAGCGGCCCCAGGCCTTCCACTTCGTGTTCCAGCGAAGGTGCGACCACCCAGACCTGGTGAAACAAGGCGCGACCGCGCAGGAAGGCCGCCGACTGGGCAGCGTCGAGGCCATCGACCGCCTGACTGTAGGCCTCCGGTCCGCGCTCCGCCGGAACACCGGCCACTGCCGCCGCAGGCAGCAGTGCGATGGACAGGCGCAGCACGAAGCCCAGGCGATGCGACGGTTTCACGCCCCGAGCGCCTCCAGCATCTGGCGCGCATCAATGCGACGCTTCTGGCAGGCCTGCGCCCAGGCGCTCTCGACGGCATCCGGCGCTGGCACTGCGGCCCCCTCGGTCGAGCGCCGAAAATGCGCCTGCAGCGCGCCATCGGCCGCTTCCTGTTCCCCGAGCGGTGGGGCACCGAGCAGGGCACGCACCGCGCCAACGTCCTTGCCGGCCGCCTGGGCGGCGTGCGCGCGCTGCCACAAGGTCACCAGTTCCGCGTGCGGCTGCGAGATCATCTGTCCGAAGACGGCGGTCACCAGCCCGAGCCTGGGCAGGGCCAGCTTCTGGTCGAACGCCAGTCCGCCAGCGGAAGCGGCGGCAAACGGGTTGAAGTCGCCGACGCCGGAGTCGGCATAGGCATCCGGCCGCACCGGCAGCTTGCGAATGCTCCGGTCGCGCAGGATGCGCTGGCCGGCCGGCGAGACCAGGAACGCCACAAAGGCACGCGCACCCTCGAGCTCATGCGCGTCGCGCAGGATTGCCACCTGAGCCGGGTTGATCCCGGTATGGCGCGGATAGACCAGGCGGATCGCTTGCCCCTTGGCGATCGCCGAGGCGACGAAAAAGTCGATGCTGAGTCCCACCGCAAGCGTGCCGGGTCCCACCAGATCGGTGACGAAACTGCCACCGTGACCTGTCAGCTGCGCGTTGCCAGCAATTTCGCTCCAAAGCGCCCAGCCACGCTGCCACCCGTAGGCTTGCAGCACGATGTCGATCATCACTGGCGCGAATCCCACCGTGACCGGATCGGGCAGCGCGATCTGGCCCGCCAGCGCCGGTGCCGCCAAGTCCTCCCAGTCCTCCGGAGCACTGAGCCCCAGGCGTTCCAGCGCGGCCGGATTGACGGCGAAGCCGTAGGCCGCCATTTCGGTGGCAATATAGCGCCCCTGCGGATCCGCCAGATCGGCATTGCCGACGCGCGCTGGCAAGTCCTTGCGATCGATGTCGAGTACCCGCAGCGCGCCGCCCGCCGCCAGCGCCGCGAAATTGCGTGGCGAGGCGCTCCAGTAGACGTCGACTCCGCCCTGGCCCGGCTGCTGCAGATAAGGCAGCGCGTCGAAAGGCATGCGCCACAGGAACTGCAGCGCAAAGCCGGGATGCGCGCGCTCGAAGGCTTCCTGGAAGCGCGTGATGACCTCATCCGGATAGCTCGTCATCACCACGACCGGGCGTGGGCTGCTGCGCGCGGCGGCGTGCGCAAGCAGGGGGCTGGCCGTCAGAGCGGCGATCAGGCTGCGACGCTTGTGGTCCATGTCCGGCTCCCGTTTCAGAAGTGCCAGTCGGCGTCGGCCTGCAGGGTTCGGCCCGGCATCGGGAAGCCCTCGGTCAACGCATAGTTGCGGTCGAACAGATTGTAGATGCCGGCGGTCACGGTGAGCTGCCTGGAGGGGTGGCCGATCAGCCGGAAGTTGGCGACCGCATAGCCACCGACGGCCTGGAGGCCGTTGGTGCTCGTCTGGCGCGAACTGGCTGCATCGAGGTCTGCCGCCAGTTCCAGGCCCGCGCTCGCCAACCAGCTCAGCGATGCACCGCCAGAACTGCGCGGTGCATTGGTGGCCAGCAGGCCAGCGCGGCCCAGGCGGCTGTCGAGGTAGCTGTAGCGCAGCGTACCCAGCCACGCTGGATCGAATGTGCAATGCAGCGTGAAGTCGGCACCGCGGTTGACCGCCGTGCCAACGTTCTGGTTCTGTCCCAGGCCGGGCGACACGGTGACGAAGGCGATCGCATCGCGAACGGAATCGACATAGACCGACAGATCGTAGTCGGCACTGCCCCCGAGGTGTCCGGACACGCCCAGTTCGCGTTCGAGGGCGTGCTCGGGTCCCAGCGCCGGATTGGGTATGCCTTGCCCCAAGCGATAGGAATAGACGTCCTTGATTCCGGGAAAGCGCGTCTTGCTGCCGACACCCGCGCGCAGCACCGCCCCGCCGAGGTCGTGCGTGAGCACCACCTGCCCGTTGTCGGCACTTTCGGCAGGCCCCAGCACCATCGGCGTGACGCCGGTATTGTGGCTCGTGGCATATTGCTCGGCCTGGTCGAAGCCGTGGCGATCATAGCGGTAGCCGAACTGCACCTTGGTGGCTTCGGTCCAGGCCCAGACGTCCTCGAAGCCGAGCGATTCGGTATGCGCATGGAAGTGCAACCAGGGGCTGACGTAGGGATTCCCGGCGGTCGGGAACTGGGTCTCACGATGCACGTCGTCCTTCACGAAGGCCGCCAGCTTGAGCAGGTTGTGGGCACCGATCGGCTGGCCCAGTTCCAGGCTGCCACCGTTCGAATAGTCATCGTACTTGGACAGGAAGGCATACGGCCGTGCCGTCGTCGTGTAGTTCGCGTTGTCGAAGGCATTCAGGCGGTTGATGAAGCCGTCGCGGTAGAGCCGGGTTTTGAGATAGCCGTCTCCAACTGCGGTGTTTCCGATGAAGTACACACTCTGCTTGTCCCACTGGGGCCAGTCCCAGTAGGCAACCCTCTGTCCGGTGCGTGCGGTGTTGCCGGCATAGGGTGGCGACTGCTTGCTGGAATTGACCAGATACGCACCCAGGGCGTACTCATCGGTGGCATTGGGCGTGAACCCCAACTTGAGCGTGGCGTTTTTGTCGTTGCTGGCGGCACGCAGGCGGTCACCGGCCGGCTGCGCCGCCACACCCTGGAAATCCTGCGAAAGGGGATAGCCGCTGCTGACATCCGTGGCGGCAGCGCCCTGCAGGTACCAGTGCTCATCCAGGCGCGCGCCCAATTGGGCCGAGAGCCGGGTGTCATACCCACGCTGACCGTCGGCGCCCCCCCCGACACTGACGTCGCCCTCAAGCGCGCCGCTGGGTGCCTGCGTGATGACGTTGATGCTACCGCCCATATTGTTTGGCCCGTACATCAGCGAGCCCAGCCCTCGCGTGACGACGATGCGTGCCATCCCCGGCGTCAGCAGTCTGGCCAGATCGACGTTGCCATCGTAGGGCACGTAGATCGGAATGCCGTCGACATTCAGCGTCACCTGCTGCGGACTGAAACCGCGGATCCAGACCTGCGATTCAGCGCGCTGACCGGTCATGCTGGAGGTGACGCCAGCCACCTCGCTCAGCGCCTGCGCGAGGTTGCGCACGCCGCGGTCCTGCAGGTCCTGTTGGGTCAGGATTTCGCTGCTGGCACCGACCGGCGCGCCCGCGCTGACACCCGGGCCCAGCACTTCGACCGCCCCCAACTGGAACACGGACGGCTCGTCGGCGGCCGCCGGCCACACCACCGCAAGCACCAACGGAAACGCCAGGCTGGCACGCGGCAGCCCCCCAAGGATCGGGACCTTCATATTCAAAACACTCTCGCTTCGTTATAGTTGCGCGACTATAGCGCTAACACATCCCTTGGTTGATAACATTTTGTTACAACGAGTCGGGTTTCCGCTCTCTGGCGCGAGCGCGCAGAATGCCGGCGAGGGTCTCATGTCGAACTTGTCTTTGCGGCGGCAGTGCCGCCATTTGCGCATCGCGCGCCATCCCGGCGACCATCGCGCCTCAAGCCCGCGGCAGGCTGGGCGAGGCCGGCCATGAGCGCCATCCCGCAGCCGGTCGATTTCGTCATCATCGGCGGCGGCATCGTCGGCCTTTCGACGGCCATGGCGCTGACCGAGCGCTTTGCGGGCGCACGCGTCACGGTGCTCGAGAAGGAAGACCGTCTGGCCGCGCACCAGACCGGCCGCAACAGCGGCGTGATCCACTCCGGCATCTACTACAAGCCCGGCAGTTTCAAGGCGCGCTTCGCGCGCGCCGGCAGCCGTTCGATGGTGGCGTTCTGCGAGCAGCACGGCATCGCACACGACATCTGCGGCAAGATCATCGTGGCCACGCGTGAATCCGAGCTGGCCGGCCTGGAAACGCTCTACCGGCGTGGCCAGGAAAACGAACTGGCGATCGAGCGCATCGATGCGCAACGCATCCGCGAGATCGAGCCGCACGTGCGCGGGCTGGCGGCGATCCGGGTGCCGATGGCAGGCATCGTCGACTACACCGCCGTCTGCACCGCCATGGCGCGGCAGATCGAACTGGCCGGCGGCACCATCGTGCTGGGTGCGCGCGTCGTGCGCATCGACCACAAGGCCGATGGCATCGAGGTGGTGACGCCAGCCCGCACGGTGCGTGCGCGCTACCTGGTCAATTGCGCGGGCCTGCATTGCGATCGCGTGGCAACCATGGAGGGTGTCGACCCCGGCCTGCAGATCGTGCCGTTCCGTGGCGAGTACTACATGCTCAAGCCCGAGGCACGCGAACTGGTGCGGCACCTGATCTATCCGGTCCCTGACCCCGCCTTCCCCTTCCTGGGCGTGCATTTCACGCGCATGATCGACGGCTCGGTGGAAGCCGGCCCGAATGCCGTGCTGGCTTTTGCACGCGAGGGTTACCGGCGCACCGACTTCGATCTCCACGATCTGGCGGAAGTGCTGGCCTTCCGCGGCTTCCGCAGGCTGGCAGCGCGCTACTGGCGCCCCGGCATGGCCGAGATGTGGCGCTCATGGAGCAAGGCTGCCTTCGTGCGCAGCCTGCAGGCGCTGATCCCGGAGGTCCGCTCCGAACACCTGGTACCGGCCGAGTCCGGCATCCGTGCCCAGGCGCTGCGCGCCGACGGCGCGCTGGTCGATGATTTCCACATCATCCGCGGCACGCGCTCGGTGCATGTCTGCAATGCGCCCTCGCCTGCCGCGACCGCTTCGCTCGAGATCGGCCGCCACGTGGCCGGACAGATGGACCCGCTCTAGCAAGCCACGGCCGACGGCACCCGCACGGCCTCAGTTGGCGAACGCAGCGATCCCGGTGATCGCACGCCCCAGGATCAGGGCGTGCACATCGTGCGTGCCCTCGTAGGTGTTGACCACCTCCAGGTTGACCAGGTGGCGGGCCACGCCGTATTCGTCCGAAATGCCATTGCCGCCCAGCATGTCGCGCGCAGCGCGCGCGATGTCCAGCGCCTTGCCGCAGCTGTTGCGCTTCATGATCGAGGTCAGCTCGACCACCGCGCTGCCCTCGTCTTTCATGCGCCCCAGCCGCAGGCAGCCCTGCAGCCCCAGGCAGATCTCGCTCAGCATGTCGGCCAGCTTTTTCTGGATCAGCTGGTTGGCCGCCAGTGGACGGCCGAACTGGCGACGCTCCAGCACATAGCGGCGCGCGCGCTCGAAGCAGTCCTCGGCGGCCCCCATGGCCCCCCAGGCAATGCCGAAGCGGGCGCTGTCCAGACAGGTGAAAGGCCCCTTCAGGCCGCGCACGTCGGCGAAGGCATTCTCCTCGGGCACGAACACCGCATCCATCACGATCTCGCCGGTCAGCGAGGTGCGCAGCCCCACCTTGCCGTGGATGGCCGGTGCGCTGAGGCCCTGCCAGCCCTTTTCGAGCACGAAGCCGCGGATGTCACCGGCGTCGTCCCTGGCCCAGACGACGAACACGTCGGCAATCGGACTGTTGGTGATCCAGGTCTTGGTGCCGCTCAGCACGAAGCCGCCAGGCACGCTGCGTGCACGCGTGACCATGCTGCCGGGATCCGAGCCGTGGTCGGGTTCCGTCAGTCCGAAGCAGCCGATCAGTTCGCCACGGGCCAGACGCGGCAGATAGCGCTGGCGCAGCGCTTCGCTGCCGAACCTGAAGATCGGCAGCATCACCAACGAGGACTGCACGCTCATCATCGAGCGGAAGCCGGAGTCGACACCTTCGATTTCGCGCGCCGCCAGCCCATAGCTCACGTAGCCCAGGCCGGCCCCACCATAGACCTCGGGCAGCGTGAGTCCGAGCATGCCGAGTTCGCCCATCTCCCTGAAGATGGCGGGATCACCGCGTTCCTCGCGGAAGGCCAGCAATACGCGCGGCTGCAGGCGCTCCTGACACCAGGCATGCACGGTGTTGCGCACCGCGCGCTCCTCGGCGTTGAGCTGGGCATCGAGCTGCAGGGGATCCTCGAAATGGAAGGCTGGACGGAGGGACATGGTCAGGTCGCGCATTCAGGCGTCGGTCAGCAGGCGATAGCCTACACCGGTCTCGGTCAGGAGATGACGCGGCCGGGCGGAGTCGTCCTCCAGCTTCTGGCGAAGGTTGCCCATGTACACCCGCAGGTAGTGGGTATTCTCGGAGTGCCCCGGTCCCCATACCGCGCGCAGCAGGAAAGGGTGGGTCAGGACGCGCCCGGCATTGGCGATCAGCACGCCAAGCAGCCGGTATTCGATCGGTGTCAGGTGTACCTCGCGTCCTGCCTTGCGCACCACACGTGCCGGTGAATCGACTTCAATGTCGCCAAAGCGCACCACGGCGTCCTCCGTGGGCTTGCCAGCGCGCAGGCGACGCAGGCTGGCGCGCGTCCTCGCCAGCAGCTCGGCGAGGCCGAAGGGCTTGGTGATGTAGTCGTCAGCGCCGGCGTCCAGCGCCGCCACCTTCTCGTTCTCGCGTGTGCGCGCCGACAGAACGATCACCGGCGCTCCCGACCAGGTCCGAAGTTCGCGGATGAAGTCCACACCATCGCCATCGGGCAGGCCGAGGTCGGCGATGACCAGATCCGGCCGGCGCGTTGCCGCCTGCACCAGTCCTTCGCGCAGGGTGGCCGCTTCATGCACCTGCCAGCCCTCGGCTTCGAGCGCGGCACACACGAAGCGGCGGATTTCGCGCTCGTCCTCCAGCACCAAGGCCACCGGCATGGGCGTCATCGAGGCTCCGGTGTGGCCGGCGGCAGCAGTTCGTCGGCCCCTTCAAGCGAGGGTGGATCTCCGAGCGGCAGACTGAACACGAAAGTCGCGCCATTCGGATGCGTCGGTTCGACCCAGATGCGTCCACCATGCGCAGCGACGATCGCACGGCAGATGGCCAGGCCAAGCCCCACGCCGGGTGTCGCAGACTCGGCATGGCCGCGCGTGAACTTCTCGAAGATCGCCTCCTTCAGCGCCGGTGGAATTCCGGGCCCGTGATCACGCACGCGGACCTGCAGCTCCCGCTCCGCGCGATGCACCAGGATCTCCAGCGGTGAATCGGGCGGCGTGTACTTGCACGCATTCTCGAGCAGGTTGGCGAGAACGCGTTCGATCAGCACGCCATCGCATTCGACCAGCGGCAGCGCGGGTTCGATCGCGATCCTGAGCGGCCGCGCCGCCAGCAGCACACTGGCCGCATGCACAGCGCTGCCGATGCACTCCTCCATCGACTGCCATTCGCGGTGCAGCCGGATCTCGCCGCTCTGGATGCGCGCCATGTCGAGCAGCTTGGTGACCATGTCGGCCATCCGCAATGCCCGTTCGCGGATGCTCGCAGCCAGTTCCTGCTGCTGCGCGCCGAGTTCCGGGCGGCTGCCGGCCAGCATCTCGGTCGCCGCCACCAGCGCTGAAATGGGCGTGCGCAAGTCATGCGACAGCGCAGCCAACAGCGAATTGCGCAGGCGTTCGGATTCGATCTGCACGGTCGCGCCCCTCGCCACCTCGATGTAATGCAGACGTTCCAGGGCCTGCGCGGTCATCGCTGCAAAGGTCTCCAGCTGGCTGCGCTGCTCGGGCACCAGCAGCAGCCTGGGCTCGCGCGGACGCAGCGCCAGCACACCGCGTGCGCGCATGGTGGCCTTGAGCGGCAGGTACAGCCAGCGGCTGCCCGCCAGGGTGTCGGTACCGAGCCCTGCGGGATGCAGGTGGTCGCAGGTCCACTGTGCGGTCCCAAGGTCGAGACCCGGCTGCTCTCCGGCCGGTGCAATGATCCGTTCGTGGTGGTCGAGCGTGTAGATGACCACATCAGCCCGGAACTCGCGTGCGACCACCGTCACCGCAACGTCGACTGCCTGCTCGGTCGTCAGCGTGCTGGACAGGTCCCGGGCGGCCTCGAACAGCGCACGCGAGCGCGCCTCGCGGTGGGTGGCCACCCGTGCCTGGAAGCGCAAGCCGGCTGTCAGCTGCCCGGTGAGCAGGCCCACGGCGAGCATCACGGCAAAGGTGAGCAGGTACTGCACGTCGGAGACCGCGAATGAGAGGCGCGGCGGAACGAAGAAGAAATCGAAGGCCGCGACGTTGAGGAAGGCCGCCAGCACCGCCGGCCCGCGCCCCTGCCAGAGTGCAATGCCGACCACGCCGAGCAGGAACACCATGACGATGTTGGCCAGCTCGAAATACGGCGCCAGCACGGCACTCAGCAAAGTCGTCGCAGCACAGCCCAGGAACACGCTGGCATAGCGCCACGGCCCATTGCCCGACGCATCGTCGTATCCGGGATCGCTTGGGGTACGCGCCGGGCGTCGGCGCGCCGGCACCGCCTGCCCGAGCTCGATGCGGTCGACGTCCGGCGCCAGACGGCCGAGGATGCTCGCCAGCGAAGGCTGCCAGGGCCACGCCGCACCGTCGGATCGCCCCAGTATCACCTTGGACAGGTTGTTGCGACGGGCATAGTCGACCAGCGCCTGCGCGATGCCCTGCCCGACCACCACCGCGGCATGTGCGCCGAGTTCCTCGGCCAGGCGCACGGTCTGCAGGATGCGTTCACGGGCTGGACCTGCGAGGCGCTGCAGGGCCGGCGTCTCGACATAAACAGCGTGCCAGCTGACCGCCAACTGCCGGGCCAGCCGCGCCGTGCCGCGCACCACGTGTTCGGCGCCTTCGCGCGGACCGATGCAGCACAGCAGCGCGTCGTCGGTCTTCCACACCTGCCCTACGCGCCGCTCGATGCGGTAGGCCTGGACATCCTCCTCGACTCGGTCTGCGGTCCGCCGCAAGGCCAGTTCGCGCAGGGCCATCAGGTTGCCCTTGCGAAAGAAGTTGCGCGCTGCGTGCTCGGCCTGCGCAGGCAGGTAGACCTTTCCGGTCGCGAGGCGCTCGATCAGTTCATCAGCCGGCGTATCCACCAGCACGACTTCGTCGGCGCGGTCGAAGAAGGTGTCAGGCAGCGTCTCGTGGACCACGATCCCGGTGATCCCGCCGACCACGTCATTGAGGCTTTCCAGGTGCTGCACGTTGAGCGTGCTGTAGACATCGATGCCCGCCGCGAGCAATTCCTCGACGTCCTGCCAGCGCTTGGCGTGCCGCGATCCGGCGACATTGGAGTGCGCCAGCTCGTCGACCAGGATCAGGCCAGGATGGCGCTGCAATGCCGCGTCCAGGTCGAACTCCGCGAGCACGCGATCGCGATACGGAATCTGCCGCGCCGGCAGCGCCGCCAGGCCCTGCAGCAGCGCAGCCGTCTCGCCGCGACCGTGCGTCTCGACGACCCCCGCCACCACGTCCACACCCTCCTCGCGCAGCTTGCGTGCCGCTACCAGCATGGCGTAGGTCTTGCCGACGCCCGCCGAGGAACCGAAGTAGATGCGCAACCTGCCTCGATGCGCGCGCGCGTCGTTCGCGTGGATCTGCGCCAGCAGGGTATCCGGATCAGGGCGTCCGTCGTCAGTCATGATGGTGCCGGCACTTCATCGTTGCGGCATGGCAGCCTCGTCGAGGGCCAGATTGAGCAGCAGGACGTTCACCGTCGGTTCTCCCGGCAATCCCGGTTGCCGCGGCTGCGCGGTGCGGTCGACCAGACGCTGCACCTGGTCGGCAGGCAAGCCGCGGACACGCGCCACGCGTGCCACCTGGAAGCGTGCACCGGCGATGCTGAGGTGCGGATCCAGGCCGCTGGCCGAGGCCGTGACCAGATCGACCGGCACCGGCGCAGCATTGGCCGGATCGGCCGCGCGCAGGACCTCGATGCGCGCCCTGACCGCTTCAGCCAGCGCCGGATTCAGCGGCCCAAGATTGGATCCTCCCGAGTTGAGCGCATTGTACGGCTGCGGACTGGTGGCAGAGGGTCGACCCCAGAAGTATTTGGGGTCGCTGAAGTTCTGGCCGATCAGCGTAGAGCCGACGGGCTTGCCACCGCGCATCAGCAGACTGCCGGCCGCCTGCACGGGAAAGGCAACGCGAGCAACCAGCGTGACCAGCAGCGGATAGGCGATGCCGGTGAGCACGCTCAGCGCAAGGAAAACCACCAGCACGGGACGGATCAGGCCCTTCATCGCAGTCTCCTCGTCAGGCCAGGTTCAGTGCGGACAGCAGCAGGTCGATCGCCTTGATGCCCACAAAGGGCACGATCAGGCCGCCAACGCCGTAGATCAGCACATTGCGTCGTAGCAAGGCCGCGGCACCGATGGCGCGATAGCGCACGCCCTTGAGCGCCAGAGGGATCAGGAACACGATGATCATGGCGTTGTAGATCACCGCCGACAGGATTGCCGACGCCGGGCTGGCCAGGTGCATGACGTTGAGCGCGCCCAGCTGGGGATAGGTGCTGGCAAACATCGCGGGAATGATGGCGAAGTACTTGGCGACGTCATTGGCGATCGAGAAGGTGGTCAGCGAGCCGCGTGTCATCAGCAGCTGCTTGCCGGTCTCGACCACCTCCAGCAGCTTGGTGGGATTGCTGTCCAGGTCGACCATGTTCCCGGCCTCCTTGGCCGCCTGCGTGCCGGTGTTCATCGCCACCGCGACGTCGGCCTGAGCCAGGGCCGGCGCATCGTTGGTGCCGTCACCGGTCATGGCGACCAGCCGGCCGTCCGCCTGGTAGTCGCGGATCATCCTGAGCTTGGCCTCCGGCGTCGCCTCGGCCAGGAAGTCGTCGACACCCGCCTCGGCTGCGATCGCTGCCGCGGTGAGCCGGTTGTCGCCAGTGATCATGACCGTGCGGATGCCCATGCGGCGCAATTCGGCGAAGCGTTCGCGGATACCACCCTTGACGATGTCCTTGAGTTCGACCACACCCAGCACGCGCAGTCCATCGCACACCACCAGCGGCGTGCTGCCCTTGCGGGCGACGTCGTCGGTGGCGGCCTGGACGTCGACCGGGAAACTGCCGCCGAGGGATTCGACATGCCGACGGATCGCTTCGCCGGCCCCCTTGCGCAGTTGCCGCAGGCTGCCGTCCGGCTGTTCGATGTCGACGCCGCTCATGCGCGTCTGCGCCGTGAACGGCACGAAATGCGTCTTGTGGCCGGACAGCTCGCGTTCGCGCAGGTTGAAGCGCTGCTTGGCCAGCACCGCGATGCTGCGCCCCTCCGGCGTCTCGTCGGCCATCGAGGCGAACTGGGCCGCGTCGGCGAGAACCTGCTCGCTCAGGCCACGCGCCGGCAGGAAGGCCGAGGCCTGGCGATTGCCCAGGGTGATGGTGCCGGTCTTGTCCAGCAGCAGCACGTCGACGTCGCCCGCTGCCTCGACCGCACGCCCCGAAGTCGCAATCACGTTGGCAGCCATCATCCGGCTCATGCCCGCCACGCCGATGGCCGAAAGCAGCGCACCGATGGTGGTCGGTATGAGGCAGACCAGCAGCGCAATCAGGGCCGTGATGGTCACCGGACTGCCCATCCTGCTGGCGTCGACGCTGAACAGCGAAAACGGCAACAGGGTCACCGTTACCACCAGGAACACGATGGTCAACGCGACCAGCAGGATGGTCAGAGCGATCTCGTTGGGTGTCTTCTGCCGCCGCGCCCCCTCGACCATGGCGATCATGCGGTCCAGGAAGGACTCGCCGGGATTGACGGCGATGCGCACGACCAGCCAGTCCGACAGCACCCGCGTGCCGCCGGTGACCGAGGCGAAGTCGCCGCCCGATTCGCGTATCACGGGTGCCGACTCGCCAGTGATCGCGCTTTCGTCGATCGAGGCCACCCCCTCGATGACCTCGCCGTCGAGCGGGATCACTTCGCCTGCCTCCACCAGCACCACGTCGCCCTTGCGCAGCTCGTCGCCGAAGCGCGGTTGCGTGGACGCGCCGTGATGCGGCTGATCGAGTTTCCTGGCCAGCACCTTGGCCTTCATGCCACGCAGTGCCGAGGCCTGGGCCTTGCTGCGCCCTTCGGCGAGCGCCTCGGCGAAGTTCGCGAACAGCACCGTGAACCACAGCCACAGCGACACCGCCAGGATGAAGACCGCCGGTGCCTCGCCCTGGCCTTGCAGCGCCTGGACCCACAGGATGGTGGTCAGGATGCTGCCGACGAAGACCACGAACATCACCGGATTGCGCCATTGCACGCGCGGGTCGAGCTTGGCGAAGGCCGAAGCGAGCGCCGGACGGACCAGATCGCGCGAGAACAGCGAGAAGGTATTGGAACTTGTCATGGCAGGATCCTTTTCCGATGGCCGCCGGATTTCACTTCGCGTGCCACAGCATGAAATGTTCGACCACCGGCCCCAGGGCCAGCGCCGGCACATAGTTGAGCAAGCCGACCAGCAGCACGGTGCCGATCAGCAGGCCGACGAACAGCGCCCCGTGCGTCGGCAGGGTGCCGGCCGAGACCGGTATGCGCTTCTTCGCCGCCAGAGATCCCGCGATCGCCAGCACGGGAACGATGACGCCGAAGCGGCCGAACCACATGACGAGCGCCAGCAGGGCGTTGTAGAAGGGCGTATTGGCCGACAGCCCTGCGAAGGCACTGCCGTTGTTGTTGCCTGCCGAGGTGAAGGCATAGAGGATCTCTGAAAAGCCATGCGCTCCTGGATTGGCGATGCCGGCCTTGCCCGCATCGGCCAGAACCGCAATGGCGGTACCGGCCAGGACCAGCACCGGCGTCACCAGGATCGCGATCGAGGTCATTTTCATCTCGTGGATCTCGATCTTCTTGCCCAGGTATTCCGGCGTGCGGCCGATCATGAGTCCGGCAACGAACACCGCCAGGATGGCAAAGATCAACATGGTGTAGAGTCCGCTGCCGACGCCACCGAAGACCACTTCGCCGAGTTGCATGAGCACCAGCGGCACCGCCCCGCCGAGCGGGGTGAACGAGTCGTGCATGGCATTCACGGCACCGCAGGAGGCGGCCGTGGTCACGGCCGCAAACAGGCTGCTGGCCGCGATGCCGAACCTGGCCTCTTTGCCTTCCATGTTGCCGCCCGACTGCAGGGTGCTGGCCGTCTGGTCGGCGCCGAGCGATGCGATCAGGGGATTGCCCTGCTGTTCCTGAACCGTCACGACCGACGTCGCCAGCACGAACATCACGGTCATCGCCGCCAGCACAGCCAAGCCCTGGCGCCGGTCCCCGACCATGCGGCCGAACATGAAGACCAGCGCGGCGGGGATCAGGAAGATCGCCAGCATCTGCAGGACGTTCGCCAGCGGCGTCGGGTTCTCGTAGGGATGCGCGGAATTGGCATTGAAGAACCCGCCGCCGTTGGTTCCGAGCATCTTGATGGCTTCCTGCGAAGCCACCGGCCCCATCGCCAATATCTGCTGGCGCGTCTGCATGCCCTCCAGCACCGGCTTGCCGGCCGCGTCCTGGAGCGGTTGCCCATCAGGGCCGATCTTCGGCTGCTGCCAGGCTGTGACGTCCAGCGTGTCGACAATCGCATAGGGAGAAAGGTTCTGCGGTGTTCCCTGCTGAACCAGCACCACGGCGAACAGCATCGACAGCGGCAGCAGCACATAGAGCGTGGTACGCGTGACGTCGACCCAAAAGTTGCCCAGCGAACCGGCCGAACGCGCGACAAAGCCCCGGATCAGGGCGATCACCACCACGATCCCGGTGGCTGCCGAGAAGAAGTTCTGCACTGTCAGGGCCAGCATCTGGGTCAGATAGCTCATCGTGCCCTCGCCCGCATAGCCCTGCCAGTCGGTATTGGTGACAAAGGCCACGGCGGTGTTGAACGCCGAATCGGGACTGACGGCGGCCATGCCCTGCGGGTTGAGCGGCAGCAGTGCCTGGGTGCGCTGCAGGGCGTAGGTGACCACAAGGCCAAGCACGTTGAAGGCCAGCAGGCCCACCGCATACTGGCGCCAGGCCATGCCGTGCGACGAATCGACACCGGCGGCACGATACAGCAGGCTCTCAAGTCCCTGCAACGGTCTCAGCCAGCGCGGAAGATCACCATCGGCAACGCGCTGCAGGAAGATGCCGAGTGGCCAGGACAGCAGCAACAGCACGACGAGGTACGCGACCAGCAGGATCCAGGACGGGGCGCTCATGTCAGAACTCCTCCGCCCGCAGCAGCGCGTAGATCAGGTAGACCAGCAGACCCAGGGTCGCCAGCCCGGCCAGGCAGTAGGTGAGAATCACTTGCGGCCCCTCAGGGCATCGCACCCGGCGATCAGGCCATAGGTGGCCCAGGCGAGGAGACCGCAGCAAATCAGTAACAGGTAGTCCATGTCAGTGCCCTTGGTGGTTGCGAGCACTGACAGGATAGGAACTCCGGCGTCAAACCGGCATAGGGAATTGCCCAGAGGGCATCAAGATGCCGTAAAGATCGCGTTCACAGCCCCAGTTCACTGAGCGAGGCGTGCTCGTCCGGGCGCCGGCCGGCCGGCCAGTGGAACAGACGGTCCGTCGCCGCGATCGGGCGATCGTTGATGCTCGCGAAGCGGCGCTGCATCAGGCCCAGCGCGTTGAACTCCCAGTTCTCGTTGCCGTAGCTGCGGAACCACTGTCCCGAATCATCATGCCATTCGTAGGCGAAGCGCACGGCGATGCGATGGTCGCCGAAGGCCCACAATTCCTTGATCAGGCGATAGTCGAGTTCGCGGCTCCACTTGCGCTCCAGGAAGGCCTTGACCTCGGCACGCCCGACCGGGAACTCGGCGCGATTGCGCCACACGGTGTCCTCGGTATAGACCTGGACCACGCGGCCCGGATCGCGCGAGTTCCAGGCGTCCTCGGCCATGCGCACCTTCTGCGTGGCGGTCTCGAGCGTGAAGGGTGGCAGCGGCGGCTTGGCATCCATGGGGGTTCTCCGTTCCAGGCGTTGATCGGGATCATTCTGCAGGCAGACGTGCCTGCCCGGCACAGGCTAGCATTGGACCGTGCGGTCGTGCGCGGCGTGACCGGACGCGAAGCCGTCAGCGTACCCATTCTCTCGACAGGAAGTACCCGCCACCGTGGAAGCCATCACGAATTTCAATCCGAACGCCCTCCTCAACATGCTGGTCAGTCTTGCCGCCGCCTTTGTGCTCGGTGGCATGATCGGTCTGGAACGCCAAGTGCGGCAGCGCACTGCGGGTTTGCGCACCAACACCCTGGTCGCCGTCGGCGCCGCCATCTTCGTGTCGCTCGGCAACCGCCTGTTCGAGCTCCATGGCGGCGGACAGGGCCCGATCCATGTGGTCGCCTATGTGGTGTCGGGCATCGGCTTCCTGGGCGCCGGGGCGATCATGAAGGAAGGCGCCAATGTCACCGGCCTCAACACGGCCGCGACCTTGTGGGGTTCGGGTGCGGTCGGCGCCTGCGCGGGCGCCGGCCTGATCGGCGAAGCGACGATCGCCGCGCTGTTCGTGCTGGCGAGCAACACCCTGCTGCGCCCGGTGGTCAACCGCATCAACCGCCGCCCGGTCGACGAGGAAATGATCGAGGCGAGCTACAGCGTCTATGTGATCTGCCACCGCGACCGTCAGGCCGAGCTGCGCGAGCAGCTGGTCGCGCTGCTGGAGTCTGCGAGCTACCCCTTGCGCGAAATCGACGGCCATCCTTTCGGCCAGAACGAGGTCGAAATCGAAGCCATCCTTTACGCGACTGCGGTGAACAGCGACGAGATGGACCGCATCATGGCGCACATCGAAGCCCTTCCAGGCGTCAGTCAGGCCTTCTGGCACTCCAGCGCCGACGAGTAGCGCCGCGCATTCAGAACTGGCTGTGCACGCGGATCCCGAACACGTCGGCCGGGCCGCGATCGCGGTTGTAGGCCGGATGCGCGATGCGCTGGAGGTCGAAGGTGACGTGGGTGTCGGCGCTGAAGCCATACAGGTAATACGCCTCGGCCACCAGTTCAGGGCCGTAGTGGAACGGCGCTGACGCGGTCGGTCCGGTCCAGGCCGTGGTGTAGTAGCCGGCGCCGGCGTACTGCTGGCCGTCGCCGATCAGCAGCGAAGGCAGCCAGCGCTCCAGGTAGCGCCGCCGCTCCCCGCCGGCGGCATTGACCGCCAGTGCGATGCCCGCGCTGTCGAATGGCCGCCGCCACCAGGCCCCTTCCGACAGCAGCCCGGCCTGGGCGCTGTGATCCGCCTCGGTGAAGGCATTGGTCTCGGTGTTGGCGCTGGTGACCATGACCCGGCCGAACACGCCCAGGTGGGCGCGCAGGGTGTACTCGGCATTCAGTCCGACGCCGTACTTGTCGCGTTCCACGCGCGGATTGGGCAAGCCGGGATCGTTGCCATCCTGCGCAGTGGGGATCGGCGCGAGCACGCCCGCGTAGCCGCCATAACTCGCGAGCCGCATGTGGTTGTGATACGCAAGCAGGCGCAGCGCCCCGCCATCGAAGCGGCGCTCGAGCTCCAGGTTGTCGCCGTAGTGACGGAACAGCTGCCAGTCCAGCGGCAGCTGGTTCGGCACCTTGGGCATGGTGAAGCGCCCGCCGCGCAGCGACCAGTCGCCGGACTGGTATTCGGCGAACGCGCCGATCGCGTAGCCGCGCGCATCGGCGGCGAAATCGTAGGCACAGCTGGTCATGAAGCACCAGTTCAGGAAGCGGTCCGCTCCCTTGTGCGCCCAGCTGTTGCCGTCGAACAGGCTGAGCAGGTCCATCTTGCCGGCCTGCACGATCAGGTGTTCGTGCCCCAGGGCACGCGCGAAGGTCGTGCCGTCGGGTTCGACGCGTTCGGATGCGCCACCGAGATCGACGCTGTAGCGCACGAAGACCAGGGCAGCATACAACGTCGGCTCGACCACCATGAACTTCTGGGTGTCGCTGTTGGTGAATGCGGCCAGCCCGTCGGCGCCGCTGAGCGGGATGCCACTGATCGCCTCGGGTCGCACCCACAATTCGCCCTGCTCGCCGAGCCGCACTCCCAGGTTGAGACCGGCCACCAGCGAGTGCGAATTCTCGCGCTGCGCAGTCAGCGATTCAATGCCATCGCGCGTGCCGCTGCTGCTCCCGCCGACATACAACGGGGCCGCCATGCGACCGTGGAACTGGCCGATGGCGTTGAAGTCGGCCGAGATCTGCCAGGGATCCGCTGCGTCCTGCAAGGCGGGCGCGGATGCGTCGCCGCACGCTGGTCTGGCCACGGCAGCAAGCGCCACGAGACTGGCGAGGACCGCAATGCGGATCTGGAGTGGCATGGTGCGCGACGATTAGGGAATGGCAATCCCCCGATGGGGCGCGCACTATACCACGCGTGCGAAGCAGCCGCCGCGCGCCCAACCGGAAACCTGACATGTCGAAGACACTGGATGAACTGCTGGCACGCATGCGCGCACTCGAGGAAGAGGTCGAGGCCGAATTCGCGGCACGGCGCAAGGAGATCGCCTTCGCGATCGAGAACCGGCGCATCCGGTTTCCGCTCGACGTGCTGAACCGCCACCGGCTGCAGCGCATCGGATTGTGGACCTATCTGCGCAACTGCCGCATCGCGGTGGCGCTGACCGCGCCGATCCTCTACACGGGCGTCATCCCCTTCGTGCTGATGGACCTGTTCGTCACGCTTTACCAGCGCCTGTGCTTCCCGATCTATGGCATTCCGCGCGTGCGCCGCCGCGACTACCTGGTGTTCGACCGCGCCGAACTGCCCTACCTCAACGCCATCGAGAAGTTCAACTGCTTCTACTGCTCGTATGCCAACGGCGTCGCCGCCTACCTGCGCGAAGTCGGAGCGCGCACCGAGCAGTACTGGTGCCCGATCAAGCATGCGCGGCGCATGCTGGGCAGCCATGCGCGCTATGCGCACTTCTACGAGTTCGGCGATGCCGAAAGCTACCGCCGCGGACTGGAGCGGCTGCGCAGCCAGTACGAGCTGCCGGCCGCGAACGGGGAGCAGCGGCCATGAAGGCGCTGCCGCTGCCCAAGGTCTACCAGCTGCTGGAGCCCGGTCCGGTGGTTCTGCTCACCACCGCGCACAAGGGCGCGGTCAATGTCATGACCCTGTCCTGGCACATGATGGTCGAGTTCGAGCCGCCACGCATCGCCTGCGTCGTGAGCGGCGCCGACCACAGCTACACGGCACTGCGCAGGACGCGCGATGCGTGATCGCCGTCCCGGCCAGCGCGCTGGCGGAACAGGTGGTGGCGGTCGGCAACTGCTCGGGGCGCGATGTCGACAAGTTCACCACCATCGGACTCACGCCGCGGCCGGCAAGCCAGGTGGCAGCGCCGCTGGTGGCGGAGTGCTTCGCCAACCTGGAGTGCCGCGTGATCGATACCCGGCTGGTCAATCAGTACCAGCTGTTCGTGCTCGAGGTGGTGGCCGCCTGGGCGGCCCCGGGATGGACCAAGGCCAGGACGCTGCACCACCGCGGCTATGGCCGCTTCGCAGTGGACGGCGAAACCATCCGGCTGCCGTCGAAGATGCGCTAGGCAACGCGCTGCCGCCAGGCGCTCAAGCCGAAGCCGGCGCCAGCGCGCGGGCGCGCAGCTGGCCGCAGCCGCCGTCGACGTCCTGGGCGGCGGAATCGCGCAGCGTGGTCAGGATGCCGCGCCAGTGCAGCATGCGTGCAATCTCGACCGCACGCTCCCAGGCCGGCCGCCGATACGGCAGACCCGGCACGCTGTTGTAGGGAATCAGGTTCATGACCGCGTACTTGCCGTGCAGCAGGCGCACGATGCCCGCGATCTCGTCGTCACCGTCGTTGATGCCTTCGAGCAGCGTCCACTGGTACTGGATGGGATAGCCGGTGTCCCTGGCATAGCGCTCGGCCAGCTCCACCAGCTCATCCGGGGTCAGCCGCGGTGCGCGCGGCAGCAGGCGTTCGCGCAGTTCGGCGCGCGTGGTGTGCAGGGACAGTGCCAGCGCCGGGCGCACCGGGCCGTGCGGCAGGCGCTCGAACACGCGTGGATCCCCGACCGTCGAGAACACCAGGTTCTTGTGCGCGAAGCCGCCTGCTGTTCCCAGCAGCTCGATCGCATCCATGACGTTGTCCAGATTGTGCGCCGGCTCGCCCATGCCCATGAAGACCACCTTGCGCACGGCACGCAGACTGCGCGCCAGCACCACCTGGGCGATGATCTCGGCACTGCCGAGGTGGCGCACCAGGCCTTCGCGACCGGTCATGCAGAACACGCAGCCGACCGCGCAGCCGACCTGCGAGGACACGCACAGTCCCTGGCGTGGCAGCAGCACGCCCTCGGCGGTCAGGCCATCGGCAAGCCGCAGCAGCAGGCGGGCCGAACCGTCCTGTCCCGCGTGCTGCGAATGCAGGCTGGCCAGGTTTGCCAGCTCGGCACCCAGTTGCGGCAGCGCGGCGCGCAGGCGCGCCGGCAGGAATTCCGCCAGCGGGCGACGCCCGGAATCCTGGGGCAGGCCCTGTACCCACAGCCGCAGGAAGCGGCGCTCGTGGTCCGGGCCGGCGCCTAGCGCGCGTAGCCGTTGGCGAAGTTCATCGATGCGCATGCAGGCTCACAGCATCTCGATGGCCAGCGCAGTCGCCTCGCCGCCGCCGATGCACAGGCTGGCCACGCCACGCCGCAGTCCGCGGCTGCGCAGAGCACCGATCAGGGTGACCAGGATGCGCGCACCCGATGCGCCGATCGGGTGACCGAGCGCACAGGCGCCACCATGGACGTTGAAGCGGTCATCGGCCAGGCCAAGCTCGCGCATGGCCGCCATCGCGACCACGGCGAAGGCCTCGTTGATTTCGTAGAGATCGACTTCGGCGGCAGTCCACCCGAT
>JAGWIJ010000139.1 GCA_028873535.1 Pseudomonadota bacterium
GACGGCCGCCATCGGCACGTAGACGCTCCAGGCTGGCAGCACCGTCGGGTCCACCGTCGTGACAGGGCGCTTGGGGGGTGTGTTCGCGGCCGCCACCGTCACCAGCGGGGCCGCTGGATGCCGTTTGGCAGCCAGCCGCGCCATCCGCTGGCCGTGGTGCCGGTCCGGGCGCCTGGCCGCGCCCGGCCTGCGCATCGGGTCGACGCTCGGCCGCACGGCGGACAGGCCGGCCTCGTCCGCGCTCAGCACCAGCCGCTGGCCACCAGCCACCGGCCAGCGTCCCTGCAAAGCCTGGCGCGCATCGGGCAGCGGCGCGCTGTGCGCGACTTTCGGCGCTGGCGGCTGCCACACGAACTGCCAAGCCGAGATGCCGGCGCGCGCGCGCTCGACGGCATCGAGTCCGGGCCGCAGCACGGCCAGTCCGGCCAGTTCCTGGGGGTCCTCGACCGCGTGCTGCGAGCGGCTGTAGACGCCAACCACGTCGCCCTGGGCGTCGTGCACCGGCGCCCAGTCGGCACGTCCGGTCCAGGGATCGACCGGCAGGGCATCGGCGCCCAGATCCGACAGACTGCGCGGGAGTTGCGGCGCACCGGCCAGGCTCTGGCGCTGGTAGTAGGCAGCGATGGCAGTGCGCACGGCATCGGCGTTGACCAGGAACAGGCGCGCCTGCAGGCTCTGGTGTTCCCAGTGCGCCTGCGCGACGCCGCTCAGCAGCAGCGATGCCGTCACGACGGCGGCAGCGCCGCCGAGCAGGCGTTTGCGGGTGTTGGATGACATCAGCAGACTCCTTCGGCAATGGCCCGGGCGGGGCTCACTTGATGCGCCCCGGCCCCTGGTTGGAAAACGCCATCATCGCGCCCCGCGCTGCCGCCTCGGCGCGGTTGTGCACATTGAGCTTGCGCAGGATACGCTGCACGTGGTTCTTGACCGTCAGGCCGCTGATCTCCAGGATCTCGCCGATTTCCTGGTTGGTCTTGCCGCGCTGCAGCCAGCCCAGGATCTCGAGTTCGCGCTGGCTGAGACTGGCGCCCGGCGCCACTTCCTCGCTGCTCTGCACGTCGGCGTGACAGCGTGTCAGCGCTTCGCGGATGAACGGCACCATGGCGCTGCACATGCGCAGGTCGAGCTTGGTGGCAGGACGCGCCAGGCCGCCGAAGCACACCAGTGTCGACACATCGTTGTACAGGCCCGGGCAGCCGTGCACGATCACCTGGCCCAGTCCCAGCCCCAGCCACAGATCGGTGTGCGCCGGACGATTGAAGGCCGGCGGGCGCTCGCTGTTGAAGGCCAGCGGCATGCGGCCGCTGCGGTCCCAGATGCGGATCAGGTGCGACAGGATGTCGTCCATCGCCGACGCCCCCCAGGCGGCATCGAGGAAACGGCGGTCGGGCAATTCCTCGCCCACCGCTTCGACATGGCGTTCGGTACCCGAGCGCAGTCGGCCCATCGCCACCAGCAGTACGCGGTGCGGCAGCACGCCTTGCAGCACGCCCTGTGCCCACAGATAGAACTGGGGGCGGGTGCGCACGTTCTGCGATCCTTCGATCGCCGACAGCAGCATGTCGCCGTCGATATGGTCGAGCACATCGCTCGTCAGCCAGGCGTGGTCCATTTCGGTGACGGTCTCGGGTTCGCGGATGGGGGCTGACATGGCGGTGATCTTGGGTGTTGCGGTCACCGGCTGCCGGGTGACCATTCTGACAGACGCAAATTGCGACAGATTCGCCAGCGCCGCGCTCGAAACTAGTCCCTTCGGACTACGCCCTTCGGCGTACGGACGACATGTCGCAGCACCGGCTGCGCCTTACAGCTCGTCCGTCCACGCCTCGTTGTCCTGCCGCATCACGAACACATAGCCCTCGCCGCGCATGGTCTGCACGCGGCTGGCATAGCCCGTCTCGTCCAGGTTCTTGCGCAGGCGGCGGATGTGCACGTCGACCGTGCGCTCGCTCACCACCGTGCGCTTGCCCCACAACTGGTCGACGATCTGCGTGCGGTTGAGTACGCGGTTGGGGCGCTGCATCAGCAGTTGCAACAGGCGGAACTCGGTCAGACCCATGGCCACTTCGCGGCCGTCGCACAGCACGCGCTGCGCGCGCGAATCGATGACCAGGGTGCCCACCTGCAGCAGGATGGCATCGTCGCTGCCGCCGACGCGACGGATCAGCGCACGCACGCGCGCCAGCAGCTCGCGCGGCGAAAAGGGCTTGCCGAGGAAATCGTCGATACCCGATTCGAAGCCCGCCAGGCGATCCTTTTCGGTGTCGCGCGTGGACAGCATCAGCATCGGCAGTTCGGAGGTGCGCGGATGCGCGCGCAGGCGGCGCGCCAGCTCGACGCCGCTCATGCCGGGCAGCAGCCATTCGAGCACGATCGCGGCGGGCAGCCGCTCGCGCAGACGCGATGCGGCCTCTTCGGCATCGCTGGCATGGGTGACGCGCATGCCGCCCTTCGAGAAAACTTCCTCGATCACCAGGGCAGACTGGCCATCCGGATCGATGTAGAGGACCGAATCAGACAAGGTCGGAATGCTCGATAATTGTTGTCACCATTGCGCTGCAGTCTAGGAGCGCGCGATGACAAGGGAGTGACACATGGCGAGATCGCCTGTTGCGCGGCTTTGCGCGCGGCGGCGCCGGTGTCACGGCCGGGTAACACGCCCGTGCTCAAATCGGCGATCGCATGGCGTTCCCTTCGTGCGCCCCCATTCCCATCCCGTCTCCTAGAGGTGCAGTTCATGCTTCGCCGCGTCCTTACGGCGCTCGCCGTCTTCCTGCTGCTTCCGCTGAATGCACACGCATGGTGGAACTCCGATTTCACGACGCGGAAGAAGATCACGCTCAACACCAGTGCCACCGGTGTCGAGATCGCCGCCGACCAGGTCTTCGTCCCCGTGCTGGTGCGTCTGCACACCGGCAACTTCGGCTTTGCCGATGCCAAGCCGGATGGCGCCGACGTGCGCTTTGTCGCCAACGACGACAAGACCGCGCTCAAGTACCACATCGAATCCTTCGACGGCATCAACGAGCTCGCCACCATCTGGGTGCAGGTGCCCAAGCTCGCGGCCAAGCAGAGCGCCGACTACATCTGGGTGTACTACGGCTCGGACAAGGCCACCGCTGGCGACGACGCCAAGGGCACCTTCGATCCGGCCTATGCGACCGTGCTGCACCTCAGCGAAGGCACGGCACCGCCCAAGGATGCGACGCTCAACGCGGTGCCGGTGGCCGGTGATGCCAAGCCCGAAAAGCAGGGCCTGATCGGCGGCGCCTACAGCTTCGACGGCAGCAGCCAGCTCACCGTCGGTCCCGCCCCCGCCTTCAAGGCCGGTGGCGCCAACGGCGCCGCGCTGTCGGCCTGGGTCAAGCCCAGCGCCTTCGGCGGCAACCAGGTGGTGATCCAGTGGGGCGGCGCGCAAGGCCTGACCCTGGGTCTTGCCAACGGCACGCCGTATGCGCAAGCCGGCAGCGTGACCGTCAACGCCAGCGCCGCACTCGGCACGGGCACCTGGCATCACCTGGCCTTGAGCGTGAAGGACAAGCTGACCCTGGTGGTCGACGGCGTGGACGCGGGCAGCAGCGCCGCCAGCAGTCCTGAACTCGCCGCCACCGCCACGGTGGGCAACAACGGTGTGCCGGCCGCGGGCTTCAAAGGCGTGATCGACGAGGTGCAGTTCTCGTCGAGCGCGCGCGCCAGCGACTGGTTCAAGCTGCAGGCCCAGGGCCAGGACAGCGAGACCCGGCTCATGACCATCGGCCAGGACGAACAGGCCGAAGCCGCGGGCTCTTCCTACTTCGCCATCCTGCTGCATTCGGTGACCATCGACGGCTGGGTGGTGATCGGCATCCTGATGGTGATGATGGTGATCTCGTGGGCCGTGATGTTCACCAAGGCCCAGTTCGTCAACCGCACGCGCAAGGGCAACGAGGCCTTCCAGGCGCGCTTTGCCGAACTGCGCGCCGACGCGCTGATGTCGCTCGACCGCAACGACGTGCCGGCACCCGGCCGTGACGGCAAGAAGGGCCGCGGCCGCAGCAATGCCGACCTCATGAAGCATTCCTCGCTGTACCGCCTGTACCACGTGGCCATGCGTGAACTGAAGCACCGCTTCGACCACCTGGATGCCAAGGGCATTCCGCACACGCTGTCGGGTCCTGCCATCGACGCCATCCGGGCCAGCCTGGACGCCGGCACGGTGCGCGAATCGCAGCGCCTCAACAGTCAGATGGTGCTGCTGACCATCGCGGTGTCGGGCGGCCCCTTCCTGGGCCTGCTGGGTACCGTGGTGGGCGTCATGATCACCTTCGCGGCCATCGCGGCGGCGGGCGACGTCAACGTCAACGCCATCGCGCCGGGTATCGCGGCAGCGCTGGTGGCCACCGTGGCCGGCCTGGCGGTCGCCATCCCCGCGCTGTTCGGCTACAACTACCTGTCGATCCAGGTCAAGAACCTGTCGGCCGACATGGCGGTGTTCAACGACGAGCTGGTCACCAAGCTCGCCGAGACCTACTCGAACTAAGGGCGCCGCCATGCAGCTGCAGGACGACAATCAGCCCTATGACGACATCAACATCACGCCGATGCTGGATCTGGCGTATGTGCTGCTGGTCATCTTCATCATCATGACCACAGCCTCGGTGCAGGGCATCAAGGTCAACCTGCCCAAGGCCAGCAACACGCCCAGCCTGGCCAAGCCGCAGACCAAGGCGATCACCATCACCGAGGACGGCCGCATCTTCCTCGACGCCTATCCGGTCACGATGACCGAGCTGGAAAGCCGTCTGCGTGCGCTCAAGGCTTCCAACCCGGCGCTGCCGGTGGTGGTCAAGGGCGATGCCAAGGTGCAGTACGAACGCGTGATCGACGTGCTGGCGCTGCTCGGCCAGCTCGACATCACCCAGCTGGGCCTGGTGACCCAGCGCATCACGCGCTGAGCTTGTACGCATGAATGCCCCCTCCGAGCAGCTGCCGCCCGACAACGACAGCGTCACCGACGACGGCGACAGCGTCTTCGCGCACGACGCGGCCGCCGAGGCGCGCAGCGAGCGCAATCGCAAGCTGACCCTGGGCGGTGTGGGTCTGCTCGCGCTGGTGCTGATTTTCGTGGTGGTGAAAAGCGTGCTGTCGCAGAAGGTCAAGCCGCACAAGATGGTGCAGGAGATCACGCTGCTGCGGCCGCCACCGCCGCCACCGCCGCCCAAGCCGGAAGAAAAGCCGCCCGAGCCCGAGATCAAGAAGGACGAGGTCAAGCTCGACCAGCCCAAGGACGAGCCCAAGCCCGACAACGAGCCGCCGCCGGCCCTGAAGCCGCTCGGCCTGGATGCCGATGCCAGCGGCAGCGGCGACGCCTTCGGCCTGGCCGCCAACAAGGGCGGCCGCTCGATCGAGACCACCGCCGGCATGAGTGAAGGCGCGGGCGGCAACGGCAGCGGCGGCCCCAGGATCGGCGGTGTCGATCCCAGCGCCGGCTACAACCGCAGGATCAAGGCGCTGATCCAGGACGCGCTGTCGCGCGACAAGGAACTGCAGGGCTACAACTACACGGTGCGCGTGGCACTGACGCCCAAGGCCGGCGGCGGCTTCACGGTGGCGCTGCGCGACAGCACCGGCGATGCCAAGGCCGACGCCGCGCTGCAGGGCGTGCTGGAAAAGATCGCCCTGCAGCTGCCCGAACCGCCGACCGGCAGCACCCGTCTGCTCAAGATCGACTCCCGGAGCTGATCCGGACGCCAGGAAACACGCCATGAAGCCCATCCCCACCCGCTTTCCCTTCGCGGCCTGCGCGCTGCTGCTGATCACCAGTCTGGCCGCCCTGCCCGCGCATGCCGACGACAAGCCCGGCGCCAACAAGGCGCTGCGCCGCCTGCAGATGGAAGTCTCGAAGGCCCAGCAGGAAAAGGCCGCCGTCGAAGCGGAAAAAGCCGAACTGGCGAGCAAGCTCGAAAAGGCCAGCGCCGACGTCAAGAAGGGCGAGAGCGCGCAAAAGCAGGCGCACAGCCTGGGCGTGGAAGTGCTGAGCCTGCGCAAGGCCTTCGAGGACGAGAAGGCGCGCAATGAAGCGCTGCAGAAGCAGGACGCCGCGCATCTCGACGAAGCCAAGGGCTATCTGGCCGACACCGTCAAGCAGGCCAACGAGCGCTTCGCGCAATACGAGACCGAGATCGCGACCCTGCGCAAGCGCGTGGCCGAATCGGAAGCGCACGGACGCGAACTCGAGCACGCGGTGCAGCTGCTGGAAACCGACAAGACCCAGCTGGGCAGCCAGTTAAACGAGCGCGGCGAAACACTGGCCGCGTGCGAGAAGAAGAACGGCGAACTGTTCGCGCTCAATGCCGATCTGCGCAAACGCTACGCGGACAAGGGCCTGTTGTCGGTGCTGCGCGGCGCCGAGCCGCTGACCGGCCTGGCGCGCGTCAAGGACGAGAACGCGCTGCAGGATATCGAAGACAAGGCCTACGAGGCCCAGGTGCGCCCCACGGCGCGTTGAAGGCACACCATGCTGACACCTGGACCGGCCACTGAGGATGCTTCGTCCGCGCAGGGAGCGGCGGCACCACCGTGCGCGATCTGCGGCCAGCCGACCCGACTGCTGGACGTGGTGGACTTCAACAAATCCTGCGAGGAACTGCGCGGGACTTTCCTGCCTCTGAGCGGCGAGGCCGTGTACTACACGGGCTGCCCGCAGTGCGGCTTCGTGCATGCTCCCGCTCTGGCAGCCTGGCCGCTGCAGCGCTTCGCGGAGCGGATCTATAACGACCAGTACGTGCTGGTCGATCCCGATTACACGGGCGCGCGTCCGCGCGCTTCGTGCGAGGCGCTGAAGCATCTGCTGGGACCGGGCGGTCCGCAACTGCAGCACCTGGACTACGGCGGCGGGGACGGTCTGCTCTCGCAACTGCTGCGTGGCGAGGGCTGGAACTCGCGTTCCTACGATCCCTTCGTTGACCGTAGCATCGCACCGCAAGCGCTCGTCCGCTTCGATCTGGTCACGGCGTTCGAAGTCTTCGAGCATGTTCCGGATCCGCACGCACTGGTGGATACCCTCGCCAGCCTGCTGAAACCGGATGGCGTGCTGCTGTTCTCGACCCTGGTCTCTGACGGCCATCTCAAGGCCGGCCAGCGCATCACGTGGTGGTACGCGGCACCGCGCAACGGACACATCAGCCTGTTCTCGCGGCAATCACTCACGCGCCTGGCCAGCGACCACGGCTTCGCGCTGGGCAGTTTTTCCGATGGCTTCCACGCCATGGTGAAAACCGTGCCGGCCTGGGCATGCCATTTCCTCGCCGCATGAGCACAGCCCGCGCTTTGCCGGTACAACTGTCGATCGCACGCCACCCCGCGTTCGCGCGTGCCCTGCCCTTCGGCATCCTGATCGCCGGCATCGCCTTCGACGGCCTGATCCGCAGTCAGGGCATGGCACTGCCCTGGGATCCGCG
>JAGWIJ010000140.1 GCA_028873535.1 Pseudomonadota bacterium
ATCGCGCCGCGCGGCAGCCCGCTGGCGCGCACCAGCTGTGCCCACTCGTCGATCTCGCGGCTGTGGGCCATGGCAAGCTGGACCGGAGAGAGATTGACGGCGATCTGGATGTCGGCACGCAGGTGCCGACGCCAGGACACCGCCTGGGCCAATGCCGTGCAGAACACCCAATGGCCGATCTGGCGGATCAGGCCGGACTCCTCGGCCAGCGGGATGAACTCGGCAGGGGGCACCATGCCGAGCTCGGGATGGCACCAGCGCAACAGCGCCTCGCAGCGGCACAGCGAGCCATCGCGCAGGCTCAGGATCGGCTGGTAGTGCAGTTCGAACTGCTGCAGTTCGAGCGCCTGGCGCAACTCGGCCTGGAGACGCGCGCGCCGGCTGGCGGCGCGGCGCAGCTCCTCGGTGAACGCCTGCCAGCGGTCGCCACCCAGTCGGCGGGCTTCGCGCAGCGCCATCTCGGCGTGCATCCGCAGTTCCTCCGGCGTGATGCCGTCGCGCGGTGCCACCGCGAAGCCGGCGCGCGCGCTCACCGTCACTTCGTGCTCGGCGATCCGGAACGGCTGGCGCAGGTGATCCAGCACGCAGGCGACCGCCTCCTGCAGCCGTGGACCGCCGTCGAGGCCGGGCAGCAGCAGCGCGAACTCGTCACCGGACAGGCGCGCCATCACCACGCCCGGCGGCGCCCCGGCGGCCTGGCTGCAGGCCTGGATGCGGCTGCCGGCCTGGATCAGAAGGTGGTCGCCGTAGGTGTCGCCGAGTGCTTCGTTGACCTCCTGGAAGCGGTCGATATTGAGCATCAGCAATGCCAGCGGGGCGCTTTCCAGGTCCTCGCGGCCGAGTGCCACGTGCAGCTTGTCGTTGAACAGGCGCCGGTTGGGCAGGCGCGTCAGGCCATCCAGGAACTGCTCCTCCCACAGCTTGGTCTGCGCATGCTGCTCGTGGGTGAGGTCGCGCACGATGGTGCTGGTGCCGATCGGCGTGCCGTCGCTGCCGTGGATTGGCGCCACCGTAAGCGACACCGGAATGGCCTTGCCGCAACTGTGCAGGCGCTCGGTCTGGAATTTCTCGACACGCTGGCCGCCGCGGATCACGTCGAGTATCAATTCGACTTCGTCCTGGCGGTCGGCAGCGCACAGCAGCCCCAGTGGCCGCCCGGTCATCGCTGCGGACGAATACCCGAAAAGCCGCTCGGCCGCCGGATTCCAGCCATTGACCAGGCCCTCCAGGCTGCTCGCGATGATGGCGTCATTGGAACATTCGAGCAGCACGCGCAGGTGATCGGCGGCGTCGACCGTTGGTGGTCCATCCACGGTGGTGGCGATTCCGATCTTCATGCGGAGGGTCAATATATCAACTTAATTGATATGATTTGCATAGCATAATTCAAGTCTTCTCCGGGTGCCACTGAACGCGACAATTGCTGACAATCCGCGCCCGCGCAGACGGGCTGCCAAGCGGTGGCCCATTCCGCAGCACTTCAGGCGGGTTCGAGGGCTTCCAGCAGGTCGTGCTTCAGGGCTTCCTGCGCCTCGGGCAACTGCAGGGTGTCGCCGGAGATCAGCAGGCTGTCCTCGGCGCGCTCGCCCAAGGTGGTGATCTTGGCGCCGCGCAGCCTTACGGCGTGCTCGAGCAGCACCAGGGCCACCCGGTACAGCAGTCCCGGGCGGTCGCCGGCGGTCAGCGTCAGCACGCGCAGTCCCGCGCGGTCGGGGGTGCTCAGTCCGGCGCGCGCCGGGATCGGGAAGTGCCGCAGGTGGCGCGAAATGCGTGCGCTGTGCGGACGCGCCAGCGCCGGCGGCCCGATCAGCTGCGCGCGCAACTCCTGTTCGACATACGCCAGCACGTCACGGTAGTGGCCGGCTTCGCGGCCGCGTGCCAGCACCTGGAAACTGTCGAGTGCCTGGCCCTGGGTGGTGGTGTAGATCTTCGCCTCGACGATCGAATAGCCGAGGCGCTCGAAGAAGCCGCAGATGCGCGCGAACAGCGCGGTCTCGTCGGGCGCGTAGATCATCACCTGGATGCCTTCGCCCAGCGGCGACAGGCGCGCACGCACCACTGGCTCGCCGGCGTCGTGACGCGCGTGCAGGCAGCGCGTATGCCAGGCGATCTCCTGCGCCTCGTGACGACGGAAATACTCGTCATCCAGGCTGGCCCAGAACGCCTGGTAGCGCGACTCGTCGAGCGCGTACTGGCGCAGGATGCGCGCCGTCTCGCCGCGTTTCAGCGCCAGTGCCTCGGCCAGCGAGCCGGCGCCACCCTGCAGCTGGCGCCGCGTGGACTGGAAGAGGTCTTCGAGCAGCTTGCCTTTCCAGGCATTCCAGACCTTGGGGCTGGTGCCGCGGATATCGGCGACGGTCAGCAGGTACAGGGCCACCAGGTGGCGTTCGTCGCCGACGCGGCGCGCGAAGGCCTCGACCACCTCGGGATCGCTCAGATCCTGCTTCTGCGCGGTGGCCGACATGGTCAGGTGCTGCTGCACCAGCCACACCACCAGCGCGGTGTCGCGCGCGGACACCCCGTGGTGCAGACAGAAGGTGCGCGCATCGCCACCGCCCAGGGCCGAATGGTCGCCGCCCCGTCCCTTGGCGATGTCGTGGAACAGGGCCGCCAGGTACAGCACCTCGGGGCGCTCGAAGTCGTTCATCAGCCGCGAACACAAGGGGAACTCGTGGTCGAATTCGGCCACCGCGAAGCGCCGCACGTTGCGCAGCACGCGCAGGATGTGTTCGTCCACGGTATAGACGTGAAACAGGTCGTGCTGCATCTGGCCCTCGATCCTGCCGAAGGCCGGGATGTAGCGTCCCAGCAGGCCATAGCGGTTCAGGCGGCGCAGCACGTTGGTGACCCGCCGCGGTTCGCGCAGGATCTCCATGAACAGGCGGCGGTTCTCCGGGTCGCGACGGAACGCGCCGTCGATCGACTTGCGCGCGCGCCACAGCGAACGCAGCGCGTCCGGCGTGAAGCCGCGCAGGTTGCCATGCCGCTGCAGGGTCAGCAGCGCGCGGAAGATCAGCTGCGGGCGGCGCTCGAAGGCGTTGTCCTCGCGTGCACCGAGCAGGTCGCCCCAGGCCGCGAAATCGTCGTCGATCGGGATCGCCGTGCGCACGCGCGGATCCGGCCGCCAGCTGCGGATCTGGCTCACCAGGATGGTGTTGAGCAGGCTCACCGACTTGGCGGTGCGGAAGAAGCGCTGCATGAGGAATTCGCTGGCGCGATGGTGGCCCTGGTCGCGGAAACCGAACTGCTCGGCCAGGCGATGCTGGAAGTCGAACAGCAGGCGGTCCTCGCGGCGTCCTGCCAGCAGGTGCAGACGGATGCGCAGGTCCTGCAGCACGTGCTGGTCGCGGCGTGCGCGGCGCGCCTCTTCTGCGCTCAGCACGCCACGGCGCACCAGTGCGTCCCAGTCGGCGCCGATGCCGGCGCCCCAGGCCAGCCAGATCAGCGTCTGCAGGTCGCGCAGGCCGCCCGGGCTCTCCTTGATGTTCGGCTCCAGGTTGAAGGCGGTGTCGTTGTTGCGCAGGTGGCGCTGATGCTGCTCCTCGAGCTTGCCTTCGATGAAGGCGCGCCGGTCGGTCTGTGCGCGCAGCCGCCCGGCGAGCCCGGTCAGCGCGGCGCTGTCACCGGCGACCGCGCGCAGTTCGGCCAGGTTGGTGGCCACCGTGAGATCGCGCCGCGCCTCTTCCAGGCATTCGTCGAGCGTGCGCACGCTGTGGCCGATCTCCAGGCCCACATCCCACAGCAGGCCGACCAGGCGCTCGGCAAAGGCGCTGACCGCCGCGTCGTGGTGGGCGATCAGCACCAGCACGTCGACGTCGGAACAGGGGTACAGTTCGCGCCGGCCGTAGCCGCCCACGGCGGCCAGCGCGGCGCCGGGCGGGGCATCGAGCGCCTGCCAGAGCCTGAGCAGCACGCGGTCGACCAGGCGCGCATGGGCGCGCAGCATGGCTTCCGGCGAGGGGCGCTGCAGGTAGCGCTGGTGCAGCGCCTCACGGCCCTGCTGGAGCAGCAGCCGGCATTCGGAGCGCAGCACGCCGGCCGGCCTGGGCTCGCGCACGGCGTTCATTGCCGGCGCTCCGGCCGCGTGCCAGGACCGGCGTTCACGGCGGTGGCGGCATGCCTTCCGAGACGGTGAGAACCTCGAAGCCGTCCTCGGTCACCACCACCGTATGCTCCCACTGCGCCGACGGGCTGTGGTCGGCGGTGACGATGGTCCAGCCGTCGGCCAGCTGGCGGATGCGCGGCTGGCCGGCATTCACCATCGGTTCGATGGTGAAGATCATGCCGGCCTGCAGCTTGAGGCCGGTGCCCGGGCGCCCGTAGTGCAGCACCTGCGGATCCTCATGGAAGCGCGTGCCGATGCCATGACCGCAGAACTCACGCACGATGGAATAGCCGGCCCCTTCGGCGTGGGTCTGGATGGCATGACCGATGTCGCCCAGATGCGCGCCCGGCTTGACCGCGCGGATACCGCGCCACATGCATTCGTAGGTGATCTGGCACAAGCGGCGCGCCTGCAGCGCGACGGTGCCGACCTCGAACATGCGGCTGGTGTCGCCGTGGTAGCCGTCCTTGATCACGGTGATGTCGAGATTGACGATGTCGCCGGATTTCAGCACGCGGTCGCCGGGTATGCCGTGACAGACCTGGTGGTTGACCGAGGTGCAGATCGAGCGCGGGTAGGGTGTATGGCCGGGCGGGCAGTAGTTGAGCGGCGCCGGGATGGTTCCCTGCACGTCGACCATGTAGTCGTGGCACAGGCGATCGAGTTCGCCAGTAGTCACGCCGGGTTTGACGTGGGGAGTGATGTAGTCGAGCACTTCGGCGGCCAGACGGCCGGCAACGCGCATGGCCGCGATATCGGCGGCGGATTTGATGTGAACGGGCATGAGCGGATTGTGCATCAGAATGAGGTGCCGCTCCAAATATGGCTGCGCGAAGCCGCGCGTCCCGATGCCGGTCCGGCCAGGGCGTGGCGCCTGCAGTCCGCCCGCGCTGCCCGCGCGTGCCTTGAGCCGTCGCAGCGCTTCATGTTAGTATTGAGAGTTACCTCAGACAGGCACCCCGGCCAACAGGCCGTACACGGTGCCGTCGGCCTGCGGTAGCCCCATCGGGGCGGCATGTCGCCGTTCCCGGAATTCAACGCGTTTCCCCGCTGCTTCCAGCGAGGGTGCCCGGTTGCCTGTGCTGCAGGTGCCGGCGTCGCCGGGGAAACGGAAGCTCAACCCTCCACAGGAGATCGTCATGTCCGTCACCATGCGTCAGATGCTCGAAGCCGGGGTCCATTTCGGCCACCAGACCCGTTACTGGAACCCCAAGATGGCGCCGTTCATCTTCGGCCATCGCAACAACATCCACATCATCAACCTGGAAAAGACGCTGCCGCTGTACCAGGATGCCATGAAGTTCGTGCGCCAGCTGGCCGGCAACAAGGGCCAGGTGCTGTTCGTGGGCACCAAGCGCCAGGCGCGCGAGATCGTGCGCGAAGAGGCTTCGCGCTGCGCCGCGCCCTTCGTCGATCACCGCTGGCTCGGCGGCATGCTCACCAATTTCAAGACCGTCAAGCAGTCGATCAAGCGCCTGAACGACCTCGCCACCATGTTCGGTGACGGCTCGATCGAGAAGCTGTCGAAGAAGGAAGCCCTCACCCTGCAGCGCGAACTCGACAAGCTCGAGCGCAGCCTGGGCGGCATCAAGGACATGGGCGGCATCCCCGATGCGATGTTTGTCATCGACGTGGGTTATCAAAAGAATGCCGTGATCGAGGCGCGCAAGCTGGGCATCCCGGTGATCGGCGTGGTCGATACCAATAATTCGATCGAAGGCGTGGATTATGTGATCCCCGGCAACGACGATTCGACCCGTGCGATCCGCCTGTATGCCCGCGGTGTGGCCGACGCGATCCTGGAAGGTCGTGCCCAGACCCTGGCCGAGATCGTGGCGCCGGACGAGTTCGTCGAAGTCGACGAGAACGGATCGGCCGAACAAACCAACTGAACCCCGCGGGGCCTGTGTGCCCCGTCCCCAACAGGAGCTTGAAATGGCGGAAATCACCGCAGGAATGGTCAAGGAACTGCGCGAGCTGACCGGTCTTGGCATGATGGAATGCAAGAAGGCGCTGGCCGAGGCCGACGGTGACCTGAAGGCCGCCGAGGACCTGCTGCGCATCCGCAGCGGCGCCAAGGCGAGCAAGGCAGCCGGCCGTGTGGCCGCTGAAGGCGTGGTGGCGGCATTCGTCTCCGCCGACGGCAAGACCGGCGCGCTGGTCGAAGTCAACTGCGAAACCGATTTCGTCGGCAAGAACGAGGACTTCGTCGGCTTCGCCAAGGGCATCGCCCAGGCCGTGGCCAGCACCGGGATCACCGACGTGGCGGCCCTGGCCGACACCGGCCTGCCCGCCGGCGGCACCATCGAGGACGCGCGCAAGGCCCTGGTGATGAAGCTGGGCGAGAACATGTCGGTGCGGCGCGCGGTGCGCGTCCAGACCGCCGGCGTGCTGGCCACCTACCTGCACGGCGCGCGCATCGGCGTGCTGATCGACCTGGAAGGCGGCGACGAAGCGCTGGGCAAGGATCTGGCCATGCACATCGCTGCCAGCAAGCCGCTGTGCGTGTCGTCCGAGCAGGTCGACCCCGCGCTGCTGGCGCGCGAGCGCGACATCTACACCGCCCAGGCCGCCGAATCCGGCAAGCCGGCCGACATCGTCGCCAAGATGGTGGACGGCCGCATCGCCAAGTACCTGGCCGAAGTCACCCTGCTGGGTCAGGACTTCGTCAAGGACCCCGAGCAGAAGGTCGAGAAGCTGCTCAAGTCGCGTGGCGCCAAGGTCAACGCTTTCCACATGTTCATCGTGGGCGAGGGCATCGAGAAGAAGTCCGAGGACTTCGCAGCTGAAGTCGCCGCCGCCGCAGGTCAAGCCCAGAAGAACTGAGGGGGCCATCCGATGACCCCCGTCTACCAGCGTATCCTGGTCAAGCTGTCGGGCGAAGCCCTGATGGGCGACGACAGCTACGGCATCAACCGCGAGACGATCCAGCGCATCGTCGGCGAGATCGGCGACGTGTCGCGTCTCGGCGTTCAGGTGGGCGTGGTCATCGGTGGCGGCAACATCTTCCGCGGCATCGCTCCCGGCGCCGCGGGCATGGAGCGTGCCACCGCCGACTACATGGGCATGCTGGCCACCGTGATGAACGCGCTGGCGCTGCAGGATGCCATGCGCCGCGCCGGACTCAAGGCGCGCGTGATGTCGGCGCTCAATATCGAAGCGGTGGCCGAGCCGTACATCCGCGGCAAGGCCATCCGCTACCTGGAGGAAGGCCGCATCGTGATCTTCGCGGCGGGTACCGGCAACCCCTTTTTCACCACCGACACGGCGGCGGCCCTGCGCGGCA
>JAGWIJ010000025.1 GCA_028873535.1 Pseudomonadota bacterium
GGATGGCCAGCTTGGTGGCTTCGTAGTTGGTGCGGTAAAGATCCTGCAGATCCAGCTCGGGATCCTTGGCACAGCGCGGATCGATCCACACCAGCGCGATGATGCACAGATCGTTGACCTGGTCGCGCGGCAGGATGCCCTCGATGATCGCGTCGAGCACGCCGTCGGCCGTGCCCGACTGCACGACGCCGCCGAACAGCTCGATGTTCTTGCTGTCCTTCAGCGTCACCTTGGGCACCATCAGCGTGGTCGGCTTGACCATCTGGTTGCAGGCGCGGATGGCGAACATGCGCGTGTGGCCGGCGCTCTGTCCCATCATGCCCGCCAGCGCCGTGCCAACCGGCCCGTCCACCGAACCCAGGATGATTTCGGGCATCGCGTCGGTGAACTGGCCCTCCTTGGCGAATACGGTGGCTTCAGCGGCTCGGAACACGATTTTGGACATGGCTGGACTCCTGTGGAAAGTGCAGCGGATGGTGCAGGAGCTGCTCGGCCGATGTCAACGCGGACGCCAGGTCGCGCAGCGCCGTGCGCAACCCCTCTTCCACCACTGGGTGATAGAAGGGCATTTCCAGCATGGTGTCCACCGTCATGCCGGCCTGGTGTGCCCAGGCCAGCAGGTGCGCCAGGTGTTCGGCGTCCGGGCCGATCATCTCCGCACCCAGGAAGCGCCGGCTGTGGCGGTGGGCATAGACGCGCAACAGGCCGCGATGGCGCAGCATGACCCGGCTGCGTCCCTGGTCCTCGAACGAGACGCTGCCGACCACACGCACCGCCGGATCGATCTGCGCGTAGCCCTGGCCGACTGCAGCCAGTTGCGGATCCGAGAACACCACCGACAGACGTGAGCGGCGCAGGCCCGGCTGGACTGCCGGCCAGACCGCGGCATTGCTGCCGGCGATGCGGCCTTCATCGGCCGCCTCGTGCAGCAGGGGCAGATCGGCATTGGCGTCGCCGGCGATGAAAATGGGCGCGTCGCCGCATTGCAGGGTTTCGCGGTCGAACAGCGGCACGCCGTTGGCCTGCAGGCGGATGCCGGTGGTCTCGAGACCCAGGCCGTGCACATTCGGCCGGCGTCCGGTGGCCGCGAGCACGAAGTCGAAGCGCGCACTGCGGGCGACACCATCGGCGCCCAGCCAGTCGAGTTGCACCTCGTCACCGAGGCGCGCGCTCGACTGCAGGCGGGCATCGAAATCGACCGCATACTCCTGGCTGAACTGTTCCTGCGCATAGGCGCGCACGGCCGGATCGGACAGGCCGCCGCCGATGCCGCCGCGTCCGAACAGCTGCACGCGCACGCCCAGGCGATGCAGTGCCTGTCCCAGCTCAAGACCGATCACGCCCGGACCGAACACGGCCACCGAAGCGGGCAGCGACTGCCAGGCGAACACGTCATCGTTGATGATCACGCGATCTCCCAGATCGCGCAGGAAAGGCGGCACATCGGGTGACGATCCGGTCGCGATGACGGCGCGACCGAAATGGAGCAGCACGCTGTCGTCGACCTGCAGGCGGTCGGGGCCGAGGAAGCGCGCCCTGCCCTGCAGCCGGTCGTCGACCGGGATGTTGTGCACGCCATCGACGACAAAGCCCACGAAGCGATCGCGTTCGCGGCGCACCCGCTCCATCACGGCGGCTCCGTCCACCACGGGCGCCGAGGCGAGGCGCAGGCCGAAGGCATCGAAGCGCCCGATGGCATGCGCCGCCTCGGCGGCCGCGATCAGCAGCTTGCTCGGCATGCATCCCACCCGCGCGCAGGTGGTCCCATAGGGACCGCTCTCGATGATCACCGCGCTGCGGCCGGCGGCACGCGCCGCGCGATAGGCGGCAAGCCCGGCGGTGCCGGCCCCGATGATGGCGACGTCGATGCTGCGTTCAAGCATGATGCGGACTCCCGGTGGATGCAGTGGAATGCTCAGGCGACCTTGCGCTTGTTCTTGGCCACCCAGGCTTCGAGGTCTTCGGCCCCGCCGATCAGCGTGCCGTTGATGAACACCTGCGGCACCGTGCCACGTGCGGTGATGGCACCGACGGCACGGCTGCGCACGCTGACCGGCAGCGGCACATCCGCGTAGTGGTAGCCTTCGGCCGCGAGGATCGCCTTGGCCTTGGCGCACGACGGGCAGCCCGGGCGGGACAGGATCGCGACCTGGTCCGGCTTGCGCGCGCCCGGCGCGACATGCGCGAGCATCGTATCCGCATCCGAGACCTTGAAAGGATCGCCGGGTTCCTCAGGTTCGATGAACATGCGCGTCACCACGCCATCCTCGACCAGCATCGAGTAGCGCCACGAACGCTGGCCGAAGCCGATGGCGGACTTGTCGACGAGCATGCCCATGCCGGCCGTGAACGCGCCGTTGCCGTCCGGCACCATGACGATGTTCTCGGCTTCCTGGTCCTTGGCCCATTCGTTCATGACGAAGGTGTCGTTGACCGACACGCACACGATGGCATCGACGCCGTGTTCGAAAAAGGCGGGAGCGAGTTCGTTGTAGCGCGGCAGATGGGTCGACGAACAGGTCGGCGTGAAGGCGCCAGGCAGCGAGAACACCACCACCTTCTTGCCGTCGAAGAGTTCTGCACTGCTGAGCTGTTTCCAGTCGTTGCCGACGCGCACCGGAAAAGTGACCTGGGGAACCCGTTGGCCTTCGCGATTCTGCAGCATGGTCTTGCTCCTTGTTTGAAAGTGACGCCAGTCTAGGCGGGCGACAATTTGTGGTCCAATTGATTGTTCGTGGCCGCGTGATATTCTTTGACTATCACATCGTCTTTGCTTTCAAGCCATGAACCTGAGTGAACTCCGCTATACCGTGGCGGTGGCGCAGGAACGCAATTTCCGCCGCGCCGCCGAACGCTGCTTCATCAGCCAGCCCGCGCTGTCGACCGCCATCCAGAAGCTCGAAGAGGAACTGGGTGTGCAGATTTTCGAGCGTTCGCGCACCGAAGTGAGCCTGACCGGCATCGGCGAACGGCTGGTCGAGCAGGCCCAGCGCGTGCTCGAGGAAGCCGAGCGCGTGCGCAGCATCGCGCGCGAGGGACGCGATCAGCTGGTGGGGGTCTTGCGTCTGGGCGTGATCCACACCATTGCACCGTATGTGCTGCCCGACCTGATCCCGGTGCTGCATGCACGCGCGCCGGAGATGCCGCTGGAAGTCGAGGAAAGCACCACCGCGCAGCTCGAGGCACACCTCAAGAACGGACAGGTGGACGTGGTGATCCTGGCCCTGCCCTTCGCCAGTCCAGGGATCGAGGTGCTGCCGCTGTACGACGAGGTTTTCGAGGTGGTGGTTCCGGCCGCGCACCGCTGGGCACGCAAACGCGCGATCGGCGCGGCGCAACTGGCCGAGGAGCGGGTACTGCTGCTCAACAGCGGACACTGCTTCAGCAACCAGGTCGCGGAGGCCTGCCCCGAAGTCGGCCGCGTGCCAGGCAACGGCATGACCCCGGGCAATTCGCTGGAGACCATCCGCAACATGGTGGCGTCCGGTTCCGGCGTCACGGTGCTGCCGGCCACCGCCAACAGCGACAAGTACCGCAGCGCGCTGTTGTGCGTGGTGCCCTTCACGGCGCCGGCGCCGAGCCGGCGCGTGGCCCTGGCGTGGCGCCGCAGTTTCGGACGCGAAAAGGCTGTCGAGGCACTGGCGCAATCCTTGCGCACCTTGTCCCTGCCCGGCGTGACCCTGCTGCCGGCCTGAACCGGCGGCGCTCAATGTGCCGCCAGTGGTCCCTTGGGTGGCGCCGGTCGGCGCAACAGCAGGCATGCCGGTACCAGCAGCAGGAACAACAGGGCCAGCGCGTGGAAGGCATCGATGTACGACAGCATCGACGCCTGCCGTTGCACCATGGCGTACAGGTGCGCCAGCGCCTGCTGCTGTGCCTCGAGCGCCGGCACCCCTTGTGCCATCAGGCTCCGGGCCGTTTCCGCAACGCTGCCGCCGGGCCGCGTGACGGCGTCGCCGACATGCGCCACCAGATAGGTCTGGTGGCGCTGTTGTTGCTGCACCAGTTGACTCGAGATCAGCGCGATGCCGAAGCTGCCGCCCAGATTGCGCGACAGATTGATGATCGCCGACGCTGAACTGCTCTTGAGCAGGGGAATGCCCGCGAACGCTGCGGTATTGATCGGAATGAACAGGAAGGCCAGGCCCAGCGCCTGGACCACGCGGATCAGCGCCACGGTCTGGTAGTCGACAGCAAGGTCGATGCGCCCGAACAGGAACAGCGCCAGCGCGCCGATCAGCAGTCCGAAGCTGATCAGCGCGCGCACGTCGACGCGCGTGACCAGCGCGCCGACGATCGGCATCACGAACAGGATCGCCACGCCCCCCGGTGACAGCACCAGGCCGGCCTGGGTGGCGCTGTACCCCAGCAGCGTCTGCACGAACAAGGGCAGCAGCAGCGTGCTGCCCATGAGCACAAAGCCCAGCACGAACATGAGGAGGTTGGAGATCAGGAAATTGCGCTGCAGCAGCAGCCGCAGATCCATCATGGGATCGCGCTGGCGCAGTTCCCAGAACGGCAGCAGGAACAGGCAGACGGCCGATACCACCGCCATGCGGATGATGAAAGCCGACTCGAACCAGTCGTCCTGCTGCCCCTTGTCGAGCACCACCTGCAGACAGCCGAAGCCCAAGGCCAGCAGGCCGAAGCCGAGATAGTCGATATGGAAACCGCGTGCACGCATGTCCTGCTGCGCCTGGACCAGATGCGGCGGATCCCACACCAGACGACGCGACAAGGCGAAGGCGATGACACCCACCGGCACATTGATGAAAAAAATCCAGCGCCAGCTGAAATTGTCGGTGATCCAACCCCCGAGCGTCGGCCCGATCGCCGGCGCCAGCACCGTGGTGATGCCATAGACCGCGAAGGCCATGCCGCGTTTGGCCGGCGGAAAGCTGTCTGACAGGATGGCCTGCGAGATCGGCTGCAGGCCGCCTCCGCCGATGCCCTGGAGGGTGCGGAACAGGATCAGCATGGGCAGGGTGGGCGCCAGCCCGCACAGCAGCGAACTGACGGTGAACACGACCACGCACCACAGGTAGAAAGTGCGTCGCCCGACCACGTAGGCAAACCAGCCGCTGATCGGCAACACGATGGCATTGGTGACCAGGTAGGAGGTGAGCACCCAGGTGCTCTCGTCCTGACCGGCCGACAGGTCGCCTGCGATATGCCGCAACGATACGTTGGCGATCGAAATATCGAGCACTTCCATGAACGTGGTCATCGCCACCACGAAGGCGATGAACCATGGACTCACCTCGCCTGCGCCGGCATGCGGCGAACGCGTGACGGCATGGACTGGCGCTGCTGCGGCCTCGCTCATCGCCGGCTCAGCGGGACTTGGGCGCGAGTTGCACGCGCGGCTCGACCGACATGCCCGGCGCCAGCCTGGCCAGCACTTCCGGCGGCTCGTCGAACACGATCTTGACCGGGACGCGCTGCACCACCTTGACGTAGTTGCCCGTCGCATTCTCGGGTGGCAGCAGGCTGAAGCGCGCACCGGTGCCAGGCTGCAGGCTGTCGATGTGGCCGAGCAGTTCGCGCCCGGGGAAGGCATCCACCTTGAGCGTGACGGCCTGTCCGACCGCCATGCGCGTCAGCTGGGTCTCCTTGAAATTGGCCGTGACCCAGGGGTTGGCGGATACGATCGCGAGTGCCGTCTGGTTGCCCTGCAACACCTGCCCCACCAGCACCGACTTGCGTGTCACGCGCCCATCGCCAGGGGCCAGCACGCGCGTGTAGGCCAGATCCTGGCGCGCCAGTGCCAGTTGCGCGCGCGCGGTGACGATGTCGGCGGACAGGCTGCCCACCTGCGCCTGCTTGACGGCGACCTGACGGGGCGCGGTGCGTGCCTCGGCGAGGCGGCCCTGGGCCTGACGCAACTGCGCCTCGCCATTGCCGACCATCTTGTGCGCAGCCTCAAGCTGGGCATGCGCCGACTCGGCGGTCGTGATCGCCTGGTCGAGCCGCTGGCGCGGGATTTCGTCGCGTGCCACCAGGGCCTTGTAGCGCTCGACATCGGTGTCGGCCAGACGCGTCTGGCTTTCGCTGGCGCGAGCCTGGGCCTGGGCCTGCGCCAGGCTGGCCTCGGCAGCGGCCACGCCGGCCTCGGCCTGGCTGATCACTGCAGTGGTGCTGGCCTGCACCAGCGCCGTGTCGTCGCGCGCCACCGTCACACGCGCCTCGGCGGCCGCGAGCGCGGCCTGTGACTGGTCGACCCGCAACTGGAAGTCGCGCGGGTCGATCTCGAACAGCAGATCACCGGTCTTGACCATCTGGTTGTCCTTCACCGCCACGCTCAGCACGGTGCCACCCACGCGCGGTGCGATGTTGACCACGTCGCTTTCGATGAAGGCGTCGTCGGTGGTTTCGATGTCGCGCCCCGAATACCAGAGCCAGGCGCCGGCCACGGCCGCGAGCAGCAGCACGCCCGCGGCGAACAGTCGCGGGGTGTTGGAACGCACAGGCTTGGCAGCGCTGTCCTGGGAGATGTCTTCACTCATGGGTGTGGGTCCTGTGAATCCCGATCAGAGATTGAAACTTCGGGCAGTGCCGAGCGCGGCATCCAGATTGGCACGCGCAGCGGTGTGGGCGGCGATGGCATCGATCAGGCGGCTGCGCGCGGTGGTGGTGGCGTTCAGGGCGTCGAGCACTTCCAGGTTGTCGGCCACGCCCTGGACAAAGCGGTCTCGCGACAGGTCGAGCAGGCGCTCGCCCAAGGCCAGGCTGGTGCGTGCCGCCACCACCTGTTCGGTGGCGGTCGCCAGCGACAGCAGGGCGAGATGCACATCTTCCTCGACCTGACGGCGTGCGTCCTCGCGCTGCAGACGTGCGGTGCGCAAGGCACTGCTGGCACGGTCGCGTTGGGCGTCGATCTGTCCGCTGGTGAACAAGGGCACGCTCACGCCCACGCCGATCGAACGCGTCAGGTAGACGGTCTGGGTTGGCGTCGATCCGCTCGGTCCCAACCCGGCCTGCACGCTCACCACCGGCAAGCGCTGGTCACCGGCGGCGACCAGGCTTTCCTCGGCGGCCGCGACGCGCTCGTCGAGCATGCGCAATTCCTGCCGTTCGGCTTCGGCACGCGCCACGGCAGCTTCCGCCGTCGGCGCAGTGCGCTCCTGGTAGGCCAGCGGACTGGCGAGCTCGATCGCCGTGGCGGCAGGCAGACCGAGCAGGCGCTTGAGCCGCAGCAGCCCCTGGCCGCGTGCGTTGTGTGCCGCCGTCAGCGCGTATTCGTCCTGTGCCACGCGCGTCTCGGCACGCGCCACGTCGACTCCGGTGGCGATCCCGGCCTTGCGCTGGTCCTGTGCCTGGGTCAGCAGTTCGTGCGACAGCTTGAGGTTGCCCTCGGCGGCGTCGACCTCGGCCACCTGCTGCTGCACGGCGATGTAGGCCAGTTCGACGGCGCTCGCCAGCTGTTCAGCGGTGGCGGCGCGCTGATGTTCGGCCTCGGCCACCTGGCGCTCGCTGGCGTGCACCTGATGGCTCCGGCTGGCGTCGAAGATCGACTGGCTGAACACCAGGCGTGCATCGAAGGCATTGAAGGGACCATCCAAGACCGGAAACAGCGAGGGGCCAGCGCCGGGCTTGGGAAAACCCTGGGCCACCAGATTGACCGTCTGGTTGCTCTGGCTGGCCGTGAGCCGCACGTTGGGACCCAGCGCGCCACGCATCTCGGCCAAGGCCGAGCGCGCGACATCGATCTGCTCGCCGCTGAGTTCGATCTGCAGATTGCGTTCCTCGGCCAGCGCCAGAGCCTGTTCGAGGGTCAGGCGCTGGACGTCTGCGGCCGCAGGCATGGCGGTCGGCACCGGCATGCCTGCCGGGGTACCGGCCAGTGCCGACACGCCTGTCAGGCTCAGGGATGCGAGCAGCAGTGCGGCCGGCACGCCGGCCACCGCCAGATGACGTCGCAGCTTCATGCTTGCTCCTTGGGGGGTACAGTGGCCGTGCCAACCGTCAGGGAATCGATGCCTTTGGCAATGGACGTCAGCAGGTTCCTGGCGTCTTCCAGGCGGTCCGGCGGCACTTCGGACCAGATCGCGCGATGGGTGGCCCAGGCGTGCGGCAGGATTTCCTCGACCAGCGCGCGGCCGGCCTCGGTGAGCGAAAGTTCGAGCACGCGCCGGTCACGCACGCTGGGCTCGCGATGCAGCAGGCCGCGCCGCACCAGTTCGTCGGTGACCCGCGTGACATTGGCGCGCGGCAGGAACAGGGTGCGGCTGACCGCCGTCGGCGTGAATGCGTCTTCACCGCACCAGTGCGACATCATCAGCGCAAGCCAGGACCAGGAATTGAGGCCCCAGGGTTCGAGCAGACGGTCGAAGGCCTCTTCCATGCGCATGGCGATATAGCCGGACAGCCGCGACAGCAGGATCAAGTCGGTCGGCATGTCCGGGCGGTGCAGCGCCGCCTTGGCACACCGTCCCTGGAAGGCGGCAAATTCCGGCGGCAGCGGCAGCTGCGAATGAGATCGGGTTTTCATATTGACCGGAATAGTACCAAGTGAAACTATTTCAGTCAATAGCGCTTGACGATCACTGCCCGCAGGCACTTTCCTGATGGATGTGTCGCCCTCCCTACGAATTCGTCGTAATATCTACAGATGTATTTTCTGGCCCTGGTCCTTTCGCTCCCCACCGAGAACGCCACCGCCCGTCAACGCATCTGGCGCGGCCTCAAAGCGTCGGGCGCTGCCGTGCTGCGCGACGGGGTATACCTCATGCCGGAACGCGCCGCCTGTCGCATCGCGCTCGACCGACTGGCTGGCGAGGTGCGCAGTGCCGGCGGCATGGCACACGTCATGCGAATCGAAGAACCATGCGACACCGACTTCGCGCCCCTGTTCGACCGCAGTGCGGAATGCGCCGCTCTGCTCGCCCAGCTGGACCATGCCCGTCAGCAACTGGACAGCACCACGGCGGATGGGGCGCTGCGGCACGCACGCAAACTGCGCAAAGCGTTTGCTGCCCTGGTGGCCATCGACTTTTTCGCGGGCGAAGCACAGCGGCAGGTCGAAAGCGCGCTGTGCGACCTCGAACTGGCCTGTGCACGCGCACTGGCGCCGGATGAACCGCGCGCCAGCGGCGGCACGATCGCCCGTTTGCGCCCCGAGGATTATCACGGACGCATCTGGGCCACGCGCGCCCGTCCATGGGTGGACCGCCTGGCAAGTGCGTGGCTGATCCGTCGCTTTATCGATCCGCATGCGCAGCTGTTGTGGTTGGCCGCGCCGGCGGATTGCCCTGCGGATGCGCTGGGTTTCGATTTCGACGGTGCGTCATTCAGCCACGTTGATGCTCGGGTAACCTTCGAGGTGCTGGCCGCCAGCTTTGACTTGCACGACGCTTCGATCGCCCGTTTGGGCCAGTTGGTTCACTTCCTGGATGTCGGTGGCGCGCAACCGCCCGAGGCAGCCGGCATCGAGAGCGTGCTGGCCGGATTGCGTGCCGGCCTCGCTGACGACGACCAACTGCTCGCCGCCGCCAGCACCGTCTTCGACGGGCTATGGACCCGCTTCGCGCAGTCCACGCCCTGAGCCATGGTGCGATCGGCATTTCCAATTCCAGTGCAAGCAAACGTGCTGCCGGCCGGTACTTGCGCCCATCCCATCCTTCACTCGACGAGGCGAACATGCGCTCCATCCGATGCGTTCCTGAACTGATGCTGCTCACCGCGATCTGCTGTCCATCGGCTGCAATGGCCGGATCCTGGCTGCTTGGATTTTCGCCGGCTGACACCGTCGCACCCGGCGCGTACGCCGCGATTGCAGGCACGGGTGGGCAATGGTCATCGGTCGGCGATCCACGCCACGAGAGTTTCACGCCCTTCCTGGCGCATGCCGGCATCCGCACCGGGCTGTCCGAGAGCTGGGATATCGGCTATCGGCTGGCAACGGTTGCGCTGCCCTACTCCAGTGTCGGCCCTTCGCTCGGTGCCGAGGTCGACGTCAAGCACCGCCTGACCGACCGCGCAAGCCCCTGGCAGCTTGCCATCGTGGCGGGTGTGGGATACGCCTACCTGGACATCCAGGGGCAATCCCGCAACGCCTGGAGTCCCGGCGTGGACCTGATTGTCAGCCACGCGGTGGCAGCGGGCTATACCGCATTTGCAGACCTGCGCTACGTCTACACCGGCATTCCGTCAGCGGCAGGAGGCGCCAGCGCCAATCATTTCCAGGCCTACGGACCGGCCGCAGGCATGAAAATCAAGCTCAAGGAAAATGTCGCGATCACGCCCGAGATCGGGGTGTTCAAGTTCGATGGCAATATCGCCAATCAGAGGGCGAATGGCATCGGCATCCAGTATGGTGCGGTGCTGGGTTTCGCCTTCTGATCGCGCGCTGACCGTTGCGCGCCCGGTGCGCAGACCGGCACTGGTGCGTGCATGCGCGCCAGCGCCTAATAGCAGTGCGCGGCGTCCGGGAAGCGGCGTGCCTTGACGTCGGCCACGTAGGCGCGCACGGCGCCGCTCACGCCTTCGGTGCCGGGAGAGAAATCCTTGGCCAGACGCGGCAGCCGCTCGGGGCCGAGTCCGATCACGTCCTGCAGCACCAGCACCTGGCCGGAACAGGCCGGACTGGCACCGATGCCGATGGTCGGCACCTGCACGCTGTCGCAGATGCGCTCGGCCAGCGAGCGCGGAATGCATTCCATCAGGATCATGCAGGCGCCCGCCTGCTCCAGATCGCGCGCTGCCTGGACCATGCGCGCAGCGCCCGGCTCGTCCTTGCCTTGCACCCGGAAGCCGCCGAACTGGTTGTGCGACTGCGGCGTCATGCCGACATGCGCGCATACCGGGATGCCGCGGTGGACCAGGAATTCCACGGTGGCTGCCATCTCGGAGCCACCCTCGATCTTGACGCACTGCGCGCCAGCCTGGATCAGCGGCACGGCATTGCGAAAAGTGTCAGCGGGAGAAATCTGCGAACTGCCGAAGGGCATGTCGGACAGGATCAGCGCCTTCTGGCTGCCACGCTGGACGGCCGCGGTGTGGTAGGCGATGTCGGCCAGCGTGACGGGATTGGGACTGGCGTGGCCCTGGATCACCATGCCGAGGGAGTCGCCGATCAGCAGCACGTCGACTCCGCAGGTTTCGAGCGCACGCGCGAAGCTCGCGTCGTAGCAGGTCAGCATCGCGATCGGCACGCCCACGGCGGACATCCGGGCAAGCTCGGGCAAGGTGGTTCGCATGGCTGCCTCCAGTAATCAGGGAGGCTTATGATACGGTCCGCGCTGCAGCGCGGGAATGGCCCTCAGACGTGCTCGTCGAGTGGCTGGCGGTAGAGCAGGCCCGGCTCGATGGCGAACTCGCGTCGGCCGATGCGTGGCAGACCGGCGGGTCCGCGGTTGAGCAGTCCTTCGAACACCATGTGGCGTCCGTCGACCGTGATCCAGGCCGGGATCGGCACGCCCTGGTACTCACCGACACTGTCCAGCGCGCGCTGCACCTCGGGTTCCGGCGTCGGCGCCACCTCCTGTGCCAGCACGGGCGGCGCGACGTCTTCGCTGCCACGCCGGCCGAGCCTGATCATGGTCTGAGCCAGCCACAGTCCAGCCACGGACACGCGTTGCACGCGTGCGCGGCGCTGCACGGCATCGACCAGCACCAGGAAACGTGCCGATTCGCCGCAGCGCGGGCAACTGCTGCTGGCAGCCAGCGCGACACGCGCACCGCGCAGGCCCGGTTGTCCGGTGCCGCTGGTCAGTCGATACGGCTTGTTGCAGCCGCGGCAATCCAGTTCAACGCCGGAAAGCACCAGGCCGTCGGACAGGTAGAGCGGCAGGACAAAGAGATTGCTGGGGTGTGGTCGGGAATACATGGCGGGCCGTAGTCGAACTTCCTGACCCTCTAACGGCCCTGCCGAGCCCGGACTTTACCCCCTTCGTCCGGGCTCAGTTCCCCTCAAGCCAGGGCTCAGTCCGTCGGTCCGCGATGCAGCCGGCGGATCAGCGAGGAGGTATCCCAGCGCCCGCCGCCCATGGTCTGCAATTCGGCGTAGAACTGGTCGACCAGTGCCGCCACCGGCAACAGCGCGCCGTTGCGGCGTGCCTCGTCCAGGCACAGGCCAAGGTCCTTGCGCATCCAGTCGACCGCGAAGCCGAAGTCGAACTTGTCCGCCAGCATGGTGCTGCCGCGGTTTTCCATCTGCCAGGATTGTGCCGCGCCCTTGGAGATCACACCCAGCACCTGCTCGCCATCGAGACCGGCGCGCTGCGCGAAATTGAGCGCCTCGGCCAGACCTTGCACCAGCCCCGCGATGCACAACTGGTTCACCATCTTGGTGAGCTGGCCACTGCCGCTCGGCCCCATCAGCGTGACCGCCTTGGCGAAACACGAGATCACCGGCTGCGCGATGTCGAAGGCGGCCTGATCGCCACCGCACATCACGGCCAGCTGCCCCTTTTCGGCACCGGCCTGGCCGCCCGACACCGGCGCATCGATGAAGTGCACGCCGCGCGCCTGCGCTTCGGCGTGCAGCTCGCGCGCCACGGCGGCCGATGCCGTGGTGTGGTCGACCAGCACCGCGCCGCGCTTCATGCCGGCCAGGGCACCCTGCTCGCCCAGCACCACGCTGCGCAGGTCGTCGTCATTGCCGACGCAGCAGAACACCAGGTCGGCGCCAGCGGCGGCTTCACGCGGTGTCGGCGCGAAGGCGCCGCCGGCATGCTGCTGCACCCAGTCTTCGGCGCGACGCGTGGTCCGGTTGAAGACAGTGACCGGATGGCCGTGACGGTGCAGATGCCCCGCCATTGGACCACCCATCACACCCAGACCAAGGAATGCAGTGACCGGCTTGCTCATTTTCCAGGCATCTCCAGTAGCGTGAAACGGAACTTGACGCTGACATCAATGGCGACCGCCTCGGGGTCGGCCCAGGCGCCCTGGCCGATATTGTAGTCGGTGCGCTTCATGACGAAGCCGCCCTCGGCCACCGACTGGTTACCGATGCGCCTGACGCTGATGGGCACGGTCAGCTCGCGTGTGATGCCCTTCAGCGTGAACTTGCCCACCGCTTCATAGTGGTCCGGGCCCTTGGCACGGATCTGCGTCGACTGGAACACGCCCTTGGGGAAGCTCGCCACCTGGAACCAGTCCTTGCCGCGCACCTCGGCTTCGCTTTCTGCAGCGCCGAGATCGACGCTGGCGAGGTCGACTTCGATGCGCGCCTTGCTGGCGGCGAGATCCGCCGGGTGGAACACGATGTCGCCGTCGAACTTGCGGAAACGGCCCTGCAGTTCCACGCCCATCTGTTTGGACACGAAAGTGATTTCGCTTTTTTCAGGGACGAAGCCCGCACCCTGCGAGCCCTGGGCCAGCAGGCCAAGACTGAACAGGGCGGCGGCCGCGATGCGGCCCGATCGGATACTCACGTTAACAATACTCCTGGAAGGTTGGACGATCATTCGGAACGCGCGGGACGGCTGCGCAACATGCCGATCAGCACGTCGTCACGATCGATGAAGTGGTGCTTGAGCGCTGCAGCCACATGCAGTGCGACCAGGCTGATCAGCGTCCAGTTCAAGGTTTCATGGATGCCCTTGAGCTGATCGGCCAGGTCCTTGCTCTTGGCCACCAGATTGGGCAGCGGGATCAGGTTGAGGTACACCACGCCGTAACCTGCGGCGGAACTGTAGGCCCAGCCGGTCAGCGGCACCGCGAACAGCAGCGCATAAATGAGCCATTGCACCAGCTTGCTGGCCAGCGCCTGCCAGGCCGGCATTCCGGCCGGCAGCGCCGGGGCGGCATGGCTGGCACGCCAGCCCACGCGCACGAAGGCCAGCCACAGCACGGTCAGGCCGGCCCACTTGTGCCAGACGAAGACCTTGATGCGGAACGGGCTGATCGGCATGTCACCCATCAGCAGACCGACTGGAAAGGCCACCGCGATGATCAGGGCGATGATCCAGTGCAGCGCGATGGCGGGGCGGCTGAAGTATTGCTTGCTCACGAAAGGCTCCTTTCGGGTTCTTGATTGGCCAAGAGCTTACCATTCCCTTCCGGGACGACCGGTCGATGCGCCTCACGGCGCCGTTCGCATTTTTTGCATGATCGCGATTGCTGACTGGCGCTTGGCAGACGCACACTTAGCCGCCACGATCGCGGCTTTGCCGCTGAGGAACACCCATGTCGAATCCGAGTCCCGGCCAGCCTGTCCTGGTCGATCTGCGCGGGCTGCAGCAGGCCCAGCACGAATTTGCCCTGGCGCGCGACTGGCTGCGCCACCATTCGCCCAAGAACCTGGTCATGGCGCTGACCGGCGAGGTCGGTGAACTGGTGGAACTGTTCCAATGGCTGGATGAGGCAGCCAGCCACAAGGTCGCTTCCGACCCGGCGACGGCGCGCGCTGTGCGTGATGAACTTGCCGACGTGCTGATCTATTTCGCGCGCCTGGCAGCGGTGCTCGACGTGGACCTGGACGAAGCGGTACGCAGCAAACTTGCGGCCAATGCGCGCAAGTACCCGGCGCCCGATCAGGCGCTGTAGCTGCGCATCAGGCCGCTCAGGCGGCCCTGGATCGAGACCTGCGCCGCCGGAATACATTGGTCGGCCACGGCGGGATTGGACGCGATCAGGCGCACCACGCCGCCTTCATGGCGGAAACGCTTCAGCGTGGCGCCCTCCCCGGCCACCAGCACCACCGCGATCTCGCCGGGCCGCACATGGGGATCGACCTCGACGATCGCGAGATCACCATCCAGGATGCCGTCTCCGGACATCGAATCGCCACGCACTTCGAGCACGTAGGCATCACCGGCAGGCGCCAGGCGCTCGGGGACCAGCACCGGCTCCTCGTCGAAGACCGCGTCCAGCGGTGCGCCAGCCGCGATCCTGCCCAGCCTGGGCAGTGCGCGCAACGGCAAGCCGGCCGGCCAGGAAGGCGGCAGCGCAAGGCCCGCGCGCGCAGCGCGTCTCTCGTCGCCAAGCGCGGCCGGGCCTGGTCGCAGGCCGGTGCGGTGGCGATCCAGCGGCGCGACCAGGCCTGCCGCCACCAGCGCGTCGACATGGCGGTGCAAGGCACCGCGCGAGCGCAATCCCATCAGGCGGCACAGGTGATCCAGGCTTTCCACCGTCTCCCCGGCCGTCCATTGCTGCTGCAGGCATTTCCAGACGGCGCGTTGCGCCTGGGTGAGTTCCATCGCTTCCTCCGCTTGCCGGACCTCGCTTCAGCGCCAGTACTTGCCCTGATCCGGTACGGCTCCTACTATACCGGATGAGAACATTTTGGGAACATTTCATGGATCCGCGCGAATCCGCCCGCCTGACGCCTGACGATCCGGCATTGGCGCTGGCCGATGCCCTGGTGCAACGCTATCCCGACCGCATCACCGCACGCATCGTCCAGCCGGCACGCAGCGCGGACTTCCGGCCGCTGCCCGACTGGCTCGACCCGGCCCTGCGCCAGGCCCTGGGCGGACGCGGCATCACGCAGCTCTATAGCCATCAGGCCGAAGCGCTGGCCTTGAGCCGCGCCGGCCATCACGTGGTGGTGGTGACGCCGACGGCCTCGGGCAAGAGCCTGTGCTACCACCTGCCGGTGCTGGCGGCCGTGCGTGCGCGCGGCGCCAAGGCACTCTACCTGTTCCCGACCAAGGCCTTGGCGCAGGACCAGGTGGCCGAACTCAATGAGCTCAACCGTGAAGCCGCGCTGGGCGTGCGCGCCTTCACCTTCGACGGCGACACCCCTGGCGATGCACGCCAGGCAGTGCGGCTCAAGGGCGATGTGGTGGTCTCGAATCCGGACATGCTGCACCAGGGCATCCTGCCGCATCACACCAAATGGGCGCAGTTCTTCGAAAACCTGCAGTTCGTGGTGATCGATGAAATGCACAGCTACCGCGGCATTTTCGGTTCGCATGTCGCCAATGTGATGCGCCGGCTGCGGCGCATTGCCGCCTTCTACGGCAGCCATCCGCAGTTCATCCTGTGCTCGGCCACGCTGGCCAATCCGGCCGAACTCGCCGAAGGCCTGATCGGCGCCCCGGTCATGGCCGTCGAACGCAGCGGCGCGCCCAGCGGCGCGCGGCACCTGCTGTTGTGGAATCCGCCCGTGGTCAATCCCGACCTGGGCATCCGTGCTTCCAACCGTTCGCAGACCACGCGCATCGCGCGGCGCGCCATCGCAGCCGGCCTCAAGACCATCGTGTTCGCCAATTCGCGGCTGATGGTCGAGGTCCTCACCAAGTATCTCAAGGACGCTTTCGAGCGCGACATCCAGACACGTGCCAAGGTCAGCGCCTATCGCGGCGGCTACCTGCCGGACGAGCGCCGGCGCACCGAACGTGCGCTGCGCGCCGACGGCCTGGATTGCGTGGTGACCACCAGCGCACTCGAACTCGGGGTCGACATCGGCAGCCTGGATGTGTGCATCCTCAACGGCTATCCCGGCAGTATTGCCGCCACCTGGCAGCGCCTCGGCCGCGCCGGCCGGCGCGGGCGCACGGCACTCGGGGTGCTGGTCGCCTCCAGCGATGCCCTCGATCAGTACCTGGTGCGCAATCCTGCCTTTTTCCGCGACGCGCCGGTCGAGCACGCACGGATCCATCCCGACCAGTTGCTGATCCTGATGGAGCACCTGCGCTGTGCGGCCTTTGAACTGCCCTTCCGCCAGGGCGAAGCCTTCGGCCCCGGACCGGTCGATGAGTACCTGGCCTATCTGGCCGAATCCGGTGTGCTGCATCTGGAGGCCGACCGCTGGCACTGGATGGCCGAGGGCTATCCCGCCAACGCCGTCAGCCTGCGTTCGGTGGCCGACGGCAACTTCCTGGTGGTCGACCACAGCAACGACCGCAAGGAGGTGATCGCCGAGGTCGACTACTCGGCGGCGGCCATGACCCTGTACGAAGGCGCCATCTATCTGGTGCAGGCTCGCCCCTACCAGGTCGAACGCCTGGACTGGACCGGGCGCAAGGCCTTCGTGCGCGCGACGCGCGTGGACTACTACACTGATGCCATCGACTACACGCGCCTGCGCATCCTGGACGCCTTCGACACGCGCGTGGATGGCGGCAGCACCTGCGCGCGTGGCGAGGTCCATCTGTTGCGGCGCGTGCCCGGCTTCAAGAAGATCAAGTACTACAGTCATGAAAACGTCGGCTACGGCAACATCAGCCTGCCCGACCACGAAATGCACACCTCCAGCCTGTGGTGGCAGATCGACCCGCGCGTCCTCGAACAGACCTTCGAGCGGCGCGCCCAGGCGCTCGATGGCTTCCTGGGGGCGGCGCATGCCTTGCATCTCGTGGCTGCGCTGCGCAGCATGGCCGAACGTCAGGACCTGGGGCGCGCAGTCGGCGATGGCAATGGCGAATGGTTTGCCACCGTCGGCGCCGACAGCCGCGGCAGCGCGCGTCGTGCCGATGGCGCGCGCTTCGATCCCGACCGCAGCGGCGACGATTTCGTGCCCACGGTGTTCCTGTACGACAATTTTCCCGGCGGGGCGGGCATGAGCGAACCCTTGTACGGGCAGGCGGCCGAGGTGGTCCAGGGCGCCTGGCAACTGGTGCTCGAATGTCCTTGCCGGCAGGGTTGCCCGGCCTGCATCGGGCCGATCCTGGCCGCCGAGGAAAAGCAGGCGGCCTCGCCCAAACAGGCCGTGATCCGGGTGCTCGAACTGCTCGGTGCGCGTGCATGGACCTGAAGCAGCGACTGCGCGCGCTCGAGGCGGCCAGCGGTCGCCGGACCTTGCCCGACAGCGGCACCACGGCGGTGTCAGCAGCGCATGCTGCGCCACACCTGCCAGCCGTCCGCGCAGCGATACCGGCGGCATCCGGTCGGTCACAGCCTGCCGCTGATCTGCTGGCGACCGGCGCCGAACGTGCGCTGGCGCAACGCCTGGGTGCCGTCCACATGGCGCCCGGCCTGCTGTTCCGTGAAGTCGAGCTGGCAGCGGCGCACCGCCATGGCGGGCAAGTGCTGGGCGAGGTGTGCAGCATCGGCGAGCAGGCGCTTGGCGTGGCGCTGCCGCCCCCGGCAAGCGGCTGGCTGTTTCTGGATACCGAAACCACCGGCCTGGCCGGTGGCACCGGTACGCTGGTGTTCCTGTTCGGCGCCGTGCAGGTGGATGCCAGCGGCTTCCGGCTGCGCCAATGGCTGCTGACGCGCTTCGGCGGCGAAGCCGCCATGCTCGATGCGATCCGGCAGGCCTTCGGCGAAGTGGCGATGATCGTGAGCTTCAATGGCAAGTCCTTCGACCTGCCGCTGCTGCGCACGCGCATGCGCCTGCACGCGCGGGCTTTGGAGGAACGGCACCTGGTGCACCTCGACCTGCTGCATCCGGCACGCAGCGCATTCGGTGCACGCTGGCCGGACGTGCGCCTGCAGACCGCGGAGCAACGCCTGTGCGACTATCGGCGCGACGACGACCTGCCCGGCTCGGAAGCCCCGCTCGCCTTCACGCGCTGGTTGCGCCATGGCGAGGCTGATGGTCTGGTGCGCGTGATGCAGCACCACCGCGACGACGTGCTGTCGCTGGTCAGCCTCAGCGTGGCACTCGCCGAGGCCTACCGTGATCCCCAGCGCCTGGGCGCCGATGAAGGCGGCATCGTGCGCCGCCTGAACCGGCGCGGCTACCGCGTACGCGAGGGGCAGCGTCAGCTGGCGTTCAGCCCATGAGCCGGAAGGCGCCATCGGCGCGCTGGAAAGCGTCACCGCGTCTGGCGTACTCTCCCGGTCCCGGAACGCGCTTTGCGCGCCCCCATCGAGGAGCCCAAACATGATCGATCTTCACTTCTGGACCACGCCAAACGGCTACAAGCCATTGATGCTTATGGAAGAAACGGGGATGGACTACCGCCTGATCGGCGTCGATATCAGTCGCGGCGAGCAGTTCCGCCCGGAATTCCTGGCGATCTCGCCCAACAACCGCATTCCGGCCATCGTGGACCATGATCCCGCCGATGGCGGTGAACCGCTGCCGGTGTTCGAATCCGGTGCCATCCTGCTCTATCTGGCCGACAAGACCGGGCAGTGCGTGCCTGCACAGCCGCGTGACCGCGTGAGCTGCATCGAATGGCTGTTCTGGCAGACGGCCGGGCTTGGCCCGATGGCCGGCCAGAATCATCATTTCGGCACCTATGCGCCCGAAAGGCTGCCCTACGCCATCGACCGCTATGTGCGCGAGACCGCACGCCTCTATGCCGTGCTCAACAAGCGCCTGACCGACCGCGAGTGGATCGCCGGCGACGGCTACAGCATTGCCGATATCGCCTGCTATCCCTGGATCGTGCCGCACCAGCGCCAGCAGCAGAACCTGGATGAGTTTCCGCAGCTCAAGCGCTGGTTCGAGGCCATTGCGGCACGTCCGTCCACGCTGCGCGCCTATGCGGCCGGCAAGGAGTTCAACACGGCGCCCACGGTACGCGACGAGGAAAGCCGTCGCGTGCTGTTCGGCCAGTCGGCCAGCTCGGTAGCCTGAGCGCTCAGCGCGCAGCCAGGAAGCGCTCGAAAAAATTGCGCGTGGTGGCCTGACCGATCTCGGCCACGTCCACCTCGCGCAGTTTCGCGATCTCCTCGGCCACATGCCGGACCCAGCCGGGCTGGTTGGTCTTGCCACGGTGAGGCACCGGCGCCAGATAGGGCGAGTCGGTCTCGATCAGCATGCGGTCCAGCGGCACGCGGCGCGCCACGTCCTTGAGCGTGACGGCATTGCGGAAAGTCACGATACCGGAGAAGGAGATCAGGAAGCCCATGTCCATGGCCTGCTGCGCCGTCTCCCAGCTTTCGGTGAAGCAGTGCATCACTCCGCCGACCGCTTCGGCGCCTTCCTCGCGCAGGATGCGCAGCGTGTCCTCGGCCGCCGAACGCGTATGGATGATCAGCGGCTTGCGTGCCGCGCGCGCGGCGCGGATATGCACCCTGAAGCGCTCGCGCTGCCATTCCAGGTCGCCCTGCAGCCGGTAGTAGTCCAGTCCGGTCTCGCCGATCGCCACCACCTTGGGATGCTCGGCCAGTTGCAGCAACTGGTCGACGTCGGGCTCGACCACATCCTCATAGTCGGGATGCACGCCGACCGAAGCGAACAGGTTCGGTGCGCTGGCGGCAACCTCCAGCACGCCGGGCAATCCGGGCAGGGTCACCGCCACGCACAAGGCATGACTGACCTGGTGGTCGGCCATGGCCTGCAGGCAGCTGGCGAGATTCTCGCGCAGTTCCGGAAAATCGAGGTGGCAGTGCGAATCGACAAACATGCAGAAGGATCTCCGGCGGCGCCTGGCGCAGCTAGGCGCGGAACAGGTCGCGGTAGTGCAGCAGAAGTTCATCGCAGAACAGCCGGGCATTGACCGGCTGGCGCGATTCGTAGCGGGCGCTGCGCAGGCGCAGCTCCCAGTCCAGCAGGCGGCCGGGGTCGGCGCGTGCCGCGAGTACCTTGAGCACGGCACGATGCGCCGGATGGAAGCGCGGTTCACCGCCGGCGCGCGCCACCATCAGGTCGTGGCACCAGGTCTGCAGCCAATCGGTCCACGCCGCGACCGACTCGCGCGCAGCCTTGTCGGCCACGGCGTGGGGATCGAAGCCGGGCTGTCCCAGCAGACGCAGGAAGCCTTCACGTTCCGCCAGCGCGTCGGGATCATGCAGGGTCAGCGCCAGCAAGGGACGTCCCGCCGCCTGCGTCAGGGCCGCGTCGGCGTCCGTGATCCCCTGCGTCGCCAGCCATTGCAGGGCCGGTTCGCGCGCTGGCAGGGGCAGGTCGACAGGCAGGCAGCGGCTCAGGATGGTCGGCGCCAGCCGGCGCGGCTGGTGGCTGAGCAGGATGAAACGGGTGGCCGGCGGCGGTTCCTCCAGCGTCTTCAGCAAGGCATTGGCGGCGGCAGCGTTCATCGCTTCGGCCGGCTCGATCAGCAGCACGCGCGCGCCGCCACGGTGCGTGGTCAAGGCCAGGAATCCCGCCAGACTGCGCACCTGCTCGATGGTGATCTGCAGGCTGGCCTTGCGTTCGGAGCTGGCCTCGCCATCGCCCTCCTCCGCGCCGTCCTGGCCTTCCTGCTGCAGCAGCGCGGCACTGGTGAGACGCCGGAAATCCGGGTGGTTGCCAGCCAGCAGCCATTCGCAGGAAGGACAGCGGCCGCAGGCGCTGGCATCGGCTGCCGGCGCCTGGCACAGCAGCGCCGCCGCCAGCGCGCGCGCCAGACGGGCCTTGCCGGTGCCCTGCGGTCCACGCAGCAGCAAGGCGTGATGCGCGGCACCGGTGTCGGGGCGCAGACGGGTCCAGGCCGCCTGCTGCCAGGGCAGGCGCATCCACTCCTGCCAGGCCGGGTCGTCGCGTGGTGGCGTGGTGCTCATCGCGATCGTCTGACCGTCACGGCCAGCGGGCGCCGAGTACCGCAAGCGCTGCCTCGATGCGCTCGCGGATCGCGTCGATGCTGGCAGCGGCGTCGAGCACGCAGAAGCGCTCGGACTGCGCGGCGGCACGCACCAGATAGGCAGCGCGCACGCGCGTGAAAAAAGCCTCCTGTTCGAGCTCGAAGCGGTCGCGCTGGCTGCGTCCGGCCGCCATGCGCCGGGCCGCCAGCACGGGATCGAGATCGAACAGCAAGGTCAGGTCTGGACGCAGACCGGCGTGCGTCCAGACCTCGAGCTGTTCGACGCGCGCGATCCCGAGTTGCCGCCCGCCGCCCTGGTAGGCGACGCTGGCGTCGGAAAAGCGGTCCGATACCACCCAGTCGCCGCGCGCCAGCGCCGGCGCGATCACCTGCTCGATGTGTTCGCTGCGTGCCGCGAACATCAGCAGCGCCTCGGTGGCCGGCGCCATGGCCTCTTCCAGCAGCAGCGTGCGCAGGCGCTCGCCCAGCGCGGTGCCACCCGGTTCGCGCGTGCGCACCAGGGCATGGCCATGTGCCGTGATCCACTGCGTGATCGCCGGCAGATGCGTGGTCTTGCCGGCGCCGTCGATGCCCTCGAGGGTGATGAACGGCGCGCGCCGTGCGTTGGTATTCATGGTGTCCTGCTTCCGCTCACGTGCCGCTGGAAGGTGTCGACGGCCTGTTCGTGGGCTGCCAGGGACTGTGAGAACTGGTGGGTACCGTCACCACGCGCCACGAAATAGAGTGCCGCCGTGTCGGCCGGATGAGTGGCTGCCTGCAAGGCGGCATTGCCTGCCAGACCGATCGGCGTCGGCGGCAGGCCGGCGCGCGTATAGGTGTTCCACGGCGTGTCGGACTGCAGATCGCGGTGGTGCAGATGGCCGTCATAGCGCTCGCCCAGGCCGTAGATCACGGTCGGGTCGGTCTGCAGGCGCATGCCGAGGCGCAGGCGGTTGACGAACACGCCCGCGATCAGCGGCCGCTCCTCGCCACGCGCCGTTTCGCGCTCCACCAGCGAGGCCAGGATCAGGGCCTGATAAGGCGAGTCCAGCGGCAGTCCCGCGCGCCTGGACTGCCATGCCGCCGCCAGATGCTGCTGCAGGGAACGGCTGGCGCGCTGCAGGATTTCGACGTCGCTGCTGCCACGCGTGAAGAAGTAGGTGTCGGCCTGGAACAGGCCTTCGGCGAGCGTGCTGCCGGAAGGCAGTGCCAGCGCGGGCTGCAGCCGGGCCAGCAATTCCTGGTCCGAAAGCTGGCGCAGCTCGTGGCGCAGTGCCGGCTCGCGCTCCAGTGCCGCGCGGATCTGGCGCAGCGTCTGGCCCTCGACCAGGGTCACCTCGTGCTGCTGCGCGGCGCCGCGGAACAGCATGGCATAGAGATCGAAGGGCGTGACGGGTGACTCGATCAGGTAGCTGCCGGCACGCAGCTGACTGCTGCGCGGATCCAGGCGTCCCAGCAGGGAAAACAGCCGCGGCAGGCGCAGCAGGCCCTGCGCATCAAGATCGCGGGCGACGCTGCGCAAGGTATGCCCGGGCATCAGCTCGAAGCTGTAGGGCACTTCGGGCGGCTGCAGCGGCAGGAACAGCCAGCCACCGACCACCCCCAGGCCCAGCAGGAGCAACAGCAGCGCGCGTCGCATCCAGCGCGCCGCTCCGCCCCTGCGCGAGGCAGCCATCGCCGCGCCGCCGGTCAGGCGAAGCCGCGGAACACCAGGCTGCCGTTGGTGCCGCCGAATCCGAAGGAATTCGACAGGACCACATCCACCTTCATCTGGCGCGCGGTGTTGGGCACGTAGTCCAGATCGCAGCCCTCGTCGGCCTCATGCAGGTTGATGGTGGGCGGCACGACCTGGTGATGGATCGCCAGCACCGAGAACACGGCCTCGATGCCACCGGCCGCGCCCAGCAGGTGTCCGGTCATCGACTTGGTCGAGCTGACGCACAGCCGGTAGGCGTGGTCGCCGAAACAGCGCTTGATCGCGATGGTCTCGGCCAGGTCACCCAGCGGCGTGGAGGTGCCGTGGGCGTTGATGTAGTCGACCTGGTCGGGATTGAGCCGCGCGTTGCGCAGGGCCGCCACCATGCTGCGTGCGGCGCCCTCGCCGTCTTCCGGCGGCGCCGTGATGTGGTGCGCGTCGGCACTCATGCCGTAGCCCGCCAGTTCGCAATAGATGCGCGCACCGCGTGCCTTGGCGTGCTCGAGTTCCTCGAGCACCAGCACACCGGCGCCTTCGCCCATCACGAAACCGTCGCGCCCCTTGTCCCAGGGGCGACTGGCGGTGGCGGGATCGTCATTGCGCGTGCTGAGCGCGCGCGCGGCAGCGAAACCGCCCAGGGCGATCTCGGTCAGGGTCGATTCGGCGCCGCCGGCGATCATCACGTCGGCATCGCCGTATTCGATGATGCGCCCGGCGTCACCGATGCAATGGTTGCCGGTGGTGCAGGCAGTGACGATGGACAGGTTGGGCCCCTTGAGGCCATACATGATCGACAGGTTGCCGGAAATCATGTTGATGATGCTGCCCGGGATGAAGAACGGCGAGATCTTGCGCGGGCCGCCTTCCAGCATGGCGCCGTGGGTATCCGCGATCATCGGCAGGCCGCCGATGCCGGAACCGACGCACACGCCGATGCGCTCCGCGTTGGCCGGCCGTGCCTCGATGCCGGCATCCTTCAGCGCCTCGATCGAGGCCGCAAGGCCGTAGTGGATGAAGGTGTCCATGCGCCGCAGTTCCTTGGGCGGCAGCACCGAAGGATCGAAGTCCGTGACCTCCCCGGCGATGCGCGTGGACAGGCGCGACGCGTCGAACCTGGTGACGGGCCCGATGCCGCATTTTCCGGCCAGCAGATTATCCCAGGCACGTGCCACTCCCGTACCGACCGGGGAGACGATGCCGATCCCGGTGACCACTACACGCCGACGTGTCATCGCAGAAAACTCCAAGACGGGAACATTCGAATGAACCGGCTGCGCGCGCACGCGCCCCTTGCCGATCCAGGGTCCGCCGACCGCGACGGTCGAGCGGACACCACAGGCGCGTGATCAGGCCTTGAGGTGGGCCTTGACGTAGTCGACCGCCTGCTGGACGGTCGTGATCTTCTCGGCTTCTTCATCGGGGATTTCGCACTCGAACTCTTCCTCGAGCGCCATCACGAGCTCCACCGTGTCCAGGGAATCGGCACCCAGGTCATCCACGAAGGACGACTCGTTCTTGATGTCCGCTTCCTTGACGCCCAGCTGCTCGGCAACGATCTTGCGGACGCGTTCTTCGATGTTTTCCATGCTTTCCCTTTTGCCTTTCCTGTTGGTGGGTAGTTGCTGCGCAAAAAAATGAGCGGGCAGATTATAGCAGAATGACCCGCGCCCGAATGAGCGGCACGGGCGGACGCGGCATCACTCCATGTGCATGCCGCCGTTCACGTGCAAGGTGCTGCCGGTGATGTAGCCGGCCTCGGGCGAGGCCAGGAAGCACACCGCCTGTGCGACGTCCTCGACGGATCCCAGACGGCCCAGCGGGATGCTGCCAAGCAGGGCCTCGTGCTGCGCCGCAGGCAGCGCACGCGTCATGTCGGTGTCGATGAATCCGGGCGCCACGCAGTTCACCGTGATGCCACGGCTGCCCACTTCGCGCGCCAGGGCACGCGTGAAGCCCGCCATGCCGGCCTTGGCCGCGGCGTAGTTGGCCTGCCCGGCATTGCCGCTGGCGCCCACCACCGATCCGATGCTGATGATGCGGCCAGCACGCGCTTTCATCATGTCGCGCACCACGGCACGCGCGAGCAGGAATACCGACTTGAGGTTGGTATCGAGCACGGCATCCCAGTCCTCGTCCTTGAGACGCATCAGCAGGCCGTCGCGCGTGATGCCGGCATTGTTCACCAGGATGGTCACGGCGCCTTCGCGCGCGCGGATGTCCTCGATGGCCGTCAGCACCCCGGCGGCGTCATTGACGTCCAGGCGCAGCCCGCGGCCAGTCAGTCCAAGTCCGGCGAAATGGCGCGTGATCGCCTCGGCTCCGGCCTCCGAGGTGGCCGTACCGACCACCACGGCACCGGCACGCGCCAGCGCCACCGCGATGGCCTGTCCGATTCCGCGGCTGGCGCCGGTGACCAGTGCAAGCTGCTTGTGCAGATTCATGCTGCTGCTCCCGAAATGAGTCCGGCAAATGTCGCGATGGCCGCATCATCGACCAGCGCCGTGCCTTGCAGGCGGTCGTCGATGCGGCGGCACAAGGGAGCCAGCACCTTGCCGGGTCCGCATTCGGCCACTGCGGAAATGCCGCGTCCCGCCACGGCCTGCAGGCTGCCCACCCAGCGCACCGGCGAGAACAACTGACGCTTCAAGGCCGCGCGGATGTCAGCCGGGTCCTGATGAGCGGCCATGTCGACATTGTGCAGGACAGTGATCCGCGGCGTGCGCACTTCGATGCCCGCCAGGGCTTGCGCCAGGGTCTCGGCGGCGCCATGCATCAGCGCGCAGTGCGACGGCACGCTCATCGGCAACATCAGCGCGCGCTTGGCGCCACGCGCCTTGGCAGCGGCCACGCCACGCTCGACGGCGGCCCGTGTTCCGGCAATGACGACCTGTCCGGGCGAGTTGAAATTGGCGGGTTCGAGCACTTCGCCCTGGGCCGCCTCGGTGCACGCCGCTTCGACGGCAGCGTCGTCCAGCCCCAGGATCGCGGCCATGCCGCCGCTGCCTTCCGGCACCGCTGCCTGCATGGCCTCGGCGCGCACACGCGTGATGCGCAGCGCGTCGGCAAAGCCGATCGCATCGGCCGCGACCAGCGCGGCATATTCGCCCAGGCTGTGGCCGGCGACCACGGCAGGACGCTCCGCGCGCTGGCTGCACCACAGGCGCCAGACCGCCACGTCCGCCGTCAGCATCAAGGGCTGGGTGACCACGGTGCGCGCCAGGGCGTCCTCAGGGCCTTCGCTGGCCAGCGTCCAGAAGTCCTGGCCCAGTACCTGCGCGGCTTCGGCAAAGGTCTCACGCACGACGGCGTGGCCGGACAAGCCGGCCATCATGCCGACCGACTGCGAGCCCTGGCCGGGGAATACGAATGCGAAATCCATGATGTTCCTCCTAGAAGCGCAGCAGCGCGGAACCCCAGGTGAATCCGCCGCCCACCGCCGTGAGCAGCAGCAGCTGACCACGCTGGACACGCCCATCGCGCACTGCGGTATCCAGCGCCAGCGGCACCGAGGCAGCCGAGGTGTTGCCATGCTTGGGCACGGTCACGACCACACGTTGCTCGTCAATGCCCAGCCGGCGCGCGGTCGACGACAGGATGCGCGTATTGGCCTGGTGCGGAATCAGCCAGTCGACGGCATCGATGGAGCAGTCGTTGGCCGCCAGGGCTTCCCGGCACACTTCGTCGAGCACGCGCACGGCAAACTTGAAGACCGCCTGACCGTCCATGTGGACGAAGGGTGAAGGCTGGATGCGTCCTCCATCGACGTGGCCCGGCACGCACAACATGCCGACATGATGGCCGTCGGCATGCAGGTGCGAGGACAGCAGGCCGGGCTGATCGGCAAGCGACAGCACCACGGCGCCGGCGCCATCGCCGAACAGCACGCAGGTGCCGCGGTCGTTCCAGTCGAGCAGGCGCGTGAAGGTCTCGGCGCCGATCACCAAGGCGTGGCGCACACCGCCTGCGCGCATGAAGCGCTCGGCGGTGGCAAGTCCATACAGGAAGCCGGTACAGACCGCCTGGATGTCGAACGCGATACAGCCGCCGATGCCGAGCTTGGCCTGCACGATGCAGGCCGTGCTGGGGAACACCATGTCCGGAGTGGTGGTGGCGACGATCAGCAGGTCGACGTCGCTGGCCGCGATGCCGGCCGCATCCAGCGCTGCACGTGCCGCCTGGGTGGCCAGATCCGAGGTCATGATGCCCTCGTCGGCCACGTGCCGCTGTTCGATGCCGGTGCGTTCGCGGATCCAGGCATCGCTGGTGTTCACGCGCTGCTCCAGATCGTGATTGCTCACGATGCGCGGCGGCAGCGCGCTGCCCGTTCCGCTGATGCGTATGTGCGTCATGTGGTTTCCTGCTTGCGCCGTCAGACCGTGCTAGCTGCCGACGGCAGCGCCGGCCGCGGCGATATCCTCGGTGATCCGCGCCAGGATGCCGCTGCTGGCCTCGTGATAGGCGACATCGAGGGCACACTGGAAGGCAAAGACGTCGGCCGAGCCATGACTCTTCACCACGATGCCACGCAAGCCCAGCAAGCTGGCGCCGTTGTAGCGGCGGCCGTCGAGGCGATGGCGGATGGCCTTGAGCACTGGCATCGCCACCAGGCCCAGCAGCCGGGTCAGCCAGGAACGACTGAACTCCTCCTTGAGGATGGCAGCGATCATGCGCGCCAGGCCTTCGCTGGTCTTGAGTGCGACATTGCCGACAAAGCCGTCACAGACCACCACATCGACCGTACCGTGGTAGACGTCGTCGCCTTCGACATTGCCGTGGAAGTTGATCGGTGCCTGGCGCAGCAGTTCGCCGGCCTGGCGCACCACTTCACCGCCCTTGATTTCCTCGTGACCGATGTTGAGCAGGCCAACGCTGGGACGTTCCTTGCGGTCGACGGCAGAGGCCAGGATGGCGCCCATGATGCCGAACTGCAGCAGGTGTTCGGCCGTGCAGTCGACATTGGCGCCCAGGTCGAGCACATAGGTGTGTCCCGACTGGGTCGGCAAGGTCGTGGCGATTGCCGGCCGATCGATGCCGGGCAGCGTCTTGAGGACGAACTTGGCGGTCGCCATCAGTGCACCGGTGTTGCCGGCACTCACGCAGCATTGCGCCTCGCCGGACTTGACCTGGTTGATGGCCAGTCGCATCGACGAGTTCTTCTTGTGCTTGAGCGCCAGCGCCGGCGCCTCGTCCATGCCGACGAGCTCCTCGGCATGCAGCACACGGATGCGGTCGGAAGGTTTGGCGCCGGCACGTGCCAGCTCGGCCTGCAGGATTTCCTCGCGACCGACCAGGATCACGGCAGCATCCGCCTGTGCCCGCAGGAAAGCCAGGCAGGCCGCTACGGTGACTGCAGGGCCGTGATCCCCGCCCATGGCATCGACCGCGACCGTGACGGTCACTGCGCAGCTACCCGGGTCTGGTCGGACCGCAACAGGGCTTATTCGCCCTTGCTGCGGATGACCTTGCGGCCGCGGTAGAAGCCGCTCGGGCTGATGTGATGGCGCAGGTGGGTCTCGCCGGTGGTCGGTTCGGTGGCCAGCGGGGCGGCCGTCAGGAAATCATGCGACCGGTGCATGCCGCGCTTCGACGGGGACTTCTTGTTCTGTTGGACTGCCATGATGATTGCTCCAGGTTGAATCGGCTATTCCGGCCGGCGGCGGTTTGCTCCGCGCCAGGCGCGGCCTTCACGTTGCTGCACAAGCTCAGGTCTTGGGAGACCCTCTCAGCACGGCGAAGGGCGACGGTTTGCCACCCTCCTCCGCATCCGGCCCATCCTTCGGGCCGTGACACTGTTCGGTCTCGTGGCGCGGCATCATCGGCAAAGCCAACAGCAGCTCCTCGAGTACTGCATTCTGCATGTCCAGGGCACCCGGAACCACGACGAAGTCAGAATCGTCTTCCTCGTCTTCCAGCTCCGGCAGCTCGGCTTCGCTCTTCACCACCACCAGCGCATGCTGATGACGGATGGCAAACGGCAGCGGGCCCAGGCAGCGCTGACAGATCAGCTGCAGCTGCCCGTCCAGCTCCAGGGTCAGCCGCGGCCTTCCGTGTGCGTCGCGCGCGGCGCGCACGCTCCACGCCACCGCGCCGTCACCGCTGGCCAGACGATCGGCGAGCTCCGGCAGCGCGGACAAGGCCAGCGATCCGTGCAGCGCTTCGCCGCCACGGATCAATTTGTCGATTTCCACCTGCGCCCGTTCAGACATAGCCGCCCACTATAGCGTGGATCGCTGAACATGTCAAAAAAGCCAAGCGTATTCAATTGCTTTTGCTGCTATCCTGCGACACCATGAATCCTCCGCTCGTCCTTGCTTCCAGTTCCCCCTATCGCGCCAGCCTGCTGGCCCGCCTGGGCCTTGAATTCAGCTGCCACGCGCCGGCACTGGACGAATCCGCCCACGCCGGCGAAACGCCACGCGACACGGCCTTGCGCCTGGCTGGGGCCAAGGCACGCGCCGTGGCCGGCGACCATCCGGGGGCGCTGATCCTGGGCAGTGACCAGCTCGCCAGCCTGGATGGCACACCCATCGGCAAGCCAGGCACGCTGGAACGCGCGGTCGAGCAGTTGCTGCAGGCCAGCGGTCGCGAGCTGGTCTTCCATACGGCGGTCGCCTTGCTGGACAGCCGCAGTGGCCGCCTGCAGCTGGCCGAAGTGCCATGCCTGGTAGGCTACCGCACGCTGGACGAGCCCCAGGTGCGCCGCTACCTGCAGCGCGAACCCGCACTGGACTGCGCCGGCGCTGCACGCATCGAGGCGCTGGGCATCAGTCTGGTGCGGCATGTGCGCTGCGACGACCCCACCGCGCTGATCGGGCTGCCGCTGATCACGGTGGCGGCTTTCCTGCGCGAAGCCGGTCTGTCGCTGCCATGAACCCCTCGATCGACGTCGGCGCGGACACGCCCACCGTTTCGCGCGGCATCCTGCATCTGTTGCCAGTGCCGATCGCCGCCGACAGTGGCCCTGCCATCCTGCCGGCGCGCACCCTGGAAGCCATGTTCCAGCTCGGCTGTTTCGTGGTCGAGAACGCGCGCTCAGCGCGGCGCGCGCTCAAGGAACTCGGGCATCCCGGCCCCATGCAACAGCTCGACATCCGCGAAATCCCGGCCGGCAAGGAACAGGCGCGGCTGGGCGAGTCCGTGCTGGCGGATCTGCTGGCGCCGCTCACCGCCGGTCATGCGGTGGGCGTGCTGTCGGAATCAGGCTGCCCTGGCATCGCCGACCCCGGCGCCGAACTCGCGCGCTGGGCACAGCGCAATGGGCATGCGGTGCAGCCGCATGTAGGACCGTCCAGCCTGTTGCTGGCCTTGATGGGATCCGGACTGGAAGGACAGCGCTTCAGTTTCCACGGCTACCTGCCCGTGGACGGACCGGGGCGCATCGCCGCACTGCAGGCGCTCGAGCTGCGTTCGCGCCAGGAGCGCGCCGCCCAGCTGTTCATCGAGACGCCCTACCGCAACGATGCCATGGTGCAGGCCCTGCTGACGGCACTGCAACCAGGCACCCTGGTCAGCGTGGCCTGCGACCTCACCGGCAGTGCCGAACTGCTGCGCACGCGCAGCGTGCGGCTGTGGCGCGAGTCGCCGCCCCTGCTGCCGCGCCTGCCGACCGTGTTCCTGCTGCAGGCGCTCAGCGCTCCAGCCGCATCGCCGCGCCGGCGCGCGTGACCCAGCTGCCGGCCGCCTCGGTAGCGCCGGCCCCGATCTTCTTGGCCAGCCGCTCGGCGATGTTCTCCTTGGTGTTGTAGTCCACCAGATCGGGCGCCTTGAGCACCTCGCGTGCGACATATTCGGTGCTGCCCATGGCATCGGCCAGCCCCAAGCGCACGCCTTCTTCGCCGCTCCACACATAGCCCGAGAACATGTCCGGCGTCTCGTGCAGACGATTTCCGCGGCCCTTGCGGACCACGTCGATGAACTGCCGGTGCACCTGATCCAGCATGGCCTGGGCCTGCGCAACATGCTTCGGATTGAGCGGCGCAAAGGGGTCGAGAAAGGCCTTGTTTTCGCCGGCATGCAGCGCGCGCCGTTCCACCCCCACTTTTTCCATCAGGCCGGTGAAACCGAAACTGTCCATGATCACGCCGACCGAGCCGATCAGACTGGCCTTGTCCACGTAGATGCGGTCGGCTGCCACGGCCACATAGTAGCCGCCGGATGCGCAGACATCGGTCACCACTGCGTACAGCGGAATCTTGGGGTAGACCTTGCGCAGCCGGCCGATCTCGTCGTTGATGTAGCCGGCCTGCACCGGGCTGCCGCCTGGGCTGTTGATGCGCAGCACCACACCCACGGTGTTGCGATCCTTGAACGCCTGCTGCAAGGCCGGCACGACCTTTTCGGCCGACGCCGCGCCATCGGAATCGATCACGCCGCGCAGATCGACGACGGCGGTGTGCGGGCCGGTCGGAATCCCGTCGCCGCCGGCAAACCAGCCGCTCACCGCAAACAGGGTCAGGAACAGGTAGAGGAACAGCAGGCCCTTGAAAAAGCTGTTCCATTTGCGCGCCCGCCGTTGTTCGTCCAGCGTGGCATGCAGCAGCTTTTCGAGGGTGCCGCGCTCCCAGTCCGCAGGGGCTCCAGCATTGGACGCATCGGGTTTGGCGGCTTGCGCCGAAGAGGAAGGATCGGAGGGAAAGGTCACGTCGGGGCCGCTGCGTAGGATGGGCCCAGGATCGCTCACGACCCTGGCGCTGCAGATTATACGCCGAGCCGATGGCGGAATCGTGCAGCGCTATACTGGCCGCGCATCCTCATCTGATTCAGGAGTGTCTGCCATGCGTCCGAAATTCGCCTGCGCACTGGCGCTGGCTGTGGCTGCGAGCCTGATGCTCGCGTTCCAGGCCGGCGCGGTGACCATCGTTCCTGCCGCCGATGCCGTTCAGGGCACGGCCGCAGCAGCAGCCCCGGGCCAGCCACAAACGTCCGGGCAGGCTGGCACCAGCGCCGCTGAGCTGGCACGCAGGCGCATGCAGCGTTGCCGTGAACGTCCGCAGACCTGCGTCCAGCAGGGCCAGGAGTCGTCGCCATCGCCGTCCGGCATGGCGGACGACGGCGACGACAAGCCGGGCTCGCGTGGCAATCCGCGCTGAGTCGCCAGATTCCTTCTACAGGTCGAGCCGGAAGATGCCACGCCCGTGGCTCACCGCGTACAGCGTGCGCGTGAACGAGTCGATGGCGAGGTCGTACACGGCGACCGGCGGCATTCCCTTGGCGGCGGCGAGCCACTCGCCATCACCCGAAGGCAACCGGACCGCCACGCCGTAGTCGGTGCTGACGTAGATGCGGCCGCTGTCCGGATCGTAGGCCACGCCCAGGATCGGCTGGTCGCCCAGATTGGCGGTCAGATCCTTCCAGCTGGCGCTTCCTGTGGCCGGATTGAAGATCACTTCGAACACGTGTCCGACCGTGGTCGGCGTATAGGCGTCGTAGCCCGTGAAGGTCACGATCGCCCGCAGCGGATTGACGGGATCCACCGCAATGCCGCTCACGAAGCGCGTGGGCTGCGCCGCGCCGTCGATGCGCGTGAAGACCACATCGGCTTCGCTGGCAGCATTGGCATTGGTCGACACGAACAAGCGGCCGCGCCGCGTTGCCGCCCACAGCGTGGAGGTCCTGGCGGCGCCACGCGCACGCGCCTCGGCCTGCACCACACGCGAAACCCAGCCACCGGTCTTGTCGCTGCCGTACACGGCACCGGTCAGGTCACCCGGATTGCCGGCACCGTCAGGCCCGGCAAGCGGCAGCCAGTCGCCGCACGGCGCTGCCAGATCGCCCGCAAATTCGTTGCAGTGCAGGTCCATATAGGCCTGCCCCCCCAGGTCATCGGTGCTGCGCCACACATGCTGCAGGCCGACGAACCAGGTGCCGGGCGCGCGTCCGTCCGCGATGAGCGGCAGATAGAATGAGGCAGCCTCGCTGCTGGGACTCTGGTAGCTGGGCACCGACCAGATGTCCCAGCCCAGGACGGGATCGGCGCCGCTGAACTGGATGTCGCCAACGGCGCCGGTGTAGGTATGAATCTTCGAACCGAGCGGGTTGATCGCGGACTGTCCACCATCGCCGCCGACCGCTTCAATCCAGGTGCTGCCGTCGAATATCCAGCTGCCGTTGTCCTGGGTGCCCGCCAGCAGGCTGCCGCGCGGATTGGCCGGATCGAAGGACAGGCCCTGGAACTGCAGGCTGGTGATGCCGGTATTGAGCGCGTAGAGCGCCTTGGGCACCGCACTCAGCCAGTGCCGGCAGTTGGCGAGTTGCGTGCCCAGCAGATTGCGGTAGTTCGGATCCGGGTTGGCCGGGTTCGGCGCTGCTCCGCAGTACGCCGACGTGTCGACGAAGCTGCCGTCATTGCGGACCAGTCCGCCGTCCGAGCCGATCAGCGCGATTTCCTGCGCACCAGGAGCGAAAACGATGGCGTGCTGATCCGGGTGCATGCCTTGCGGCGGCTGCGCGGTATCGTTGGTCATGTCGGTGAAAGTCACGCCGCCATCGGTCGAACGCATCACGGCGCGTCCGTTGGAATAGGCCGGGAAACGGAAGATGTCGTCATAGTGCATCTGGCCCCCCACCCACACCGTGTCAGGGCGTCCGGGCGGCGAGGCAATGACCATGTCGTAGCTGCACTGGCTGCTGCAGAAGCTGTAGACGCCATAGCCGGGACTTCCGCTGGCCGGATTCGAGAGGCGCACCCAGCCACCCGCAGCGCTCAGGGCTTGTGCCGGCAGGTTGGCGTTGTCGACACGGTACAGGTCAGCCACGCCGCTGGCATCGGTATCGCCAAGGTAGATGCGCAGGCGCTTGCCCATCGGCGCCAGGGTGAACTCGGTGCGTGCCATCGACGATGCCAGCGCGCTGCCGCCAGCGCTGGAGACAAAGACCTGTTCGACGCCGCTGTCGCTGGTGCGATAAAGGCCATACGAAGACACCGAAAAATAGAACTGGGTCGCGGCACTGTCACGCCCTGCCGGGCGATAGGCCTCGATGTGCGTGACGCCGCCTCGGAAGAAGTCGGAGCCGTTGGCCGACGAAGGATTCACCGCATCGGCAGCGCGCGCAAAGCGCAAGTTGAAATGCTCGCCGCCGTCGCGGGACTCGTACAGTCCGATGGGGGGGGCAGCGGGCGGCGTGAAACGCCCTCCGTAAGCGCCGGCCATGCCATGGCGGGCCACTGCGGTGCCGATCAGGATGTGTTGCGCGTCGGCCGGATCGATGGCCACCGCGGCGATGGCGCGATCACGGGCCACGGCCTGGCTGCCCGCCACCGGATCCCAGCTGTCACCCTGGTCATCCGACTTGAACAGCCCCAGACCCGCTTCCGAATCACTCGAGCCGTTGGCTTCGCCGGTGCCGACATACACGGTCTGGCCGGAGCTGTCGTTCGGATCGAAGGCGATGCTGCCGATGGCGGTGGTCGGAAGTCCTTGCGACACCGACTGCCATTGCGGCGTCGCCGCCAGTGCATCGCGCGTGCGCCAGACGCCGCCGCCGGCCGCAGCGACCAGCACCACGCAGCGGCCGGGAACGCAGTTCGGCGCCATTGCAAGGCCGGTGATACGGCCGGACACCACGCTGGACGCGCCAGTATAGGTCACCGGACCGGGCACCGTGCCGACGCTGGGGCCCAGGGCCTGCCAGCTGGCCGAACCACGCGGCGGTCCGT
>JAGWIJ010000026.1 GCA_028873535.1 Pseudomonadota bacterium
CAGTGGCCGTCAACGTCTCGGCGCGCCAATGCCTGGACTTCGGACTCATACCCCTGCTGGAGGAAGCCATTCAGCAGGCCAATGTGGCGCCCGCGCTGCTGACACTCGAGATCACCGAGACCGCGGCCATGCGTGATGTGGACCATGTCGTGGCGCTGCTGCGTCAGGTGCGCGCGCTCGGTATCGGCGTGGCGGTCGACGATTTCGGCACCGGCTACACCTCACTGGCCTACCTCAAGCGCTTTCCGCTCACCCAGATCAAAGTGGACCAGTCCTTTGTGCGTGACGTGGCGCGCGATCACGACAGCGCCGCCATCGTCGCAGCAATCATTGCCATGGCGCACAGCCTGGGGCTGCCGGTGGTGGCGGAGGGCGTCGAGGACGCTGCCCAGCGCGACTTCCTGATCAGCCATCATTGCGACCTCGCGCAGGGCTACTTCTACAGCACCGTGCTGTCGGCCGAAGGCGCGGCCAGCTGCCTGCGCGCGCGCTGAGGCTCAGGCAGCGACCGGTTTGGCCATTTCCCACACCGCCAGTGGCGCGCGCTGGGGGCGCCGCACCGTGGCCGGATGCAGGCGCTGATAGCCCTGGCGCTCATAGAAGGGTACCGCATTGAGCGTGGCGGTGACGCGCACCTCGGCCGGGTGTCCGGCCAGGACCACGGTCTCGGCCTGCCGCAGCAGCAGGCTGCCGGTGCCGCGGCCTGTCTCCGGATCGACATAGAGCCCGCGCACTTCGTTGCCGAGCGCGCAGCAGAAGCCCACCACCTGGCCTTCGCGCTCGGCGACGTACATGGTCTCCTCGCGCATGGTCTGCAGGTACATCTCCGGCCGCCGGCCTTCCGCCCACGGAATCACCACGGCCGGACTGTAGGCCTCGCCGCAGGTGAGGCGGATGGCGCGCTGATGCACGCGGCAGATCACCTCGGCGTCGGCGGCGGTGGCAAGACGGATGATGTCCATGCGATGCTCCTCCTGGCGTCCATGTTGACGGGCCCTGGTGACGTCATCATGACGCACTGCACACAAAGCTGACAACGAGTTGTACGCCGGGTTCCGCGCCTGCCTGTGGCGCCGGTACCCCTGATCGGCCGCGCATCCGGCCGCACCACTGGAGTTCTGCCATGCTGACCTGGGACGACGTCCTGCAACTGGCCCGCGCGCCCGATCCGGCGCCGGCCGACCACCTTGCCTTGAGCGACGCCGAATGGCGCGCCCGCCTGACCCCTGATCAGTTCCGCGTGACGCGCCAGGCCGGCACCGAGCGTGCGTTCAGTTCGGACATGTGCAGCCTGTTCGAGCCCGGCCGTTATGCCTGCGTGTGCTGCGGTGCACTGCTGTTCGACGGCGCCGAAAAATTCGAGTCCGGCACCGGCTGGCCCTCGTTCACCCAGCCCGCCAGCCCCGCCGCCATTGCCTATCATGTGGATGAAAGCCATGGCATGGTGCGCGTCGAGACGGTATGCGCGCGCTGCGATGCCCATCTCGGGCATGTGTTTCCCGACGGTCCGGCGCCGGGCGGCTTGCGCTACTGCATGAACGCGGTCGCGCTGGTGCGCGCAGGAGGACACTGAACATGAGCGAAGCGAAAGAGGATGTGGTGCTGGTGCTGCAGGGCGGCGGTGCCCTGGGCTCCTATCAGGCCGGCGTGTTCGAAGTGCTGTCGCAGGTCTATCACGAGCCGTCGTGGGTGGCCGGCATCTCGATCGGTGCCATCAATTCGGCCATCATTGTCGGCAATGCCCCGCAACATCGCGTCGAGCGCCTGCGCCAGTTCTGGGACCAGGTGTCGTCCGCGATGACCTTGCCGGTGGTGTTTCCCGATGCGCCGTTCCGGGCACTGGTCCATCAGGGCAGCGCCACCCAGGGCGCGCTGTTCGGTGTGCCGGGCTTTTTCGCGCCGCGCATCCCGCCGGCGCCCTGGCAACCGCGCGGCACGCCGGGCGCGATCAGCTTCTATGACACCTCGCCGCTCGAGCTCACGCTGGAGCGTCTGGTGGACTTCGATCGCATCAACGACGGCCCGGCCCGGCTGTCGGTGGGGGCGGTGAATGTGCGCACCGGCAACTTCCAGTATTTCGACAGCCAATTGCTCAAGCGCGCCGGCAAGCGCCTGGGCGCCCGCCACATCATGGCCAGTGGCGCGTTGCCGCCCGGCTTTGCACCGGTCGAGATCGACGGGGAGTACTGGTGGGATGGGGGGCTGGTTTCGAACACGCCACTGCAGCACGTGCTGGATCAGCCCTGCCAGGAGCGGCGTGTGATCTTCCAGGTCGATCTGTTCGCGGCGCGTGGTGACCTGCCAGCTTCGCTGCAGGATGTGGGCGAGCGCGAAAAGGACATCCGGTTTTCCAGCCGCACCCGGCTCAACACCACGCACCAGGCCGATCGTCACCGTCTGGCCACCGCCGCCCGGCGCCTGTTCGCCAAGTTGCCGCCCGAACTGCATGACGATCCCGATGCCAGACTGCTGTCCGCCCATGCGGGCTGCGATGCGCCGATGGACATCGTGCATCTGATCTATCGCTCCAAGCATGCCGAAGGCCCTTCCAAGGACTACGAATTCTCGCGTCCGACCATGCTCGAGCACTGGGAGAGCGGTCGCGCCGACATGGCGCAGACGCTGGCCCACCCGCACTGGACCGGGCGTGACCGCAAGCACCCGGGCATGCAGGTGTTCGATCTGGTGGGCGACAGTCCAAACGTTCACAAATGCTGAAATGCTGAGGTCGTGCACCGCTTTTCGAGCGGTTTATACACTTCCATACGGCGAAGAACCGCGCAAGCCGTAAAGCGCGCGCCAATCCTGCCGTAAAAGCCGGGTGCAAGGGAATTGCGCCACGCCGCCACCGAACGCGAGTCGGAAGCGCGGCTGCGGCGCCGTTTCCTGCTCAATCGCACAGCGAGGAAGCGGCGCCATGGCAGATCCGGACATCACCCTCAAACCCGCAGGCACAGTGGCCGCAGCTGCCCAGGCGGCGCGCGACAGCGAACTCCTGCGTACCCTGCAGCGCAGCGTCGCGCTGCTCGAAACCAGTGTCGACGGCACCCTGCTCGAGGCCAGTGACCCCTTCCTGCGCATCGTGGGGTGCGCGCGCGAAGACCTGGTCGGCCGCCACTTCCGTGCGCTGCTCGATGCGCCAGCGCCGGACGGCCCGGGCTGGCAGGCGTTCTGGACGCAGCTCGCGGATGGACAGACGCGCAGCGGCCAGTACCAGTGCCTGACCCGGGACCAGCGCCCGGTCTGGCTGCACGCCACGTTCATGCCGCAGCCGGCCGCGGATGCCGGTGCGCCGGCCGTCGTCGTGCTGTGCCGTGATGTCACCGAGGCCACGCTGCGCGACCAGGAGGCCTGCGGCAAGCTGGCTGCCATCGACCGCGCGCAGGCCGTGATCGAGTTCGGCGTCGATGGTCAGGTGCTGACCGCAAACGACAACTTCCTCGCGCTGATGGACTACCGTCTGCAGGATATCCAGGGGCATCACCACCGCATGTTCGTCGAGCCGGCGTCGGCCGCCGGAAGCGAGTACCAGTTGTTCTGGGAACGCCTGGGGCGCGGTGAATTCAGCAGCGGAGAATACAAGCGTATCGGCCGGCACGGTCGCGAGGTCTGGATCCAGGCCACCTACAATCCGGTGTTTGATCAGGCCGGCCGGGTGCTCAAGGTGGTCAAGTTCGCTACCGACGTGACGGCGGCCAAGTTGGTCTCGGCGGAATACCAGGCCAAGGTGGCGGCGATGGATCAGGCGCAGGCGATGATCGAATTCGACCTCGACGGCCGGGTGCTCACCGCCAACCGCAATTTCCTGCTCACCATGGGCTACACCCTGCGCGAAATCGCCGGCCAGCACCACAGCACGTTCTGCACGCCAGAGTATGTGCAGGGCGAGGAATACCGGGATTTCTGGCTGCGCCTGGGCGACGGCCAGTCCGTCCAGGGCCGCTTTCAGCGCGTCGGCAAGTACGGCCGTGAGGTCTGGTTGCAGGCGGCCTATAGCCCGGTGCTGGACCTGAATGGCAAGGTGGCCAAGGTTGTGAAATACGCCCACGATGTCACCGAAGAAGTTCGCATGGGACTGCGCATCCGCGACAACTCAAGCGCCATGTCCGGCGCTGTCGCAGAAGTGGTGGCTCACATCGCAGGCATCGGCAAGCATTCGCAACGCGCCTCCGAGCTGGCCGTCGATGCCGCGATGGTGGCGCAGGCGGGTGCCCTGGCGCTGGCCAAGTCCTCGGCCGCAATCGGACGCATCGAGGCCGGTGCCGCCCGCGTGTCGGATATCGTCAGGGTGATTGGCGACATCGCCAGCCAGACCAATCTGCTGGCCTTCAACGCCGCCATCGAGGCGGCACGTGCCGGACAGCACGGCGTGGGCTTTTCAGTGGTGGCCGGGGAAGTGCGCAAACTGGCCGAGCGCAGCTCGCAGGCGGCCGAAGAGATCGCCCGCCTGATCGATGAGTCCACCGCCCAGGTTGGCGCTGGCGCCGCCGTGAACCAGGAGGCGGCGCGCAGTTTCGAGGACATCCAGAGCGGGGTCGAGCGCACCGGTCAGAGCGTGCGCGCTATCGCCGAACTGGCGGCGCTCCAAACCGAGCTTTCCAACCGGCTGTCTGCGCAGATCGCCGGCCTGGCCGGCGCGGACCGCCAGCCGGCATGACCGGCAGCGCAGGCGCGCCGGCTTTCGGGGCCTTTGGCGTCAGCGGCCTGGCGCTGGCCTTGCCGATCGAGGCGGTGCGCGAAGTGGTGCCGTTGCGGGAGCTCACGCCCCTGCCTTGCGCTGCGCCGGCCGTCATCGGGGCGATCGACCTGCGCGGCGTGCTGCTGCCGGTGCTCGACCTGGCGCAGCTGCTCGCACAATCCGTGCACAGCGGCGGCTGCGTGGTGGTGATGCTGCATGCCGGCCAGCTGCTGGGCCTGCGCGTCGACAGCGTGGGCGGTCTGTTCGATGCCGTGCCGGGCAGTGTCACCCGGCTCAACACGGCGCCCGGCGCCGGCGCGGTGCACGCCGGCAGCCTGCGCCGCAGCGACAGCGACAGCCTGTTGTCGCTGCTGTCGCCGGCCGGCCTGTGCGCTCTGCCCGGCATACCGCTGCTGGTCGATCCGGAACCCGAGCGCAGCGGACTCGCTGCTGAGGCGGCGCCGGGACCGGCGCCGGCGGCGCCCTCGCAGCTGCTGCTGCTCAGTGCCGGCGGCCTGCCGCTGGCAATCCACGCCATGGCCGTCCATGCCACGCTGGCTGACCCGCCGATCGAGCCTTCGCCGCTGGCCCATGGACTGTGCCGTGGCGTAACGCCCTTCTGCGGTCAGCGCATTCCGGTGATCGACCTGCTGGCGCTGTGCGGCCTGGGTGTCCAGGCCGCGCCCGGCGCGCGCCAGTCCTTCGTGCTGCGCACCGCCGCCGGTCTGGTCTGTCTGCTGGTCGGACAGGTCATCGACGTGGTCAATGCCGATCACGCCCAGCAGCTCGCGCTGGCGGACAGCGCCACACCGCCGTCCGGGCTGATCCGCGGCCTGCTGCCTGCGACGGCGCTGCCGGCCGGCGTGCGCGCGCGCGCGCCCAATGCCGACGGCCACTATCTGCTGCTCGATGCCGATGCCTTGCGCACGGCGCCCGGACTCACCGGCTTCGCAGCGGCTGCAGCGGCCGCGTGTGCTGGCGACCCGGCCGAAGGGGAGCGCGACTTCTTTAGCGCCCGCGCTGACGACGCGTGCGTGCAATCCTTGCTGGTCTACCAGATCTGCGGTCAGGCGGCGAGCCCGGTGGAACAGATCCGGGAAATCCTGCCGTGGCGACGCGACGTGCTCCAGCTGACCGGGCAGGGGCCGCTGCGCGCGCTGCTGGTCAACCGCGGCCAGAGTGTGCCCGTGCTCGATCTGGCAGAGTTGCTTGGCGCGCCGCCCGTGGAGCTGGGGCGCGATGCCTGCGTGCTGCTGGTGGAGCACCTGGGCATGGCGGTTGGCTTCGCCGTGCCGCGGCTGCACGCCATCGAATGCGCCACCTGGCAGGGCAGCCAGGCCGGTCACGCGCTGCCTGCGCACGCCGATGCGGCGGCGCGCGAGCTCGCCACGCGGCGCCTGGTGCGGATCGACTCGGGCAGCGACGCCCGCCTGCTGCGGGTGCTCGACCTGGCCGGCATGGCCGCAGCATGGCTGCAGTGCAGCAATACAATTCCGGCGAGCGCAAGCCCCCTTCCTTGCCGGATTTAGCCTCTGGCGGCGCTCATTTTCGCAAATCCGTATCGGAACTTGCGCGCCGAGTATCGCAAAGTCGATTTCCGCACGGCTAGACTGCCTCCCACGGTGCACACCAAAAGCGCCGAACGTCGATAACGAGGAGACTTTTCCATGAACGTCAAAGCCTGCGTGGCAGGGCTGCTGGCTGCCTGCGCCTTCACCCCTGCCTTCGCCACTGATCTGGTCATTGCCACTGTCAACAACGGCCACATGATCGAGATGGAGAAGCTGGGCAAGAATTTCGAAAAGGAAAACCCGGGCGTCACCCTGAAGTGGGTCACGCTGGAGGAAAGCGTGCTGCGCCAGCGCGTCACCAATGACATTGCGACCAAGGGCGGTCAGTTCGACGTCATGACCATCGGCATGTACGAAACCCCGATCTGGGCCGCCAAGGGCTGGCTGGTGCCGATCAAGAATGATGCCGCCTATGACGTCGACGACCTGCTGCCGGCCATGCGCAACGGCCTGTCGCTCAAGGGGCAACTGTACGCCTCGCCGTTCTATGGCGAGAGCTCGATGCTGATGTACCGCAAGGACCTGGCCGACAAGGCCGGTATCAAGTTCGCCGAGCGTCCGACCTGGGACCAGGTGCGCGATGCGGCCGCCAAGATGACCGATCCGGCGCACGGTGTTTACGGCATCTGCCTGCGTGGCAAGCCGGGCTGGGGCGACAACATGGCCTTCCTGACCACACTGGTGAACGCCTACGGCGGCCAGTGGTTCGACATGAAGTGGAAGCCCCAGGTCAACAGCGAACCGTGGAAGAAGGCGATCAACTTCTACGTCGACCTGATGAAGAAGTACGGCCCGCCTGGCTCCTCGTCCAACAGCTTCAACGAGATCCTGGCCCTGTACAACGAAGGCAAGTGCGGCATGTGGATCGATGCCACCATCGCGGCCTCGTTCATCTCCGATCCCAAGCAGAGCAAGGTCGCTGACAAGGTTGCCTTTGCCCAGGCGCCGAGCGCCGTCACCGACAAGGGTGCCAACTGGCTGTGGGCCTGGGCGCTGGGCGTCCCGGCCAGCACCAAGCAGCCGGAACTGGCGCAGAAATTCATCCGCTGGGCAACGTCCAAGGACTACATCAAGCTGGTCGCAGCCACCAACGGCTGGGCCAACGTGCCGACCGGGACGCGCAAGTCGACCTACGCGAATCCGGAGTTCACCAAGGCCGCGCGTTTCGCCGCTGCCGAACTGAAGGCGATCCAGACCGCCGATCCCGAGCACAGCACCCTGCCGCCTTCGCCCTATGTCGGTGTGCAGTTCGCGGCCATTCCCGAATTCCAGGCGATCGGCATCGCCGTCGGCCAGCAGATCAGCGCGGCCCTGGCTGGCTCGGAAACCGTCGATCAGGCCCTCAACCAGGGCCAGCAGGCCGCCGACCGCGAAATGCGCAAGGCCGGCTACTACTGAAGCTTGCGGTGACACCGGGTGACGCGCCACCGCGCGTCCCCCGGTCCGGCGCAGCGGCCTGCGCAGTCTACCCGGCTGCGCAGGCCGCCTCCCCGATCGATTTCCCTGTTCGCCGTTCCCCTTCCGATCAGGACTCCCGACATGGCCCTACCTGCAACCGTCAATGACGCGACGGCTGGCGCGGCGCACGCCACTCCGCCAGCGCCGGGCGCTGCGGCGCGCCGCCCGGCCAGCCGGCTGCTGCCGCGCCTGCTGCTCGCACCCGCCGTGACCTCGCTGCTGCTGTGGATGATCGTGCCGCTGGCCATGACCATCTACTTCTCGCTGGTGCGCTACAACCTCATGCAACCCGGCGCGCATCCCTTCATCGGACTGCGCAATTTCGAATTCTTCGTCACCGATGGCGCTTTCGTGCCCGCGGTGATGAATACCCTGATGCTGCTGGGCTCGGTGATCGCAATCACGGTGGTGGCCGGCATCGGGCTGGCGCTGCTGATCAACGACCCGTTCCCCGGCCAGGCGGTGGTGCGCATCCTGCTCATTTCACCGTTCTTCGTCATGCCGTCGGTGAATGCGCTGATGTGGAAGAACATGATGATGCATCCCATCTACGGCGTGCTCGCCCAGCTCATGCGCGCGGTCGGCCTGACGCCGATCGACTGGCTCGCCAGTTATCCGCTGCTCGCCATCACACTGATGATCGCCTGGCAGTGGCTGCCGTTCGCCTGCCTGATCTTCATCACCGCGCTGCAGTCGATGGACCGCGAACAACTGGAGGCGGCGCGCATGGACGGCGCCACCTACCTGCAGCAGGTGCGCTACCTGTACCTGCCCCACCTGGCGCGGCCGGCGGCGGTGGTGATCATGATCGAGATGATCTTCCTGATGTCGGTGTTCGCCGAGATCTTCACCACCACCGGCGGCGGTCCGGGCTATGCCAGCACCAACGTGGCCTTCCTGATCTTCTCGCAGGCGCTGCTCAACTTCGACGTGGGCGTGGCTTCGGCCGGCGGCCTGTTCGCGGTGCTGCTCGCCAACATCGCCGCGGTGTTCCTGATCCGCATGATCGGCAAGAACCTGGAAAGCTGAGGAGCCCGTCCATGCATACGCCCCGCAAGTATCCCGCCGCGCAGGTGCTTCGCGCCCTGGTCTCCTGGCTGACCGGACTGCTGGTGTTCTTTCCCATCCTGTGGACTGGAATGACCGCCTTCAAGACCGAGCTGCAGGCGATCGCGACGCCCGCCCTGCTGGTCTGGACGCCGACCCTGGACAACTTCGCCGAAGTCCAGCGTCGCACCGACTACCTGCTGTATGCCGAGAACTCGCTGATCACCAGCGTCGGCTCGACACTCATCGGACTGCTGCTGGCAGCCCCCGCCGCCTACTCGATGGCCTTCTTCCAGAACGCGCGCACCAAGGATCTGCTGGTGTGGATGCTGTCGACCAAGATGCTGCCGGCGGTGGGCGTGCTGGTGCCGATCTACGTGCTCTACCAGACCTTCGGCCTGCTCGACACGCGGCTGGGCCTGACCATCATCTTCACGCTGTCCAACCTGCCGATCATGGTGTGGATGCTGTACTCCTACTTCAAGGAGATTCCGCGCGAGATCCTCGAGGCGGCACGCATGGATGGTGCCGGCCTCTACCAGGAATTCCGTCACGTGCTGCTGCCGCTGGGCGTCGGCGGCCTGGCCTCGACCGCGTTGCTGTGCCTGGTGCTGTCGTGGAACGAGGCCTTCTGGTCGCTCAATCTCAGCGCGGCGCGCGCCGGCACGCTGGCCTCGCTGATTGCCTCGTTCTCGAGTCCCGAGGGCCTGTTCTGGTCCAAGCTGTCTGCCGCCTCGATGATGGCGGCGGCACCCATCATCGTCTTCGGCTGGTTCTGCCAGAAGCAGCTCGTGCAAGGGCTGACCTTCGGCGCAGTGAAATAGGAGCATCACCATGGCCTACCTGCAACTCAATGCGATCGAAAAGTACTTCGGCGACAACCGCGCCATCAAAGGGGTCAACCTCACCATCGAGAAGGGCGAGTTCATCGTCTTTGTCGGGCCCTCGGGCTGCGGCAAGTCCACCCTGCTGCGCCTGATTGCCGGCCTGGAGGTCATCGATGGCGGCAATCTGGTGCTCGATGGCCGCGACATCACCCACCTGCCCTCGTCCAAGCGCGATCTGGCCATGGTGTTCCAGAGCTATGCGCTTTATCCGCACATGACCGTCTTCGACAACCTGTCGTTCGCGCTCAAGCTGGCCGGCACCGATCCGCAGGTGCTGCGCAGCAAGGTCGAGCGCGCTGCCGAGATCCTCAACCTCACGCCCTATCTGGAGCGCACCCCCAAGCAGCTGTCGGGCGGCCAGCGTCAGCGCGTGGCCATCGGCCGCGCCATCGTGCGCGCTCCCAAGGTGTTCCTGTTCGACGAACCGCTGTCCAACCTGGATGCCGCGCTGCGCGTGCAGACGCGCGTGGAGATCGCGCGCCTGCATCGCGAACTCGGCGCCACCACGATCTACGTCACCCATGATCAGGTCGAGGCGATGACCCTGGCCGACCGCGTGGTGGTGCTGCGCGACGGCAACATCGAGCAGGTCGGAACCCCGCTCGAGCTGTATGACCGGCCGGCCAACCGCTTTGTCGCGCAGTTCATCGGCACGCCGCAGATGAATGTGGTGCCGGTCGAGGAGCTGCCCGAACTGGCCGGCACGGTCGGCGTGCATGCCGGCAGCCTGGGACTGCGTCCGGAACACGTGGCGATGGCCGAGGATGGCCAGGGCGCCCTGCCGGCCACGGTGGAGCTGGTCGAGGCGCTGGGCAACGAGACCCTGGTCTATGCGCGACTGGCGAGCGGTTCGCAGCTGGTGTGCAAACAGAACGCGCGCACCCGGGCGCGCGTCGGCGACCGCGTCGGGCTGCGTCTCGATGCCGGCCATGTCCACATCTTCGACACCGCAGGGCAGGCCTGCGCGCGCTGAGCAATTTCCAGGAGCTGCCATGACCACGCCTTACACCATTCTCCACCTCGGGCTGGGATCGTTCCATCGCGCCCATGAAGCCTGGTACCTGCAACGCCTGCACGACAGCGGCGACCGGTCCTGGCGTCTGGTGGCCGGCAACCTGCGCAACGACCAGCCCGAACTGATGGCAGCGCTGGAGGCCCAGCACGGCGTCTACACGCTGGAGCTGGCATCGCCGGCCGGTGCGATGCAGTACCAGCGCATCAGTGCCATCGCGCAGGTGATCCGCTGGACCCCCGATCTGGCTGGGCTGATCGCGGCCGCCGCCGATCCGGCCACGCGCATCATCTCGTTCACGGTCACCGAGGCCGGCTACTTCCTTGATCCCGCCCTGCGTCTCGACACGGCGCATCCCGATGTCGCGGCCGACCTGCATGGCGGCTTCAACACCATCTACGGCGCGCTCACCGCCATGCTGCGCGCGCGCCGCGCCGCCCAGGCCGGCGGCCTGACCTTGCTGTGCTGCGACAACGTGCGCGGCAACGGCGAACGCTTCCACCTGGGACTGGCAGGTTTCCTGACGGCGCTGGGCGACACCGACCTGCTGGCCTGGATCGACACGCATACGCGCTGCCCGAATGCCATGGTCGACCGCATCACGCCGCGCCCCTTGCCGGCGGTGCGCGCGCGCGTGCAGGCCGCACTGGGCATCGACGACCCCTGTGCCTTGATGGGCGAGACCTTCGCACAATGGGTGGTCGAGGAGCACTTCGCCGCCGGACGTCCGGACTGGGAGCGTGTCGGCGTCGAGATGGTGGATTCGGTGGTGCCCTACGAGGAAGCCAAGATCCGCATCCTCAACGCGCAGCACAGCTGCATTGCCTGGGCCGGCGCGCTGCGCGGCTATACCTGGATCCACGAAGGCACGCTCGATGCCCAGATCCGCGGCTGGTCGCACGACTATGTCACCCACGACGTGATTCCCTGCCTGACGCCGAGTCCGGTTGATCTGGCGGCCTATCGTGACACCGTGCTCGAACGCTTCTCCAACGCCTGGATCCAGGACACCAACCAGCGCGTGGCCGCCGACGGCTTTGCCAAGATCCCCAGCTTCATCGCACCGACGCTGCACGAACAGCATGCCGCCGGCCGCACGCTGTTCCACACGGCGCGTCTGCCGGCGCTGTTCCTGCTGTTCCTGCAGGCGCGCGCGCAGGGCCGCATCCCCTTCGACTACCAGGATCAGGCCATGAACGAGGCGCTGGTGACGGAAATCCTTGGCGCTGCCGATCCGGTGGCGCGACTGGCCGCCGAGACCAGCCTGTTCGGCGCGCTGGCCGGTCAGGCGGTGCTGGCGCAGGCGCTGCGCGCGGCCTATGACGATGTGCGCCACGCCTATCCGGAGTCGGCGCAATGACACTGGCCGCCATGCACGAGGCCGGCGGCAACGTGAAGAGCTGAAGGAGCGGCACATGTACGTCGGCATCGATCTGGGAACATCCGAAGTCAAGACCCTGCTGGTCGACGCCAGCCAGCGCATCGTGGCGCAGGCCGGTGTGCGGCTGGAGGTTTCGCGGCCGCAGCCGATGTGGTCGGAACAGGATCCCGAACTGTGGTGGACCGCCACCGCCCAGGCGCTGGGCCGCTTGCGCGCGCAGGCGCCGCAGGCCTGGGGTGGCGTGCGCGCGATCGGCCTGTCGGGCCAGATGCACGGTGCGACCCTGCTCGATGCCAGCGGCCGCGCGCTGCGGCCGGCAATCCTGTGGAACGACACGCGTGCCCATGCCGAGTGCCTGGAGCTCGAACAGCAGGTGCCGGCGGCGCGCGCCATCACTGGCAACCTCGCCATGCCCGGATTCACGGCGCCCAAGCTGCTGTGGCTGCGCCGCCACGAACCGGCGGTGTTCGCCCAGGTCGCCCGGGTGCTGCTGCCCAAGGACTGGCTGGCGCTGCGCATGACCGGCGAAGCCGTGTCCGAGCCTTCCGACGCCGCCGGCACGCTGTGGCTCGACGTGGCACGCCGTGAATGGTCAACCGACATGCTGGCGGCCTGTGGCCTGCAGCTCAGCCACATGCCCAGGCTGGTGGAAGGCAGCGAGCCGCGCGGCACGCTGCGCGCCGCGATTGCCGCCGAATGGGGCCTGCCGCCCGGCGTGGTGGTGGCCGGTGGCGGTGGCGACAATGCCGCTTCCGCGGTCGGCATGGGTGTGGTCGAACACGGCGACGCCCTGGTGTCGCTGGGCAGCTCGGGCGTGATGTTCGTGGCCACCGACCGCTTCGCGCCCAATCCCGCCGGCGCGGTGCATGCCTTCTGCCACGCCCTGCCCGGCCGCTGGTGCCAGATGAGCGTCACGCTGTCCGCTGCCACCAGCCTGAGCTGGCTGGCTGGCATCACGGGCGGGATCGCGGAGGGCGAGCTGGCGGCACAGGCGGCGCACGCCGATCCCCAGTCCACGCCGATCTTCCTGCCCTATCTCAACGGTGAGCGCACACCCCACAACGACGCGCATGCGCGCGGCCTGTTCTTCGGCCTGTCCACGCGCACCGGCACGCCCGAACTGGCTTACGCCGTGCTGGAGGGCGTGGCGTTCTCGATCGCCGATGGCTACGCCGCCCTGCAGGCCGCTGGCACGCAGGTGAAACAGGCGGTGCTGGTGGGCGGCGGCGCGCGCAGCGCGCTGTGGGCCAGTCTGATCGCTGCCGCCTGCGGTTTCGCTGTGGCGCGACCGGCGTCCGGCGACCAGGGCGGCGCCTTCGGCGCGGCGCGCCTGGCACGCCTGGCAGTCAGCGGCGAAGCGCCGACCGAGGTCTGCCTGGCGCCGCCGCCGGCCGAAGTCACCGCTCCGGAAGCGGCACTGGTCGCGCGTCTCGCACCCCGGCTGGCCCGTTACCGGGCGCTCTACACCCAGACGCGCAATCTGCTCGACGGCGGCTGAACTGCTGCCGACCGCGAGCGGGCTTGCCGACAGGAAGTCGCAAACGGGTGGCACGCTCGAATCTAGTGTTTGGCCAGAGGCGCGTAAGTTGCCGCTGCGGAATTTTGACGCCAACGGGGCGCGCAAACCAGCGAGTGGCAGGAGGCGTACCGGGCCCAGGCAGATGCGGCCGGTGGCGTGAAGTGTCGACTGCCGAGTTGGGCCTGGCCGTCGCGCCGTCCCAGAGGACCTTCCGCGATACGCGCCCGTCGGTATGGTCCTTAGGGCTGGCGAGCCTCCGCGCGTCGCCTCCTCGCCTCTCTGTGCATCGTGACAGGTGTGGCGCCGAGCACTCGATCCACCATCATCGAAAGGAATCGGCCTGGATTGAGCGCCTCTGGCGTCTCTTTCAGCCGAATCTTGACCTTTGGTAACAGCGTGAGGATATTCTCGATTTCCCTGTCGTCCACCGAGGCACCGCCTTCATCGGGCTCTATACCGGATTCCTGCGGAATCCCTTCTGCGCGCTCATCGCAATCGTCTGGTATGGAGGCCTCGCCGGAATACTGCATGAGAACCAGCCCGGTCGCATGGTAGGCGTCATCTTCTTGTCCGAGCTTCGCGAGTAGGTCGAAGAGCCACTCAGCAGTGCCCGGCTCCTTCTGGAGGATATTGGCGCTCAACCCGAACACGAAACCGAGCGCTGCCATCGGGTGTCTTAGGCGAAGGTTCTTGACATCTCCGTAGGACTCCTCGATTCGATTCGGCGCGTTCTTGCCGAACGACGAGTCCATTCGCTTCGTTGAGATCAACAGCTCAGGGCCTGTGGCCCAGTCGGTGATGATGACGTCTACCTGTTTGAGGTAGTTCTTGCCCAGGATCGTCGCGCTCGAGGAGGTAAACCCCGGGACTCCGGTCGCGCCTTCGATGCGATCCCGGAGCGGCCCTGCGTCCTTCTTCGGCAGCGCCTCAAGCAGCTTCGCAATTGAAGCGGGCAGGATTCGAGGGTGCTTCGGCCTGGGCCATGTTTGGTCCGTCCCGAAACCGGCTCGCCGAAGTTCGTAACTTAGCCAAACGTCGAGAGCGAGTGCAGGGACACCTGACTGCGTGTTGGCACGCAATGACAGAGGAACCCCCAGCAGCCTGCAGAGAGTCTCATAGTCGGGCTCGTAGCGCCTCCCTTGCCCATCCCTCACCCAAGGATTCGAGTGCTCCCCGCCAGGAGCTGCGAGCTCGACGATGCGATCGAAGATGGCCCACGCCCTGGCCTTGGTGGACTTCTCAGTGGCCACTGGCTGACCTCGCCTCTCGCCGGTTCGCCAGCAACGCACGCGCCGATCGAACCTGCTCGAGCTGTTCGCGCGGGAGCAGGCCGCCGTCTTTCAAGAGCGCACAGTCCACCAGCTCCACTGCGCCGATCAGGTCCCCGTTGCGTAGCAGGTCAGCAGCCTTGGATTTCACGGAGCGCAGAGCAGCCGCACGGAGGCGAATCAGTTCGGCCGAGGGAACGCCCCAGAGGTCTGCCTCTTTCGGCTCAAGTTTCAAGATGCCACCCCCGTAGGCACGTCCTACCATCTCAGCGTGCAGAAGCGTCAGCGAATTGAGGCTAGCGAGAGGTAGGAGTTCTAGGCCGATCTCTCGATCCGCCGCATTCAGGTAGACCCCATGCACAGAGTTGAGGTGGTAGGCATTTGCCTCGTTTGCCACGAGCCGCGGGGTGTCGGCATTCATGCAAGTCAGCAGTAGGTCCGCCGGGGCGACAAGCGGGACTTGATACCAGACCTTCCGCACTCGGCACTTGTAGGCAGTATCGACGCCGGTGCGGCGGCCGTCTGCAATGTAGGCCTTGGCCTCTTCCGAAAGCTTCGCACGAGGGTAGAACAGCAGCGTTGATGACCCGTCCTTGCCGAGCTGTCGAAGCGCCTCGGGGGTCAGGGCCAGCCCACGCAGGTGTGCACTCCCAGGCGGTGAGAGTGGGAGCAGTTCGCCCGCACATAGACCCAGCTCCTTCGCTCGCGATGGGGCCAGAGCAAAGTATCTGTTGTTGCCAGTCACGATCCCGAGTGTGGTGTCGCCCCAGTGCTCGAGTTGTGTGAACTGCCCGGCGCGCATCATGGAACTGAGAGCGTCGAGCGCGTGCTGATCTACGAGGCTACCGGTCCACTTGCCTGCGGGATTCACTGGGGTCCACGCCTGCCCTTCTTCAAGAGCGGCAAGGCTCCCCGCATTCTTCGCCTGACGGATGACCGCATGACCAGCGGGCCCTTCACCGTATCCCTCTGCCATCAGCAGCACAACATCAGCTTCCGCCTCTGGGAACACCTGCTCTGCGAATAAGACCAACTGCACTTTTCGGAACCGCTCGAACAGGAACTGTCGGACGGGCGCCGCGTAGTTCACGGACAACAGCTCAGCAGGGAGAACGAGGCCGAGGCGCCCCCCTCGCTTCAAGAAGAGGGCCGAATGCACTGTGAAAGCTGCCCAGCTCGAAGCTAGTCCAGTGAGAGCAATGCCGCCTCGCAACGCAGCTTGGCGAGACTTCGCGCGCATCTCACCCGTGAAGTTTTGATATCGGATGTATGGCGGGTTTCCAATGACGGCGTCATAGATCGGCTCAGGAGCGACATCGAAGAAATCGCTCACTCGGAGAAGGGCGTTTCCGCCAGCCTCACGGACGCGCGCGCGCGCAATCTGTGCGCTCGCGCTGTGTATCTCAACACCATGGACCTCGAGCTTCGGGCTGCTGCCGCACCGCAGTTGCGCCTGGCGGGAGACTGCGGCCACGAGGAAGGCGGCGTCGCCAGCGGAGGGCTCCAACACGAGGTCGCACGTGCCCCTGATTGCCCACCCGGCAACAAACTCCGTGATGGCGGGTGGCGTGAAGTAAGCGCCCCTCTGCTTGCGGAGTTCTGGGGTGTCCTTGCTGGGATGGTTCAGAGCTGCCACGTCATCACTTTCTCAGTATCGGGGCCCTGCAAAAAGGTCGTGCATGCCCATATTGTTGGCCGTTCCGCGCGGCTGCCGGAGCTTGCTCGCGACGCATCGTCCCAAAGTGCCTGCACACAAGGGGGTGAAGCGGCGTACTAAACCAAGAGCAACTCCCCGGCCCTCGCGCCGTTTCGGCGCGCGGCAGGCACAGCGGCATGGTGCTCAAGACTCCATCGGCAGCGTGAAGTCAAACAGGTCGATCGTCTTCGTCAAGCCGGTCAGGAGCTGGGCGCCCTGGCAGTTCTTGAAGTGGGGCGAGGCCAGGTCCACCGCTTCCCGCGCGACGTGACCCACCAGGGCCATCAGCATGTCTGGATGCGCGTTCAGCTCGGTCATCTGGGTGACGAAGGCCACCCACATACTGTAAAGGCGCTTGCGCGGGTTGTCGATGCGAAGCTGCTCCAAGTTAGGTCTCGTTGAACCGCCGCGAGACGTTCTTCGGATATCCGTTCTTCGACGGTTTGCTCGGTGTCTCGCAAAGGCAGGAAGTTCGACGAAGACTGCTTCCATAGCCGGAGCGTACGCAAGTTGCGCATAGACGGTCAGCCTCTCAGCCTCAGCTGGCTGCGGACGGTGGCGCGGCCGAAGGTGGAGACCGATGCGGTCATCAAGCGCCGCGCCCGCAAGTTGGCGCCTGCTCCGACAAGGCGTGCCCTGGATCACGTGACGCCGACGAGAGCCCACGCAAGCAAAACGAGCGTGGAATGATTGTCAGGCGGCACACGGTTCCGCTTGCCCATAGCCCAGGCCGCGCCGCTGGCAGGCAGAGCCTCAGCGCCCGAAGCGCTCGTGGGCCTGCTGGCGGTATTTCTTGGGTGTGACGCCCTTGATCTCGAGGAAGCGCCGGTTGAAGTTGGCCACGTTGTTGAAGCCGGCGTCGTAGCAGATGTTGGTGATGTAGCGGTCGGTCTCGAGCAGCAGTTGGCAGGCCCGGTTGACACGCAGACGGTTCACGAAATCGGTGAAGCTGTTGCCGGTGGCGCGCCGGAAGTAGCGTGAGAACTGGCTTTCGCTCATGCCCGCCTCGCGCGCCAGCGCGCCCATCGAGAAGGGCTGCGAACAGTTGTCGGTGAGATGGTTGAGGATCCCGGCCAGGCGCGCCAGCGAGGCGTCGTCCTCGTTGCTCTGCAGCTGGATCGACGACAGCAGGCGATAGTCCGCGCAGTTGGCGAGTGCTGCGAGCAGTTCCAGGAATTCGCACAGACGGCGCAGGCCGCGGCTGGCCTTGATACGTGCGATGCGCTGGCGCGCTTCGTCCGACAGGCCGAAGAACTCGATGCCGCGGCTGGCGCGTTCGAGCATGGGCAGCGCTTCGCGCAATTCGGGAAAGCGCTGCGCCGCTTCCTCGACCGGAGCGTGCGCGAACTGCAGCACCATGTCGCGCAGTGGCACCGCCGCGCTGCCGTCCTCGAAATTGGAGACCCAGTTGTGCGGCAGGCGCGGACCGGTCAGCACCAGATGACCGGGCTGGAAGTGGCCGATGTAGTCGCCGACAAAGACCTTGCCGGCGGTGGCCACGATCAGGTGGAGTTCGTACTCTTCATGGAAGTGCCAGCGCACCAGCGGATTCGGGATGCCGTGCTCCAGGTAGCGCACCACGCTGTCGCCTTCATGCGCCTCATAGCCCAGGCGCGTGTCGCGACCGTAGGGGCTTTCGAGCTCTGGGCTGCGCTGGCGGGCGTGGTTCATCGGCGGCATTCCTGACCTGCGGCGATGGTAGCATGGACCCCGAATCACCGCCCGCGTGTGAGAATGTTGTCAAATCGGGGATTTCCCCGCTGGAGCCGCCCTTGAGCCGCAGCCGATTGCTCACTCCCAGCGCCACTGTGCCGCGCCGCCGCAAGGCACGTCATCCGCTGGACGACATCCATGCCACCGGTGCCTTCCTGCCCGGCGGACTGTATCACCCCGAGCTGCGGCGGCCGCTCGAACCGGTTGCCGAGCGGATCAAGCTGGGCCAGGCGCTGCGCGCACACTTCCCGCGCGAGTCGCATGCGGCCTGGGCGGTCCCGGCCGGCCGGCCGGACCCGCTGAGCCTGCTGGCGCAGTCCAATCGCGGCCGCGTGAACGCCCTGGTGCCCCTGCGCATGGGGCGCATGGCGTCGAGTGCCTTCGCCTACCTGCGCGGCTCGGCCTGCGTGATGGCCTGGGATCTGGCACAGTTGCCTGACACCGGGCTCAACGTGATCATCGACGGCGATGCCCACATCGACAACTTTGGCCTGTTCGGCACCCCCGAAGGCGAAGTGGTTTTCGACCTCAACGACTTCGACGAGACCATGGTCGGTCCCTGGATCTGGGATCTCAAGCGCCTCTGCGCCAGCGTCAACGTGGCCGGGCGCGACAACGGCTTCAGTCGCCGCGAGCGCCACGCCACGGTGATGAGCTGCGCTGCCGGCTACCGGCGCAGCATCCAGCGTCTGGCCGGCGAGAGCACGCTGTCGGTGTGGTACCAGCATTCCCTGGCCGCCCATTTCGCCACCGAATTCGGCGGTGACAGCAAGGTGCGCTCGATCATCCGCAAGGCCGAGGACAAGGCGCGGGCCCAGGAAAACCACCGTCTGTTCGAAAAGGTGATCGAGCAGGACGGGGGACGCATGCGCTTCCGCGAAGACCAGCCCTTGCTCACCCGGGTCGACGACGCCATGCGCGAGGCGCTGATCGAGGCCCTCTACGGCTACGTCGAGACGGTCTCGCGCGAACGCGCCTACATGCTGCGCCGCTATCGTGTCATCGACGCGGCCCACCGGGTGGTCGGGGTGGGCAGCGTGGGCACGCGCGCCTGGCTGGTGCTGCTGCTCGGCAACAATCCCGATGACCCGCTGTTCCTGCAGGTGAAGGAGGCGGTCAAGCCGGCGGCGGCGCCCTATGCACCGCCGCTGCCGCGCGACTTCCGCCATCACGGCCGCCGGGTGGTGCACGGCCAGCGCCTGCTCCAGGCCGCCGGCGATCCGCTGATGGGCTGGACCACCATGGATGGCCGGCCGTATTACGTGCGCCAGATGCGCAACATGAAAGGCGGCATCCCGACCGAATGGCTGGCCCCGGGTCCGCTGGCCTTCTTTTCGGGTGGCTTTGCCGCGCTGCTGGCGCGTGGTCACGCGCGCACCGGCGACGCCGCCGTGATCGCCGGCTATTGCGGCAATTCCAAGGTGCTGGACGAGTCCCTGGCCGACTGGGCAGAGCTCTATGGCGATCAGGTCGAGAAGGACTACCAGCAGCTGCGCACCGCGGTCGCAGCCGGCAAGGTCAAGGTGGAGCCGCGCCTGTGAGTCGAATGCCGGTCGAACATCCGCTGCGCCGCGAAGTCAACAACGAAGTCCACGCCCGCCCGCCGGAGGCCATGGTGGCCCCGCTGCGCGTCAGCTTCCTGGCCATGTATGCGGTCGGCGAAACGCGTGACCAGGGCTGGCGCAAGGTGCAGGCGCTGGCCACGCGCTTCGGCGTGGCAGCGCCCGCCGATAACGCCAGCCACTTCAGTGCCGACCTGGGCGCGTTCCGCCTCAAGGCCGAGCGTCACAGCGAATTCCTGCGCCTGAAGGTCATCGTGGCCGGTCGCGGCAGCGCGGGCGATCCCTTTGCCGAGCCGGCGCTCGACGCCGTGCCGGCCGACTGGGTGGCCGGGCTGCCCGGGCAATTGCTGGTGTCGACCAATGTTGCGCTCCTGCCCGCGGCCGACGGCATTCCGGATGCCGACACCATCGCCACGCGCTGGTTCGGCGGCAACCAGCTGGTGGCCGCCAGCATCGCGGCCGGCGCCGCCCAGGCCTACACCGATTTCAACATCCAGCCCGACGGCAGCGGCCGCATCCTGATCTACGACCACGGACTCACTCCGCGGCAGGCCGGCCGTTCAGTGCAGCGTCTGGTCGAAATCGACACCTACCGGGTGCTGGCCCTGCTGGCATTCCCGATGGCGCGCGCGCTGGTGCCGCAGATCAACCGCGGCGAACGCGAGCTGGCCGAGATCACGCGTGCCCTGGTCGATGCCCAGGCCAAGGACGAACCCGCGCTGTTCGAGCGCCTGAGCCGCCTGGGTGCCAGCATCGAAAGCCAGCAGTCCGACAGCCTGTTCCGTTTCAGTGCCGCCGAAGCCTACGACACCCTGGTGCAACAGCGCATCGTCGACCTGCGCGAAACCCGTCTGCCGGGCCTGCAGACCTTCAAGGGCTTCATGGGCCGTCGCCTGGAACCGGCAATGGCGACCTGCCGCTCGGTCAAGGCACGGCTGGAACTGCTGTCGCAGCACCTGGCGCGCGTCAACGAGCTGCTGGCGACGCGCGTCGACATCACGCGCGAGGAACAGAACCAGCGCGTGCTGGAGTCGATGGACCGGCGCGCGCGCGTCCAGCTGCGCCTGCAGGAAACCGTGGAAGGCCTGTCGGTGGCGGCCATCACCTATTACATCGTGGGCCTGGTCGGCTATCTGGCCAAGGGCGCCAAGGCGGCCGGCGTGTCGCTGGATGTCGAAATCGTGATGGCCGTGTCGATCCCGCTGATCGCCGTGCTGATCTACGTCGGCCTGCGCCGGCTGCATGCCAGCCTGGCTAAGGACCACTGAAGCCAGCGCGGGACCGTCAAAGGCTGACGCACGCGCCCGAATGACGGCGCGTGGCTATTCGTGATTGACCACGGCCACCTCGCGCGCTAGCCTTGTTGAAGTTTTCAACAAAGCAAGAGACCGATCATGGCAACGGTCAATTTCAGCGTGCCCGAAGACGTCAAGCAGGCTTTTGACGCGGCTTTTGGTGATCAGAACAAGAGCGCGGTCGTCGCCGAGTTGATGCGGCGGGCGGTACATGAGCGGGAACTCCAGCTGCGTCGGGAAGTGTTGTTCCAACAGCTGACGCAAGCGCGCGTCGACCGGCCCCGACTGACGGGCGATGAAATTGAAACCGCGCGTCAAGCCGGTCGCCCGTGATCGTCGTACTGGATGCCAGCGTTGTGCTCAAATGGCTGCTGGCAGATCCTGTGCGCGAGCCGGATACCGACAAGGCGGTTGCCGTGATGCAGTCGGTGGTGCAGGGAAAAATCCGGATCCTGCAGCCGCTGCATTGGCTGGTCGAAGCCGCTGCCGTGATGGCGCGCCTTAGCCCTCGCAACGCGCTTCAGGATGTCGGCATGCTTTCGGCCATGCAACTTCCCGTGTGTGATGAGCCCGCTGTGCTGCAGCGGGCGATCGCACTCGGCATTGAAACCGGCCAGCACCTTTTCGACACCCTCTACCACGCAGTTGCCCTGGAGAACGAAGGCGCGCTTCTGGTGACCGCCGACGCGCGCTATTGCGAGAAGGCAGGGCATCACGGTGGCATCCTGCCACTGCGCGATGCGGGGCGTCTGATCTGACCCCTGGTCCTGCTTGTGCCCTGAGCCCCGGCCTGGCCTGACGCGGTTCGCGTCAGGCGCTGGCGGCCTTGCGCCGGGTGGTAGCGGCCGGCTTCTTTGCCGCCGGCTTGGCGGTGGGGGCTTTGGCGGCTGTTGCCTTGGCTGTGCCTGCCTTGGCGGCCGTAGACTTGGCCGTCGCGCTCTTGGGCTTGGCGGCGGCCTTGGGCTTGCTGGCCGCCTTCGGCTTGGCCGGTGCCTCTGCAGGCGCCTCACCGTTGGCCGCCGCAGCCTTGGCCGGCGCCTTGGGCTTGGTGGTCCTGGCTTTGGCGCTGGCCGTGGTCTTGCTCTTGGCCTTTGCCGGTGCCTTGGCCTTGGCGGCTGACTTGCCGCCGCCGGTCTTGGCGCTGCGCGCAGCGAGCAGCACCAACGCTTCTTCCAGGCTCAGGGCATCGAGATCAGTACCCTCGGGCAGGGTAGCGTTGACCTTGCCGTGCTTGACGTAGTTGCCGTAGCGCCCGGAGTGCAGCGTGACGCTGGCGCCGTCCTCGGGATGGTTGCCGACCACGCGCAGGGCGCCGCGGCCGGCGGCCTTGGGTTCGGCCAGGATCGCGGTGGCGCGTTCCAGCGTGATGTCGAACACGTTGTCGCTGCGCGGAATCGAGCGGAAGCCACCGTCGTGCTGGATGTAGGGGCCGAAGCGGCCGATGTTGACCACCACTTTCTTGCCTGAATCGGGATGCAGGCCGAGATCGCGTGGCAGCGACAGCAGCCGGGTGGCGATATCCACAGTGACGGCCGTGGGTGCCAGGTTCTTGGGCAGCGACACGCGTTTGGGCTTCTTGCCTTCCTCGGCGGTCTCGCCCAGCTGCAGATAGGGACCGTAAGGTCCTGACATCAGCAGGATGGACTGGCCGCTGGCTTCCTCGGTGCCGACAATGGTCGGCCCCGCGGACTGGCTGGTGCCGTCCAGATTGCGCGTGTAGTCGCACTCGGGATAGCCGCTGCAGCCCACGAAACGGCCGCGTCGGCCCAGGCGCAGCGTCAGGACCTTGCCGCACTTGGGGCAGTTCTCGTCCAGCACCTCCTGGGTGATGTCGCTGCGCGACACCTTTTCCTTTTCCTCGATGGTGTGCGCGAAATCGCCCCAGAACTCGCGCAGCACCGGCACCCACTCGGCCTTGCCTTCCGAGATCACGTCGAGCTGGTCTTCCATGCGCGCGGTGAACTCGTAGTCCACGTAGCGCGAGAAGTGCTCGGTGAGGAACTTGTTGACCACTTCGCCCACATCGGTCGGCTGGAAGCGCTTCTTGTCCAGCGTGACGTATTCGCGCTGCTGCAGCGTGCTGATGATGCTGGCGTAGGTCGAGGGCCGGCCGATGCCGAATTCTTCCAGCGCCTTCACCAGGCTGGCTTCCGTGTAGCGTGGCGGCGGCTGGGTGAAATGCTGCTCGCCGAACAGGCGTTCGCCATCGACGACGTCGCCGGGCTCGAGTGCCGGCAGGCGCGCATCGCCCTCCTCGCCCTCGCTGTCGTCGCGATCCTCCTGGTAGACCGCCATGAAGCCGGCGAACACCATGGTCTGTCCGGTGGCGCGGAACATCTGGGCGGGATCACCGGAGGCTGCGAAGTCGATGCTGACCGTGTCGAAGCGCGCCGGCGACATCTGGCTGGCCACCGTGCGCTTCCAGATCATCTCGTACAGCTTGAGCTGTTCGGGATTGAGGCGGTCGCGCAGGCTGGCCGGCGTGCGGCCGATCGAGGTGGGGCGGATCGCCTCGTGGGCTTCCTGGGCGTTCTTGGACTTGTTGGCGTAGGTGACCGGGGCGGCCGGCAGGAAGTCGGCAGCGAAGCTCGAGCCGACCCAGCTGCGGATGTCTGCCACGGCTTCCTTGCTGAGCGCCACCGAGTCGGTACGCATGTAGGAAATCAGGCCGACCGCGCCACCGCCGATGTCGATGCCCTCGTAGAGCTGCTGCGCCACCTTCATGGTGCGGTCGGTGGTGAAGCCGAGCTTGCGCACCGCTTCCTGCTGCAGGGTCGAGGTGGTGAAGGGCGGTGCCGCCGAGCGCTGCTTGCGCTTGCGGTCGACCTTGACCACACGCACGCGTCCGCCTTCGCCCTCCGGTCCGATCGCGCTGGACTCGCCCGGCACGGCTGCCGGCGCATCGCGCAGCGTGCCGCCGACCGCCTGCGTCAGGCGCCGGATCACGTCGGCGTTGGCGGCGGCGTCGGCCACCGTGAACTGTTCCACTTTCTGGCCGTCGAGCTGGCTCAGCCGGGTGCGGAAGCCGATGCCATCCTTGCGGCTGTCCAGATGCACCGACCAGTATTCACGTGCCTTGAATGCGCGGATCTCAAGTTCGCGTTCGACGATCAGGCGCAGCGCAGGACTCTGCACGCGGCCGGCCGACAGGCCGCGGCGGATCTTCTTCCACAGCAGCGGCGACAGGTTGAAGCCGACCAGGTAGTCGAGGGCGCGCCGCGCCTGCTGGGCGTTGACCAGCGGCAGCAGGATCTCGCGCGGGTTCTGCACCGCTTCGCGCACGGCGCTCTGGGTGATTTCATAGAACACGACGCGCTGCAGCGTCTTGTCCTTGAGCAGGCGCTTGGACTTGAGGATCTCGGCCAGATGCCAGGCGATCGCCTCACCTTCGCGGTCCGGGTCAGTTGCCAGAAAGATGTGGTTGCAGGCCTTGACGGCGCGCGCGATGGCATCGACATGCTTTTCGTTGCGCTCCACCAGCTGGTACTGCATGGCGAAGTCGTTGTCGGTGTCGACGGCACCCGTCTTGGGCACCAGATCACGCACGTGGCCGTAGGACGCCAGGATCTCGAAACTGGGACCCAGATACTTCTTAAGAGTCTTCGCCTTTGACGGCGACTCTACAATCAACAGATTCTCAGCCATGCTTGCGGTTTCCCGACCGGGTGTTGCTCAGTGGACCAGGGGTTCCCCGTCGCCGGTCAGTTCTTCCATCAGCAGCACGTCCAGGGGTTGACCCTGGCGCCAGAAGACCGTCAGGGTGATGAGTTTGAGACGATCCAGGCTGATGGTACCGCCCTCGATGGCCATGCCGCTCGAGATGATCCATTCGCGCTGAACCGGATTGAGGATGCCACTTGCTTCAAGGAAGCTCAGGAATCCCCACCCTTCCTGGCCAAGCTTGTCGAATTCGTCGTCACTCAGGCAGCGCAGCGAATCAACACGGCATTCCGCCAGGTCGCCGCGCGGCAGTTCGTCGACGACTTCCAGCCAGGCAAGCGCCTGCTCCACGTCCTCCGGCTCGAAGCCGGCAGCGAACAGCCGGTTCTGCAGCACGGCATTGGTCGGGTAGACGCCGCTGGAAAAAAATGTCTCATAGACAAAGATCAGGATGTCGTACATGGTTCCTGTATGCCCCCTTGAGGTTCCTTACGAATCCCTTGCTGGCGCAGCTGCAGGCGCGGCGCCTGGAATCAGGCGCTGGTAGCACCCATCCGACAGACGCACCACGGTGCCCGTCAGTTCCTCGCGTCCAAGGATGGTGGATACCTGGGACGCCGTCAAGCCAATCGCCGCCACCAGCCGGTCCACCGAGGCCGGGCCCGAAGCCAGCGCAGAAAGCACGTCCCGCGTGTCTTTGTCAGCGGTTTCAACGGTTTGCGCCGGGCGCTCCGGCAGCTCTGCGGTGGCTGGCGGCAGCTGCCTCGGCAGCACCAGCGCCAACACCTCGGCAGCACTTTCAACCAGCGAGGCGCCCTCGCGGATCAGCTGGTGGCAGCCCTTGCTGAGCGCCGAATGGATCGAGCCCGGCAGCGCCATGACCTCGCGCCCCTGCTCCAGCGCGCTGCGCGCGGTCAGCAAGGAGCCGCTGCCGTGCGCGGCCTCGACCACCAGCACACCGAGCGACAGGCCGCTGATCAGGCGGTTGCGTTCCGGGAAGTGGTGGCGCAGGGCGGGCGTGCCCAAGGGGTATTCGCTGACCAGCAGCCCCTGGCCGGCGATCTGGTGTGCCAGTTCACGGTGCACCGGCGGATAGATGCGATCAAGGCCATGGGCAAGCACGGCCAGCGTGGCGCCCGGGGTATCCAGCGCGGCGCGGTGGGCAGCGCCATCGATGCCTTCCGCCAGACCGCTGATCACGGTGACGCCGGCCTTGCCGAGATAGCGTGCGAATGCGCCGGCATCGAGCATGCCCTGGGGGCTGGCGCGCCGGCTGCCGACCACGCCCACGCCGGGGTCATGCAGCAGGCTGGCGCGGCCTTTGAGCCACAGCACCAGCGGCGGGTCCGGCAGTTCGGCGAGCCGCGCCGGATAGTCGGCGTCGAGCAGGGTCAGCAGGCGATGGCCGGGCTGCGCCGCCCAGGCCTGCGCGGCGGCGAGGGCAGCGGAGACGGCAGCCGGGCCGGCGCGCAGGCGCCCGGCCAGTGCGCCATCCAGCGCTTCGGCCAGGCGCCGCCAGGGCTGGGCGATCAGTGCGGGGGCGCCACCGAAGCTGCTCAGCAGCGTCGCGACACTGCTGCCGCGCAGGCCCGGCACCAGGCTCAGTTCGAGCAGGGCGCCGGCTGCCGGGTGGCTGTGATCCGCGGCGGAAGGGTCAGGGATTGCGGACGAGGTCGGGGACATGCAGGGTGCGCTGGCTCTGGACCACCAGAGCATAGGACACCCGGTCGAAGGAGCGGAACACGAAAAGCAGGCCGGAACGCGTTTCCGGCAGCAGCAGCTTGCGCTCGCGATACACCGTGACCTCGTCCTGCGAGGGGTAAACCGCCAGGATGCTGCCGGGCTGCACGCCGTCGCGCAGTCCCAGCGACACCACGACCACCTCGTGACGCGCGGCCATGGTATGGCCTTCGGTCAGACTGATCACGTGTCCGGACACTTCCTTGGGCGGGGCGCTGGGCACGAAGCTCACTTCGGGCGAGCTTTCCGGGGCCATCAGGCGGTCGCCTTCGCCGATTTCGCGGTCGTTGCGCGTGATCGTGAAGCGCGAGATCTCGCCTGCTTCGGACAGGCGCACGTCGCCCACATAGTCGGCCCGGTAGGCGAGGATTTCTCCGGTGGCCGGGTCACGCAGCGCTTCACCGGGATGGAATACCTGGAACGCGGTCACGCCCGCCGGCAGGGCACCTTGCACGAACAGCGTGTCGCCGTTGGAGGCCAGGCTGCGGTCGCCGTCGAAGGCGACCACCTTGGGCAGGCCCTCCATCTCGCCCGGCTCGACCACCAGCGGGTGCCCCATGAAAGCCTGCACGTCGCGCAGCGGCACCGAGGGAATGGCGGCCTGATGCGGCAGCGTCTGGATGGCGGGTCCGCGCCGCGCGCGCTTGCCGTCCTCGCTGCCCTGGCCGGCCTGGTCGTCGTCGCCGGCGGCACCGGCACCGCCACCCCGCTGCAGGCTCAGGCGCGGCGGATGCGCGTTGCGGTCGAGCACGATCACGTCACCGGGGTAGATCCAGTGCGGGTTCTTGATCTGCTCCTTGTTGAGCTGCCAGATTTCCGGCCAGCGCCAAGGCTGTTTCAGGAAGCGCCCCGAGATGTCCCAGAGGGTGTCGCCTTTGACCACCACATAGCGGTCGGGCGCTGCCTCCTGGATCTGCACTTCGTCGGCGCGTGCCGAGGGTGCCAGGGCGGTCAGGCCGAGGCCGGCCAGCAGGGATATAATGAGGAAACGTCGCATGCCGGGCACTCGCAGGATAAGGGTGAAACCGCCGGCGCAGCCGCCATGGCGTGTTCGCGGGAAAATTTTGCACACAACTGCCTTTCGGGGCAACCTTTTAATGGCCGTACTTCCACTTCTTCATTACCCGGATCAGCGCCTGCACACCGTGGCGAAGCCCGTGGCGCAGGTCGATGACAGCATTCGCAGGCTGATTGGCGACATGGCGGAGACCATGTACGCGGCGCCGGGAATCGGTCTGGCCGCGACCCAGGTCGACGTGCACAAGCGCGTCATCGTGGTCGACGTCAGCGAGCACGGCGACAATCTGCAGGTCTTCATCAATCCGGTACTGGTCAGCAAGGATGGGCAGTGCGAGCGCGAGGAAGGCTGCCTGTCGGTGCCGGGCATCTACGACAAGGTTACGCGCGCCGAGCACATCGTGGTCGAAGCACTCGACCGCCAGGGCCAGCGTTTCACGCTCGCGGCTGACGGACTGCTCGCCACCTGCATCCAGCACGAGATGGACCACCTCGAAGGCCGCGTGTTCGTCGAATACCTGTCCCAGCTCAAGCAGACCCGGATCAAGACCAGATTGCGCAAGCGCGCCCGCGAAACCCTCTGATGCGGCTCGTTTTCGCCGGCACTCCGGTGTTCGCTGCGCGCGCGCTGCAGGCCTTGCTCGAGGCCGGGCATGAGGTGGCCGCCGTGCTGTGCCAGCCCGACCGGCCTGCCGGCCGCGGCCAGAAGCTCGGCCACGGGCCGGTGAAGGCGCTGGCGCTGGCGCACGGCCTGCCGGTGCTGCAGCCGGCAAGTCTGCGCGACGCCGGGATCCAGGCCACGCTGGCGGCACTGCACGCCGACGTGTGGGTGGTTGCCGCCTACGGCCTGCTGCTGCCGCCTGAAATCCTGGCGCAGCCACGTTTCGGCTGTCTCAACATCCATGCTTCGCTGTTGCCGCGCTGGCGCGGCGCGGCACCGATCCAGCGCGCGCTGCTGGCCGGCGACGCTGAAACCGGTGTCGACATCATGCAGATGGAAGCCGGCCTCGACACCGGTCCGGTGCTGCGCGAGGGGCGTCTGGCGATCACCGCGCACGAGACTGGCGGCAGCCTGCACGACCGGCTGGCAGCACTGGGCGCCGAACTGGTGGTGGCCACCCTGGCGCAGCTGCCCGAAGCGCTGGCGCAGGCGCGTGCCCAGACCAGCGAAGGCGTGCTGTACGCCGCCAAGCTGAGCAAGGACGAAGCACGGCTGGACTGGCGGCAAGCCGCGGCGCTGCTCGACCGTGTGGTGCGCGCCTTCGATCCGGTGCCGGGTGCACGCCTGCATTGGGACAGTCAGCTCATCCGGGTGGGGGCGGCGGAGACTGTCCCGGCCAGCGAGGTGCCGGCGCCGGCGCCCGGAACCGTGCTGGCGCTCGACGGCGGCGTCCAGGTGCAGACCGGCCAGGGCGTGCTGCGCCTGCTGCGGCTGCAGCGCCCGGGCGGGCGCATGCTGCCGGCGCGCGAATTCCTGCAGTCCTGTCCCTGGCAGCCTGGCATGCGCCTTGACTGAGCGCCGCCTGTTCCTGCCGGAACAGCCGGCCGCTGCCGCCGCTGCCAGCTGCCTTGATCTGGCGCAGGCGCTGGCTGCCGAGCTGCTGGTGCTGGTCGACGAAGGTCACAGCCTGGACGGCGCGCTGCTGGCGCGCGCCGACCGGCTTGAGGCCCTGGGGCCGCACCTGCGCGCCGTGTGCCGTGACGTGTGCTTCGGGGTGCTGCGCCACCGTGGCCGCCTGCGTGCCATGCTGCGTCCGCTGCTGCAGAAGAGCGCGCCGCAGCCGCTGATGCTGGCGCTGCTGAGCGTGGCGGCATACCAGCTGCTGCATACACGCACGGCCGCCCACGCGGTGGTGGACCATGCGGTGCGCGCCGCGGTCACCATGACCCACCCGGCCGTCGGCGGCTTCGTCAATGCCGTGCTGCGCAACCTGCAGCGCCGTCGCGCCGAACTCGAAACGGGCGCCGATGCCACGCCGGAGGGTCGCCATTCGCATCCCGAATGGTGGATCCGCCGCCTGCGCCGCGACCACCCACGGCACTGGAAGGCCATCCTGGCAGCGGCGCAGGGCCATCCGCCGCTGACCTTGCGCGTCAACCGTCGGCGCTGCACGGTGGCGGACTACCTGGAGCGGCTGCAACAGGCCGGCCTGCAGGGGCGTGCCCTGGAGGGCGACGCCATCGTGGTCGAGCCGCCGTGTGCGGTGGAGCGCCTGCCGGGCTTTGCCGAAGGCCTGGTGTCAGTCCAGGATGCCTCGGCCCAGCTCGCCGCCACGCTGCTGGCCGCACGCGACGGCGAGCGCGTGCTCGACGCCTGTGCGGCGCCGGGCGGCAAGACCGCGCACCTGCTGGAGTTGGCGGACCTCGACCTTACCGCGCTCGACCATGATCCGCGCCGGCTCGGTCGCGTCACCGACAACCTGCGGCGGCTTGGGCTGCAGGCCGAATTGCGCTGCGCCAACGCCGCCGACCTCGCGGCCTGGTGGGACGGACGGCCGTTCGATCGCATCCTGCTCGATGCCCCGTGCACCGGCTCCGGCATCACGCGCCGTCATCCCGACATCCGCTGGCTGCGCCAGCCCGGCGACCCGGCGCGGCTGGGTCAGACCCAGCTGCAACTGGCCGCGGCGCTTTGGAAAACCCTCAAGCCCGGTGGTACATTGCTGTTCGCAACCTGTTCCCTGTTCTCGGAGGAAGGGCCCAGCGTGGTCCAGGCTTTCCTGGCCGCTCATCCGGATGCCCGCCTGCGGCTTCCTGAAGGGCCGTCGTTCCAGGAGGGCTGGGTGCTGCCTGATGCCCTGCATGATGGATTCTTCTACGCGCTGTTCGAGCGGCACTGATACCGGGCTGGCAGCCCATCCCGGAGGCCGGCAACGGCGTGCCGCGCTCGCGGCGTTCTGCGCTGCCACATTGGCGCTGCTGCTGTCACTGCCGGCGCTGGCCGAAGGCATCAGCGTGCGCACGGTCGATCTCGAGCCGCTCGAGGACGGCTATCTGCTCGACGCTGACTTCGACCTCGAACTCACGCCGACCCTGGCGGATGCCGTTTCGCACGGCGTCACGCTGGACTTCGTGCTCGAGTTCGAACTCTGGCGGCCGCGCGCGTGGTGGTTCGACGAGACCGTCACCGCTTTCCACGAGCACCGCCGCCTGAGTTTCGTGCCGGTGACGCGCATGTACCGGCTCAATCAGGGCAGCAACTACGAGACTTTCCCCAGCCTGGCGGACGCCCTGCGCGCCCTGTCGCACGTCCACGCCATGCCGGCCAGCGAGCGCGTCACCTGGCACCACGGCCAGCGCTACGAGGCCAGCATCAGCCTGCGCCTCGATACCAGCCAGTTGCCCAAACCGCTGCAGATCGAGACCCTGTCCTCGCGCGAATGGCAGCTGGCCTCGCCGGTGCATCGCTTCGCGGTCACGCCCGGATGATCTTCGCCTCCTGGCGAGTCCGAGTCCTGCTGGGCGTCTGTCTGGCACTGGGGGGGGTGCTGCTGTACCTGCTGTTCCAGGCCACCGCCAACACCTCGCTGTTCGCCGAGAACTACACCCTGCTGCTGCTGCTGGGGGCCCTGCTGGCGCTGGGCCTGGTCGGCGTGATTGCCTACCAGGTGCATACCCTGTTCAGACGCATCCGCTCGCGCCAGTTCGGCTCACGGCTCACCTTGCGTCTGTTGCTGGTGTTCGGGCTGGCTGCGCTGGTGCCCGGCACCCTGGTGTACGCCGTTTCGGTCCAGTTCCTCGCCAACAGCATCGAGACCTGGTTCAACGTCAACGTCGATCAGGCGCTCGAGGCGGGGCTCAATCTGGGGCGTACCAGCCTGGACAGCCTGCTCGACGATCTGGCGCTCAAGGGCGAAAGCATGGCCGCCTCGATGGCCGAGAGCAGTGCCATCGACGAAGTGGTGATGCTGAACCACCTGCGCGAACAGACCGGCGTGGAAGAAGTCAGCCTGTACAACAAGACCGGCAAGATGCTGGCGTTCTCCAGCCTGCATTCGACGGCGCTGTTCCCGGGCGAGGGCCTGCCCAAGGCTGCCGCTTTGCGGCAGATCCGCCTGCAGCGCGTCTACAAGAGCATCGAGCAGGTGCCCGGCCAGGGCTTTTTCCTGCGCGTGGTGTTGCCGGTCAATGTGTTGTCGCTCAACGAGGACCTGCGAGCGCTTGAACTGCTGCAGCCGGTGCCGGCCGAGCTCTCGGCCAATGCCGACCGCGTCGATACGGCGTGGCGCAACTACCAGGAACTGACGCGTGCGCGCGTCGGGCTCAAGCGCGTCTACGGCCTGACGCTCACGTTGACGCTGCTGCTGACCCTGCTGTCGGCACTGGCGCTGGCCTTTTCGCTGTCGGAATACCTGGGCGTGGCCCTGGGACAGCTGGCGGAAGCCGCGCTGGCGGTGGGACGCGGCAATTTCGACCGCTTTGCCACCGTCACCACGCGCGATGAACTCGGCCTGCTGGCGCAGGCCTTCAACACCATGATCCGCCAGCTGCAGAGCGCCGCTGCCACGCGCGCACGCGACCAGGCGCAGCTCGAGGCGGCCAAGGCCTACCTGGAGGGCATGCTGAGCAACCTCAGCACCGGCGTGATGGTCATCGATGCGGACGATCGCGTGCGCGCCTGCAATCCGGCGGCGCACCGCCTGCTGCGTGTCGACCAGACGCTGCCCGGGCATACCCTGGCCGAGCTGGCGGACCTGGGCCAGGTCGAAGGCCTGGGCGTGCTGGCGCGCCTGCTGGGCGAGCGCTTTGCGGCGCAGCAGGACGAGACCTGGGATACCCAGGCCGACTATCCCACGCCGGAGGGGCTGCGCGTGCTGCATTTGCGCGGCTGCCTGCTGCCCGGAGACGAGCATTGCGACCGCATGGTGGTGCTCGACGACATCACCGACCTGCAGCAGGCGCAGCGCGACGCGGCCTGGGCCGAAGTGGCGCGCCGGCTGGCGCACGAAATCAAGAACCCGCTTACGCCGATCCAGCTCGCGGCCGAGCGCCTGCAGCGGCGGCTGGGCAGCCGGCTGGATGAAGCCGATGCGGCGCTGCTGGAGCGCTCCACGGCGACCATCGTCAACCAGGTGGACGCCATGAAGGCGATGGTCGATGATTTCAGTGCCTATGCGCGCGCCTCCGGCATCGTGGCACGCAATCTCGACCTCAACGCGCTGGTCCGCGAAGTGCTGCACCTGTACGAGGCCATGGGCGTGCAGATCAGCCTGCAGCTCGATCCCGAGCTGCCCAGGGTGGCGGCCGATGGCAATTTGCTGCGGCAGGTGCTGCACAACCTGATGCAGAATGCGGTGGACGCGCTGCAGGGTGTCGAAGCGCCCAGGGTCGAGGTGCGCACGGAACGGCGGCCTGCGGAAGTCCGCCTGCTGGTGATCGACAATGGCCTGGGCTTCCCGGAAAACCTGCTGCCAAGGGTGTTCGAGCCCTATGTCACCAGCAAGAGCAAAGGTACCGGTCTGGGGCTTGCGATCGTCAAGAAGATCGTCGAGGAGCACCATGGACGGGTGCAGGCGCGCAATGTCGAGCCGCACGGGGCCCAGGTGGCGATCAGCCTGCCGCTCGCGGTGACGGTGGCTTGAGGAGGAAGTTTGAGTCAGGAAATTCTGGTGGTGGACGATGAGGTCGGAATCCGGGAGCTGCTGTCGGAGATCCTGACCGACGAGGGCTACCGGGTGCGCCTGGCGCCCAACGCCCTGCAGGCCAGGGAGTCGCGCCGGATGGCGCGGCCCGATCTGGTCCTGCTCGACATCTGGATGCCGGAAATGGACGGCGTGACCCTGCTCAAGGAATGGGCAGCCACCGGCATGCTGACCATGCCGGTGGTGATGATGTCGGGTCACGGCACCATCGAGACGGCCGTCGAAGCCACGCGCATCGGCGCCTTCGATTTCCTCGAGAAGCCGATCGCGCTGCCGCGCCTGCTCGCCACCGTCGAACGCGCGCTCGCCAAGGGCCTGTCCGATTTCAGGCCCGGCCTCAATCTGGCGCACCTGGGCAAGTCTCCCGCCATGATGGAACTGCGCAAGCGACTCGATCTGGTGGTCAACCGCCCCGTGCCGGTGCTGTTCGTCGGCGAATCGGGTTGCGGCGCCGAAATCGCCGCGCGCTACCTGCACCGCCACAACACGCCCTGGGTGGCGCCTGCCGACAACGCGTGGCTGGTCGACAACCCCTACGCCCTGCTGGCTGATTCCCAGGACGGCGTGCTGTTCATCAGCGAACTCGCCGGCCTCGACCGCGGCGCGCAGCGCGGACTGACCCAGTTGCTGGGCAAGCTGGAGCGCCACAATGTGCGGTTGATCTGTGCGTCCACGCGCACGCCCGCGCAGCTGGTGGGTGATGACAGCTACGATCCCGAAATCCTGGCGCGCCTGTCGCAGGTGGTGATGCCGATACCTGCGCTGCGCGACCACGCCGAGGACATTCCCGAGATCGCCACGGTGATCCTGCAGCAGATGATCGAAGGCAAGGAAGTGCCGCTGCGCGTGTGGTCGGTCGCGGCGCTCAACGCCCTGCGCGCGCTCAACTGGCCAGGCAACCTGCCGGCGCTCGCCAATGCCGTGCGCACGCTGGCGCTGACCAGCCTGGACGGCGAACTGGGGGTCGCCGACGTACAGCGCATCGCGCCGCAGTTCACGCGCCCGGCGCAGGCGGCCAAGGTGGTGATGGAGTTCGACCGTCCGCTGCGCGAGGCGCGCGACCAGTTCGAGCAGGCCTACTTCGAGTATCACATCCGCCGCGAGTCCGGCAACATGTCGCGCGTGGCCGAGCGCGTCGGTCTGGAACGCACCCACCTCTACCGAAAACTCAAGCAGCTGGGCATTCGCCCCTCCGGGCGCGACGAGCCCGGCGAACGTTGAAACTGGATACCGCCATGCCCCGCCTGCGCCTGCTTTGCGCCGCCCTTGCCTCCACCCTGCTGTTCTGCGCCTGCGGCCAGTCGGCCACGCCGCCTGCTGCGGCAGACAAGGCCGCTGGGCCGGCGCCAGCCGCCGGCGCAGCCAGCGCGCTGGCGACCACCCTGCCGCCTGCCGCCAGCAGCGCCGCGCTCCCG
>JAGWIJ010000027.1 GCA_028873535.1 Pseudomonadota bacterium
GGCAGGTGCTCGGCTACCGCCAGCACGCCCCGGCGCAACAGCTTCGGCACCATGCGGTCGTCGGTGAACAGGCTCACGATGGCGTTGGTGCCCAGCCAGATCGGCAGGGTGGTACGACGATGTTCGCGCGCATAGGCGCGCAGCGCGCCCGGGTCGCCGGCGTCACAACCGGCGGCACACGCCGCCTTCAGTTCGCGCGCCAGCACCTCGACCCCGTACAGCCCGAAATTCCAGCCATGCGCGGTGACCGGATGCATGCCCACCGCGGCATCGCCGATCAAGGCGAAGCGCCGTGCCGCGAAGTCATGCGCGAACACCGCGACCAGCGGATAGTGGTGACGCTTGCCGACCGTGCGCAGATGGCCGAAGGTTTCCGGCGCCTGGGCGCCGACGCGCTCACAGAAGCGCTCGTCGCTGAGCGCCAAGTATTCCTCGACGCGCTGGCTCGGCACCGTCAGTACCGCCGATGACTGTTGCGGCGTGATCGGCAGCAGTGCCAGCGTGTTGCCGTAGTGGAAGCATTCCCAGGCGGTCGCCTGATTGTCGCCGTCGTGGCTCACGCGCGCCACGATGGCGCTGCGTGCGAAGTCGTACAGCGATGCGCCGATGCCGGCCAGGCGCCGCGTACCCGAAAAGCGGTTGTCTGCGGCGACCACCAGCGCGCCGCCAAATCGGCGTCCGTCATGCAGCGCAACGGCCGCCTGGCGCTCGCCGAGTTCGAGTGCGGTGACGCGCGCCCCGTATTCGATCCGGATGCCGTCGCGCATCCGCGCAGCCGCGATGGCTGCCGCGCGGATGCGATGGTTGGGCACCAGCCAGCCCAGCGGTTCGTCGACGCCGGCCGCGGCCGCAAAGTGGAGCAGGCCGGGGCGGCCGCCATCCTGCACGCGCGCCTCGCGCAGTGGCGAGACATCGTCCGCGGCCAGATGCTGCCACAGGCCCAGCGTCTCCATCACGCCACGCGCGCGGTGGGTGAGCGCGATCTCGCGCCCATCCTCGGCCGGCTGTTCGATGGCGCCGGCGTCCTGCTGTTCGAGCACGATGCTGCGCAGGCCGATATCGGCCAGGGCACATGCCAGGCTCAGGCCGGCCGGACCCGCGCCGACGATCACCACATCGGCATCGTGTGCCGCCTTCGGGGAAGAGGTATCCATGGCCGCACAGTGTGGGCGGTCCGCGCGTGGATCGGTTTGACCCAGGTCAAAACCGCACCACGCGCTGCCGCGGCGCCTGGCGCACGGCAGGTAAAAGCCTTACAGCGGTGAGGCAGCTGGGTTAGATTGGCCGGATGTCGAATTTGCCGGGAACAGAACGCATGTCCACCCCTTCCAGATCCGCCGCACGGCGCCGGCCGGCTGTGCTGCTGGCGCTCGGGCTGGCCAGCGCAGCCACCCTTGCGCTTGGCGGCTGCGCCGTGGTCACCGTGGCGGATGCCGCCGTCTCCGTGGCCGCCACGGGCGTCAAGGCCGGCGCCGAAGTCGTCGGCACCGCCGTTGATGTCGCCGCCAGCGGCGTGCGTGCCGTGGCGGGCAGCGGCAAATAGACCGCTGAACGCGACCGCGCTTCAGCTCCGCGCGGGTTTGCGCGCCGACAGGTAGACCATGCGGTCGGTGGTCGGCTGCACGCCTGCCTCGACGGCCGGCCGCACCAGATGTTCGAACAGCGCGGCTTCCTCGGCCGTGCAGCGCTCGCGCAGGATGGAGCGCAGGTTCGGCGCCCAGGGATGGGGCGTGATCTCCAGGAACAGCGCCCAGTCACGCACTGGCGACGGCGCAACGCGGATGTCGAGTTGCAGGTGCAGGTCGACAAAGCCCTCGGCCATGGCAAAGCGCAGCAGGTCACGCTCCGAATGGCTGCACATCGGCATGGCCGCGATCGCCGCCAGCGTGTCGGGAAACTGCGCCGATTTCCAGCGGTGCAACAGGCGCAGGCCCATGTCCTGATCGGCGCCGGGCTGGGTCTCCAGGCGATGGCGCAGCAGATTGGCTTCGAAGGCCTCGTCCTGGAACACCGGTTCGGCCAACGACAGCACGCCGCCCGGCTTGAGCACGCGCAGGCATTCACGCAGCGCCGCACGCTTGTCCGCCACATAAGCCAGCACCGAACGCGCCGTGACCGCATCCACCGATTCCGTCGCCACCGCGCCCAGGTCGACCGCATCGGCCTGCACGAAGCGGCACTGCGCTTCCACGCCCAGCGCCCGCGCACGTGCGCGCGCCGTCGCCAGCAGGGCCGGGAAGAGCTCGCTCACGATCACGGCCAGGTCCGGGCCGACGCGTTCGATCGCACGCCACGCCAGCGCGCCTTCGCCGCTGCCAAGGTCGAGCAGGGTCTGCCCAGGTGCCAGCGCTGCGGCATCGAGCACGCGGTCGACGTAGCCGCGTACCGTAGCATGCAGCGCGGCGGCATAGGCCGGATCGTCGCCATGACGGCCGTGTGCCAGCCATTCCGACCAGAGCTCCTGGTCCGCATTCGGTGATGCACTGCTCAAGGTGTCGCCTCGTTGACAGCTTTGGGAGGCCACAATATACTCGCAGTCTTTCCTGATCGACACCGGTCAGGAAACGCCAACGCGGAGTGGTAGTTCAGTTGGTTAGAATACCGGCCTGTCACGCCGGGGGTCGCGGGTTCGAGTCCCGTCCACTCCGCCAATATTCAAGGAAAACGGGCCTTCGCGGCCCGTTTTTTCTGTCTACCCCCCTTTGCATCTTCCTCGATTGGCCGCCGCGTCAGACCGCGACAAGCAGGGCCAGGCTCATCCATTCACGCGGCGCTCGACCTCTTCGACGCTCGCCAGGACGGCATCAAGCTGGGGCACGTCACCGAAGATCATGCCCGTCATTGCCGCGTAGTCAGCACGCAGCGCGTCGTGCATCGGCTGCGCGGGCATGAGCGTGAAGGTCCCGCCTTCACGGCAGAGCGGATGTAGTGATCGGCGGGTGCTGCCGCCGGATACCAGAGCAGCAGGGTCTGGCCGTCCGCATCGTCAGGGTCTTGCTCCAGCCGCATGCGGCCACCGCCTATTGCGGCAGCGTGCTGCGCGAGGCGGGTTGCAAGCGGCCCGTTGATGTAGGCCTTGCAGGTCTCGCGGGTCGCATCGAGCCGGAGGCGTCTTTGCTTGCCGCTCAGGGCATCAAGCGCCGCAGTCTCGACGTTCTGGACTGCGGTACCAAGCCGCGCAGCAGCTTCGGCGAAGAGCGCGTAGCGCCGCCGGCGGCTAGCCCTGCTGCAACCAGCCCGGGTTGCCATCGACGCCCAGCAGCCGCGGCTGCTCAGGCACCACTGCCGGAATGGTCTTGCGGGCCTTGAGCCAGGCCTCCACCACGTCCCACACCGGCGGGCTGTCACCGTGCGCGACGTCCTCGGACACCGATGCCCAGCCGGCCACCTTGTAGCTGCGGTCGGCTTCGAGCGGCTTGCCGCCAAGCCGCATGTCGCTGATGCGCTGGCCGCTGGCCGCGTTGGGCGAACAGGTGTAGCTGAGTCCGCCCACGCGCACCATGTCGCCTCCCTGCTGGTAGTAGGGGTCGCTGTTGAACAGGTTGTCGCAGACATCTTCCAGCACGGCCTTGATGGCGGTGCCGGTCATGTTGTTGAGCGTGGTACGCGGATAGCTGATGGCGGTCTGGTCCATCAGATGCTCACGCGTGATCGTCTCGCCCGGCAGCAGCGAGGTGCCCCAGCGGAAACCCGGCGAGAAGGCGATCTCGGCGCCGCGCACCTGCATCAGCGCGTCGAGGATCAGCTGGTCGAAGCTGCCGTTGAAGTTGCCACGCCGGTACAGCAGGCCTTCGCTGAGCGCCAGCGGTTCGCCCAGTCTGGCGGCGTAGGGTGCGCGCACCTTGTCGATCAGCGCCTGCATTGCCGGATCGGCGGGCAGCAGGTCGGCAAAGACCGGCAGCAGGCGGTACTGGATGTCGTGCACGCGGCCGCTCTTGAGCTCGAAATCGATCACGCCCAGGAACTTGCCGTTGCTGCCGGCATTGCTCACCAGCGTGCGTCCCCCTGCGTTGGCGACGTAGACCGGGCGCGCGACGCCGTCGTGGGTGTGGCCGCCGAGGATGGCGTCGAGCCCGTGCACGCGCGCGGCGAGCTTGAGGTCGACGTCCATGCCATTGTGGGACAGCAGCACGACCACCTGCGCGCCGGCCTTGCGTGCGGCGTCCACGCAATCCTGCACGCCGGACTCCAGGATGCCGAAGGTCCAGTCTGGCACCATCCAGCGCGGATTCGCGATCGGCGTGTACGGGAAGGCCTGGCCGATGATCGCGACCGGCACGCCACGGATTTCACGCATCACCCAGGGCTTGAACACCGCATCGCCGAAGTCCGCCGTGCGCACATTCTGGGCGACGAACTCGATCCTGCCGTCCAGTTCCTTGTCGACGATCTGGCGCACGCGTTCCGCACCCAGCGTGAACTCCCAGTGGCCGGTCATGATGTCGACCCCGAGTTGCCGGCAGGCGGCAATCATGTCGCGACCTTCGGTCCACAGCGCGGTGGCCGAGCCCTGCCAGGTATCGCCGCCATCGAGCAGCAGGGCGCCGGGGCGTGCCGCGCGCACGCGCTGGACCAGCGTCGCGAGGTGGGCGAAGCCGCCGACCTTGCCGAAGCGTTTCGCAGATTCGACGTAGTCCAGGCAAGCCAGGGCATAGGCGGCCGGCGATCCGCGCGCGATGCGGGATTCGCGCAGCAGCGCTTCGCCCACCAGGTGCGGCACCTTGCCGCTCTGGGCGCCCACGCCGATGTTGACGCTGGGTTCGCGGAACCAGATCGGCAGCAGCTGCGCATGGCAGTCGGTGAAATGCATCAGCGAGACGCTGCCGGGCGCTGCCGCACCCAGGTCATAGAGCACTTCGCCCGGGTCCTTGTCGCTGGCCAGGGCGCGGCCGAGCGGAAGCGTGCCACCGGCAGCAATGGCCAGAGTGGCCAGGAAATCGCGACGGTCCATGATGGCTCCTACTGGTTGACCGGTGAGGCGGGGTCGAGCAGCAGGGCCATCACGTCACGCAGCTGCTGTTCGGTCAGGATGCGCTGGTGGCCGAAGCGCGGCATCATCGAGCACACGTTGATCGCCTGGGTGTTGTAGATGCGCGTCCAGGTGTACTTCAGGATTTCCGGACTGGTGCCGCGCAGGCGTCCGTATCCGGTCAGACTGGGTCCCAGCGTGCCGTAGGCGGCTTCCTTGGGGTTGAGCTGATGGCAGGCGTAGCAGTTGCCGCCGTTCGGCTCCTTGGGGTCGTCGCTGAACTGCAGGCCGCGGCCGTTCTGGGCGATCTTCTCGCCTTCGCGCCAGTCGCCCAGGTACTTGCCATCAGCGGGATAGACGACCTGCGCGGCCTGTTCGGCCTGCACGCGTTCGGCTTCGGCAGCAGGGACTTCGCTGCGCGGCCGCGAACAGAGCTTCTGCACGGCGTCCTGCTGCAGGATGCTGGCGACGGTGACACCGCCTTTGTCCTGGAAGGAGCTTTGCAGCATGGTGCGGAACGCTGCGTCGTCGGGCAGTGCGCCGGCGGCCGGGCAGGTGTTGGCCGCCGCCAGCAGCAGGGCGGGCAGCAGCGCGCGGATGATCATGGACATGCGTGACATGGGGGAGCCTCCTGGCGGGATTCAGCGCTTGAGCGAGGGCGCATCGACGATGCCGCCCTGCGCCTGATGGGCCATGTACATGGACAGTGCGGTCACCAGTTCCGACCCGAAGCCGACTTCCGGCATGCGCTGCTGGCGCAGACAGTCGTTCATGCGGTTCTGCATGGTGCGCACCTCGCCCTGCGAAATGCGATAGGCGGGCCAGGTGGTCCAGGCGCGCCTGGCATCCTTGGGATCGGTCAGGTTGGGCACCGCCTGCAGCCGCACGCGTTGCTTGTCACCGGAGTGGCAGGTGGCGCACGAGAAGTCGTGGCGGCCGGCGCGGTAATAGAACATGCGCTCACCGAGCGCGAGCATGCGCTGCTCCTCGGGATGGCTGGCCGGCACGTCGACCGGCATGCCGCGCGACTGCCCGGCGATCCAGGCCGCCAGTGCCTCCAGGCGCGAGCGCTTGCCGCCGTCGCCGAAGTGGTTCTCCTCGGCGGCCTCCCGGCTCATGCCCTGCTGGGTCATCATGCACCAGACCAGGCGCTGCTCCAGGTCCATGACCTGCCGAGCGTCGGCGAACCAGCGTGGCAGGCGCGCAAAACTGCCGGCGACCACGCCCGGCCCCATGCCGAGGTCGCATTGCTCCAGCGACACGTGCTTCGGCCCATCGGCCTCGTGCCAGGCGGCCTCGCCGCGTGTCTCCCAGAGTTCCGCCGGATTGTCGTCGGCCATCTGCTGGCGGAAGCGCGCGATCTCGTCGAGCGCATCTTCCGCGCGGGTGGTGCCCGTGGCCAGGCCGATCAGGGCGGCCAGCCCGATCGCGATCAGCCGGCGCACGCTAGTGCTGTTTCTTGTGCTCATGGAATGCTTCTCCTCGCTCAGGCTTCAAGGCCGGATGTAGGCGAATCCCTCGCGCGCCTGCAGGCGCGCGATCTCGGCAACGCCGGCGGGCACCACTTGCGCCTCCGGCACCAGGCGCGCCGGGTCGATGCCGCGCGCGTGCAGCGTGTTGTTGCAGGCGCGGAACTCCACGCCCTGGCGTGCCAGGTCCTCGATGGTGACGTCGAAGGGATTGCCGTGGGCGTCGTGCGCGCCGCTCAGCATGAAATCGATGCCGCCGCCCAGACCGACCACCACGATGTGCACCGTGGGGTCGGCCGCCAGATGGTTGCGGATGTTGCCGAGTGCGCGCGCGGCCTGGTCGATGCCTTCGCTGAGGTGGTACACCACCGCGACACGCCCTTCCGCAGCGTGCGTGGCGGTGCGTGCTGCGCCTTGCGCGCGCGCCGACGCACTGTCGGCTGCGCCGCAGGGGCCCGCGAGCAGCGTGGCTGCGCACAAGGCCGCAGCCAGGCTCGCCAACGCCATCGACCGGCCGATGCGCGGTTTCACGCGACGGTCGCTGCGTCGGTTCGGGTTTCCCCATGGGTGTCGACCCAGGTCACCTCCACCTTGTCGCCTTTCGTACCGCCGCTCAGCAGCAGCTGCATGAAGGGATTCTTGCTCACCGCCGGGCCCCATTCGGCCATGACGACCGGCTTGCCGTTGAGACTCACGGTGACGGTCCGGATGAACCAGGCCGGGATCGGCTTGCCGTCGGCGCCTTTGCGCTGGCCGGTTTCCATCTCGTGGCTCATCAGGATCTTGACAGTGGTCTTGTCACCCGCGCTGGTGGCGCGGATCCGCATCGGATCAGGCATGTTGTGCTCCTCGTTCGCAGGTTCGACGGCCTCAGCCGCCGCAGCCACCCAGGGTGACCTTGACTTCTTTCTTGGTGAAATAGAGCTGATCGCCGGCCAGTACCAGACCGTACACGTCGGTCGACTGTCCGACCTTCACGCGCGTGGTGATCGCCGGATCGGCACCCGGCAGCAGGGTGAACTGCGCCGCCAGGGTGCTGGGGTTCTTTTCGATCAGGATCGCGATCCGCTTGACGTCGCTCAGCGTACTGGCGACCGAGATCGGCACCACGGCACCATTCTCGGCGATGTCAGGGGCGGTGAGCGTGATGGCATCGCTCTGCTTCGGCGGACCGGCAAGGCCCAGCGCCTTGAGCACGTCAGGCACGCTCTTGGCTTCGAAAGCCGCCTGGTTCCAGTCCTCAGCCAGGGCCTCCGACGGACGCAGCCAGCCGGCAGCGACGGCCAGGCCAAGCGCTGTCCAGCTCGTGGTCTTCAGGAATTGACGACGCGATTGCATGAGAATCCTCCTCGGGATTGAACGGTTGCGGGCGCGCGAACGCCCATGGACGCCTTGTTCATTGGGCTGCTTCCGGCGGCGTCGGTTTGCCCTGGCCGCGCAGCGGACCGTACAGGCGGTTCTGGTCCGCCAGGTTGCCGTTGGTGCCGCGTTCGCTGTCGGGCAGCGCGGAATGCACCTGCGGGGTGGCGATGCAGTCGTGCATGCACGCGACGCTCTTGACGTCCGGAGTGCCGTCGACCCTGCCCATGCCGTGGTCGTGACGCATACCGTTGCGGTTGGGCATGCGCTTGTCGACCTCGGCGATGTTGTCCTGGTCGAGCACGAAGTCCTCTGCGACGACGCCATTCAGGCTCAGCAGGTAGGCGACGATGGCGTAGACCTCGTCCGGCGCGAGCGATTTCGGGTTCGGGTAGGGCATTGCACGGCGGATGAAGTCCCACAGCGTGGAGACGTGGTCGATCTTCATCAGGGTGGTGCGCTGCGGATAACCGGGCGTGGCCAGGTTGGCGACGCGGCCGGTCTCGATGTCCTTGGCCGTGACGCCGCCGGCGATGGGCGGGAACACCGAATTGCTCTCGGCGAACGAGCCGTGGCAGGCCGCGCATTTGGCCTCGAAGATGTCGGCACCGTTGCTGGCCGATCCCGAACCCTTGGGCAGTCCTTGGAAGTCCGGGCGCACGTCGATGTTCCAGGCCGCGACCTCGGCCGCGGTGGGGGGCCGGCCGATGGCCAGGGCGCTGGGGGTGTTGCCGGCCGCGAACGCCGGCGTGGCGATGCACACCCCAAGCACGATCGCCAGCCAGGTGGCGCGCAGGCGGTGTGCGGCACCGGGCAGCGCGCTCGGATCAATAGACCTGGACATTGCTCACCTCGCCGGATTCGGCCACTTTCCAGGATTGGATGGCGTTGTTGTGGTAGATCGAGCGGCTGCCGCGCACGGCGCGCAGCTCGTTCATCTTCGGCTGGACATAGCCGGTCTCGTCGATGGCGCGCGACTGCAGGATGGCCGGGCTGCCGTCCCAGTTCCACGAGAAATTGAAACGCGTCAGCGCCTTGGACAGCACCGGGGTCTGCAAGGTGGCGGTCTGCCAGTTGCGACCACCGTCCACCGAAACGTCGACGCGCTTGATCGCACCGCGCCCCGACCAGGCCACGCCGGAGATGTTGTAGAGGCCGCGGTCGAGCAGCATCTGGCCGCCCGAGGGCGAGGTGATCACCGATTTGCACTCCTGGATCCAGGTGTACTGGCGTGCGCTGCCGTCGGGCATCAGGTCCGAGTATTGCGAGGACTCGTCGCGCAGGTCCCAGGGGGTGTTGCCGACCTTGAGCCGGCGCAGCCACTTGACCTGCGAGACACCCTGCAGTCCGGGAACGATCAGGCGCAGCGGATAGCCGTTTTCCGGACGCAGCATCTCGCCGTTCATGGCGTAGGCCACCATCGCGTCGTCGAGCAGGCGCTCGATCGGAATCGTGCGCGCATGGCTGGCGCTGTCGGCGCCTTCGGCCAGCACGTAGGGCGTCTTGCGCGGATCGATACCGACCGCGTCGAGCAGGATCGAGACCGGCACGCCGGTGAATTCGCTGCATGAAAGCATGCCATGGGTGTACTGCACCGTCGGCACCGCCACATTGCTCCATTCCATGGCGGAATTGGCGCCGCATTCCACGAAATGGATGCGCGAGACCGAGGGCAGCCGCAACAGGTCGTCCATGGTGTAGACGCGCGGCGCGCGCACGTCGCCGTGCACCATCAGGCGGTGCAGGGAAGGGTCCATGTCGTGCCAGCCGCCGTGATGGCGTTCGAAGTGCAGGCCGCTGGGCGTGATGATGCCGAACAGGCCCTGCAGCGGCGTGAACGAGACCGAGGCCTGCGAAATCGACGACAGGCCAGGGCTCTCGCGGCGTGCGAGATTGTGCTCGTACTTCGACGGCAGGCCGTAGGGGTGCGCCGCCACTGGATTTCCCAGCGTGTGGTTGTACGGCTGCATGGTCAGGATCGCCGGGTCGCCGGCATCGGCGGCCGCCCTGGCAGTGGCACTCTGTGCGGCGGCAAGCGCCACGCCGGCCCCCAGGGCCTTGCGGAAAGCCCCGGCCAGGAAGTCGCGGCGGCCGTCCTGGACTGCGGCGATGTCCTCGGCGGTGAGAAAGCCCTCCGGTGCGGCGCGCAGGCGCCCCGGCGGCAGATCGGTTTTCCGGCTGGTCATGACGTCATGGTCTCCTCCATGAGGGGTGGTTCAGTGGAGCCCGGCATCTGACGGCCGGTGCTCTCGGGGGGGTCAGCCGGTCTTGCCGGCCTGCTTCTGCGCTTCGAATTCCTGTGTGAACTGCTGGCAAACGCCCTTGCAGACGCCCAGGGCCTGGGTGCTCTTGATGAAGTAATAGATCTGGTTGCCTTCGCGACGCCGGCCCAGGATGTCCGCGCGATACAGCACCGCCAGATGCTGGGACACGTTGGACTGGCTGGCACCGACAAAACTCAGGATTTCGCTCACGGTCCGTTCCTGGTCGCACACGGCGTGCAGGATCGACAGTCGCACCGGGGTCGACAGGACCGAGAAGAATTCGGCGACCGCCTGCAGCACTTCGTACGAGTTCTCGCGCAGCGGTCGGTCGGCAGTTTGCGGATCATCGGCAGCATTCATGGTTTTGGCTATGCGCAGATACGCATGCAGTGATGGGTGAGCCGGCAGGATACCGGGCGCCGCCTGGGGGCGCCACGCTGGACGGACCATACTCATGGCTGGGCCAGCGCCTCCTGCTCCATCTCGAGGTACACGCCGTAGGCATTGATGCGATTGGCGTCTGCGAACGCCGGCAGCGCGGACCAGTCATGCCAGTCGGCCTGCCGGTAGGCAAGATCGAAATCGATCAGGTCGCGGGCGGCCGCGCCCATGACTCGGCGCAGGTAGAGCAGGTAGTCGCGCGTCATCGCGATGTCGGGTTCCACCTTGCGCGAAGCCGGTCCGTGTCCCGGCACGACGATGCGCGCATGCGTGGCGGCGATGCCGTCCAGCGCTGTGAGCCAGGCCCGCGTGTCGGCATCACCGACGTAAGGGATGCGCCCCGAAAAATACACGTCGCCGGCGAACAGCACGCCATCCTGCTCGCAGTAGAGCATCAGGTCTTCCGGCGTGTGCGCACCGGCACCCGGGACGAAATCGAAATCGACGTCGCCCAGGCGGAAATGCAGGCGCGTTCCCACTGGCACGTGGATCCATTCGTCGGCACCCAGCAGTTGCGTGTGCGCATCGACCCAGGGTGCCAGGTCGACTTGGCGCTGGGCCAGTCGCGCCACGCTGCGTTCCGAGTGCCAGGCCTCGCGTCCGCTGTCGAGCGCGAGCACGCGTGCGTGCGCCGTGCGGAACGCGGCAGCGCCGTAGAAGTGGTCGGCGTGCCAGTGGCTGATCACCAGCATGCGCACCGGTTGATCGGTGACCGCGCGGATGGCTTCCAGCATGCGTGCGCCCAGCGCCGGCGTGCCGAGCGAATCGAAGGCGACCACCCCGTCGGAAGTCACCACAAAGCCAGCGTTGGAATTGAAGCCGAAGTTGGCACGGCTGGCTGCCCCAGCCTCGCCACGCAGGTACCAGCTGTGGGGAGCCAAGTGCTCGGCGTGCAGGACCGGCACGGCGGCGGTGGCGGCTTCCATGCCGAATACGATATTTGGCCATGCAGCAATCGCTGCGCCAATCAGAGGTAGCAATTCAATTGCGGAAAGCATTCGCCCCAATGCTGCGCAGCAATAGCGAAGGCCCGGGGCCAAGCCTATGGTGCGCTGCAGGGTTGAAAGTGCTTGCCGGAAAGTCATCGCGGTCGGTATGGTTTATGTGCGGTAGATGCGAATATGCGTATGTGCTGATGTTTCATATTCGCATTCTGCCGGACGGAGGGCAAGCCCCAGATCAGGACCTCGGGCAGACTTTTTTGCCTTGCCAGTGCGAATGCGAAGAAAAATCACATCAAAAACCGGTCAGCGGTGAGGAGGACTCATGAAGCAGGACAAGCGTTGGTTGCTGGTGGCGTGTGCCGTGGCGCTGGAGATGGGCGGGGCGGCGCGCAGCTGGGCCACGGACGGCTACTTTTCACACGGCTACGGCATGCGCGCCAAGGGCATGGGAGGGGCCTCCGCAGCCGTGACCGGCGATGCCTACGGCGGTGCCAACAATCCTGCGACGATGGTCGAAGCCGGCGAGCAGCTCGAAATCGGTGTCGACTGGTTCCGTCCGGTGCGCTCGGCGGACCGCTCCGGTGCGGCCCTGGCACCGCTCAATGGCAGCGTGTCCAGTGGCTCGCAGGATTTCTTCATTCCTGAAATCGCCTACAGCCATCGGCTGCGCCAGGACCTCGCCATGGGTGTCACCGTCTACGGCAACGGCGGCATGAACACGGATTATCCGCAGGGCTCGTTCCAGTGCCCCAATGCGCGCTTCCAGTTCGGCCCGGCCAACATGCTGTGCGGTTCTGGACGCCTGGGTGTTGATCTGTCACAGCTGATCGTGGCGCCCACGCTGGCGTGGAAATTCGCGCCCGGGCAGTCGCTGGGCCTGGCGCCGCAACTGGCCTACCAGCGGTTCAAGATCGACGGCGCGCAACTGTTCGGCATGAACAGCAGTGATCCGGCCCACGTCAGCAATGGGGGCTACGATTCCTCGACTGGTCTCGGTCTGCGGCTCGGTTATCTGGCAGAGATCAACGAACGTCTCAAGGTGGGCGTGAGCTATGGCATGCGCATCCACATGAGCCCCTTTTCCTCGTATTCCGGCCTGTTTCCCGAGCAAGGACGCTTCGACCTGCCGCCCAATATCACGGTGGGCCTGAGCTTCAAGCCCACGACCGCGCTGCTGCTGGCGCTCGATTACAAGCGCATCGATTACAGCGGCCTGGCCGCGGTCGGCAATCCGAGTACCAACTTCTTCCGCGCCCAGCTCGGCGCACCCAATGGGCCGGGATTCGGCTGGCAGGACGTCAACACGCTCAAGCTCGGCGTCGAGTGGCAGGTCAATCCGCAGTGGGTGCTGCGTGGTGGCCTTGCGCACGCCAGCAACCCGGTGCAGGCGCGCGATGTCACTTTCAACATCCTGGCCCCGGGCATCGTGCAGGATCAGTTCACGGCCGGCTTCAGCCGCAGCTTCGGTCCCGACCAGACCTTGACTGTGGCCCTCATGCACGCCCCGGAACGCTCGGTAAGCGGCGCCTCGCTGCTCAATCCCCTGTTCCAGAGCCAAGGCGCTCCTGCGAATGCCGCCGGGACCGAAACCGTCCGTCTGCGCGAGGACTCGCTGGGCCTGGCCTGGACCTGGCAGCTGTGAAGGTGCCGGCAGACCAGGGGGCTGCCTGGAACAGGTCCGGCGGGGCCTGGCGCCAGGCTCTTGCATGGCGACGAGGGACGCGGGTACATTCGCCCATGCGCGAATGCGAATATGTTAATAATTCTCTGGAGGTGTCATGAATACTGCACAGCAAGCCTGCGTGCCTGAGGACACGGCCGGCGTCGGAAGCCTGGCGATGCCGCGGCCATTCTGGCCCCCCCTGGTGGCCGGCATCGTGCTGGGACTGGTCCTGCTGCTGACCTTCGTGCTGACCGGGCATGGCCTGGGGGCGACCGGGTTCTTCACGCGCCTGGCCGCTGCCGGGGCCGCCGAGGCGGCGCCGACCACGCTCGGCAGCGGCAGCTACTTCGCACCACTGCTTGAGGACGGCCGCCCGCTGTCGTCCTGGATCACCTGGCAGGTGCTCGGGGTGGCCCTGGGCGCAGGCCTCGCGGCCTGGTGGGGGCGTCGCTTCCGTTTCCAGTTCGACGGTTCGCGCGGTCTGGGAACGCCCCGGCGCGCAGCGGTTGCGCTGATCGGCGGCCTGTTCGCGGGTTTCGGGGCACGCGTGTCAGCCGGATGCACCAGCGGGCTCGGTTTGTCCGGTGCCGCTGTGCTGAGCCTGGCCGGGTTCGCCTTCCTGGTGGCATTTTTCGCGGTCGGGCTGATTGCCAGCCGACTGGTGCGGAGCGTCTGATCATGATGATACCTGGTGGAGATGTGGCGAGCGGGCTGCTGTGCGGCGCCCTGTTCGGTTTCGTGCTGGAAAATTCCGGTTTCGGCAGTCCGTCCAAGTTGACCGGGCAGTTCCGGCTCACCGACTGGTCGGTCTTCAAGGTCATGTTCACCGCCATCGTGGTCGCGGCGATCGGGCTGCACCTGCTGACGCTGGCGGGCCTGCTCGACGCCGACGGCTTGTTCGTGCCGCCCGCTGTGCTGATCGCAGCCGCCATCGGTGGCGGGCTGGTCGGGGCCGGATTCGCGGTTGGCGGGTATTGTCCGGGCACCTCGGTCGTCGGCTGCGTGTCGGGACGTCTCGACGCACTGCTGTTCCTGGTCGGCCTGCTCGCCGGTACCTGGATGTTCGCGGCCGGCTTCGATGTCCTGGTGCCCCTGACCAAGGCGGGCGAGGTGGGCACGGCCGACACCCTGCCGGAACTGCTGCGCGTCCCGCCGCTGGTGATCGACGGCGTGCTGCTGGCGATGGCGGTGGCCATCTTCTTCGTGGCCGCGCGCTTCGAACGCCAGGGGCCCGGACCGGTCACTGCGCAACAGGCCGTCGCCGGCGAATCGCCCAATCCCGCACTCTGAAAACGCCCTTCACTGGAGACCTCGTCCATGAGCAAGAAGTCCAAGCCTTCAAACGCCGGACGCATCAGCATTCCGGCCCTGCTGGCGGCCCTGGCCGCCGCTCCCGTCATGGCGCCCGCGCGCGCCGCCGATGCCCCGGCGCCGGCCAGCGACGAGTCCAAGGCGCGTGCCAAGGGCGAGAACCCCTGTGCCGCAGGGGCACGCAAGAAGGCCGACAATCCGTGCAGTGCCGGCCACGCCAAGAAAGCCGAGAATCCCTGCGCGGCCGGCACGCGCAAGAAGCCCGCCAATCCCTGCGCGGCGCGCTGAGTCGGTTGGCGCACGATCCGGTGCCTGATGCATGACACGCGCACCTGCCTGTCCGGCCGCGAGCCCGCGGCGCTTCCACAGGCCGAGCGTGCCCAGGAACTCCTGGGCGCGCAGATGGCGCTTGCCGTACGTCACGGCGGGCTGTTGCGTGCGGCACTCGCAGGCGCCGGCGATTTCAGGGCAGCGCGTCGCTACCCTGCGCGTGACGTGGTGGATCTCGCACACGGCACGCGCTTTTTCTTCCATGCCCACGCCGACGGTTTCGCGAGCCGCGGAGAGTACGGGCACTTCCATGTCTTCCTGGACCCGACCGGCAAGGGAAGCCACATGGCAAGCCACCTGATCGCGGTGGCCATCGACGGCCAGGGATTGCCGGTGCGCCTGTTCACCGTCAATCGCTGGGTAACCGGCGAACGGTGGCTGCCCGCGCCGGCCTTGTCGGCGGCGGCGCGCGACTTCCGCTGCACGACCGCAGGAAGGCTGGCGCCGGTCGCGCGCTGGGTCAGCGCCTGTGTGCAGGCCTACGCACCGGTGGTCGATGCGCTGCTGCGCGACCGGGATCAACGGGTGGCGCGCAGCCGTGGCGCCGCTGCCAGCCTTGAAACAGTGTTCGAAGATCGATCGCTGGAAGTACTGACCGAATGTTCGGTTGCCCTGGTTCCGCCCATGCATGGCGGCGCCATATCAGAGGAGGAAGGTCAATGAAGAGTCTGTCCAAGCAAATGAAGTTCTGGCTGCTCGCGGCCGGGCTCGGCGCGCTGGCGACACCCGCGCTGGCCGTCGACATGCCGGGTCCACTGGTCGATGTGCCGTGGCTGCTCGCGCACCGCAACGAGGTGCAGGTGGTGGAAGTGCGCAGCGATCTCGAAACCTTCACGCAGGAGCCCGAACTCGGCAAGCCCGATGCCGCGGGCCGACGCAGCGTGGTCAAGGCAGCGGGCCAGATCCCCGGTTCGCTGCCGCTCGACTTCTCCAAGGTCCGGGTCGATCGTGAGGTCAACGGTGTCAAGGCGAAGCTGATGCTGCCGGGCCGCGAGGCATTCCAGCAGCTGGTTCGCGACGCCGGCGTGCGCGCCGGCATGCCGATCGTGATCGCCTCGCTCGGGCAGGACGTCACCGATCTCGACGAGGCGGCCCGCCTCTACTGGCAGTTCAAGGTCTATGGCGAGGATCATCTGGCCTTGCTCGACGGCGGCACCGCGGCATGGATCGCCGCCGGTCAGGCGGTGGTCAAGCGCGGCAGCGCGCCTGCCGCTGGCGACTGGATGGCCGGTGCGCTGCGTGGCGGCCTGGTCGCCACCAGCGAGGACGTCGCGCGCGCCTCGCTGCACGGCGGCGTGCAACTGGTCGACGCGCGTTCGCTGCCGCAGTACTACGGCATCAGCAAGAAGCCGGTAGTGGCTTCGTTCGGGCATATCGCGGGTGCGCGCCCGCTTTCGCCCGAGCTTCTGACGCACGAGGACCATGGCGTGGTCCATTTCAATTCCGCTGCCACCTTCCGCGATCTGATGTCACAGCTCGGTTTCGATCCCAAGGCCAGCACCATCACCTACTGCAACACCGGCCACCTGGCGGCGGGTGCCTGGTTTTCGCTGTCGGAAATCGGCGGAAACCACGAGGTCAGCCTGTATGACGGATCCATGCACCTGTGGTCGCTGGAGAAGCGCCCCGTGGTCGAGGTCGCGCGTCAGTAGGCGGCGCGCCCGCAGCTGCTGGAACCCTAGCGCGTGCGTTCGGGCAGCGGAAATCCGTCGGCCAGCGAGGTGCGCAGATGCTGCACCAGGGCTGCCACCGCCAGTGGCACCCGGGTCGAATAGGGGCGGATGGCGCGGATCTGGGTGGCAAAGGTGCCGACCACGTTCCAGCGTGGCAGCACCCGCAGCAGCTCGCCGCTGTTCAGCGCCGCCTGGGCGCTGAAGTCCGGCAGCAGCGCGATGCCGACGTGGGCGAGAGCGCCATCGCGCAGCGCTTCGCTGTTGGTGGCGGCGAGCGGACCGCGCACCGGCACGGTGATGCGCCGCGCCTCGGCGGCGCGGCTGCTGCCGCGTTCCAGGGTCCAGGTCGGCACTTCGCTGCCGCGCGGATAGTGCAAGCAGCGATGGCTGGCCAGATCCTCGGGGCGCGCAGGTTCTCCGTGCTCGGCCAGGTAGGCGGGGCTCGCCACCAGCACCGGATGGGTCGTGCACAGCGTCCAGGCGACGTGGGTATCGGGCACCACGTCGCTGTGCCGGATGGCGAGGTCGAAGCCCTCGCGCGCCAGTGACACCAGCTGGTCGGACAGGTCGAGCTCGACACGCACTTCGGGATTGTCATGCAGAAAGCGCGCCAGACGCGGCACCAGCTGCTGCCTGGCCAGCGCCACCGGCGCGCTCACGCGCACCAGTCCGCGTGGCGTGCCGCCATACTCGCGCACGCTCTCGAAGCTTTCGGCGATGGTCTCGAAGGCCGGACGCGTTTCATCGACCAGACGCTGGCCTGCTTCGGTCAGGCGCACGCTGCGTGTGGTGCGCTGGACCAGCGCGACGCCGGCGATGCGTTCGAGTTCGGAAATGTGCTGGCTCATGGCCGCCTTGCTGACGCCCAGACGCGCGGCTGCCGCCGTATAGCTGCCCTGCTGGGCCAGCGCCACCAGCCAGTGCAGGTGCCCCAGCAGGGCGTGGATTCTTTGCCTGTCCATGGGTGTATTGTTCACCATCGTGAACAGAAAGTTAAGTCTTTGCGTCTAGGCGCGCGCCTCCCGCCTGCGTAGGCTGCGCATATCGGAGACCCCCCCTGGAGGCATACGCCATGAGCGCCCAAGTTCCCCTGATCGGACATTTCATTGCCGGCGCCACGACGCCGGGCAGCAGCCCGCGTCGCCAGCCGGTCTACAATCCCGCCACGGGCGCGGTGGCGCGCGAAGTCGCGCTCGGCAGTGCTGCCGACGTGCAGGCCGCCGTCGCCGCCGCCAAGGCGGCGTTTCCGGCCTGGGCCGATACGCCGCCGATCCGGCGTGCGCGCATCATGTTCCGCTTCCTTGAACTGCTCAATGCCAGCCGCGACGAACTGGCGCGCCTGATCACCGCCGAACACGGCAAGGTGTTCACCGACGCCCAGGGCGAAGTCAGCCGTGGCATCGACATCGTCGAGTTCGCCTGCGGTGTGCCGCAGCTGCTCAAGGGCGACTACACCGACCAGGTCTCGACCGGCATCGACAACTGGACGATGCGCCAGCCGCTGGGCGTGGTGGCCGGCATCACGCCCTTCAATTTCCCGGTCATGGTGCCGATGTGGATGTTCCCGGTGGCCATCGCCACCGGCAACACCTTCATCCTCAAGCCCAGCCCCACCGATCCCAGCCCCAGCCTGCTGATCGCCGAATTGCTGCGCCAGGCCGGCCTGCCGGATGGCGTGTTCAACGTGATCCAGGGTGACAAGGAGTCGGTGGATGCGCTGCTGGCGCACCCCGACATCCAGGCCATCTCCTTCGTGGGTTCGACGCCCATCGCCAACCACATCTACGAGACCGGTGCCCGCCACGGCAAGCGCGTGCAGGCCCTGGGTGGCGCCAAGAACCATATGGTGGTCATGCCCGATGCCGATATCGAGCGCACCGTCGACGCCCTGATCGGCGCAGCCTACGGTTCGGCCGGCGAGCGCTGCATGGCGATCTCGGTGGCGGTGCTGGTGGGGGATGTCGGCGACCGCCTGATGCCGACCCTGCTCGAACGCACGCGTAATCTCAAGGTGCTGGACGGCAACAACCTGGCTGCCGAAATGGGACCGATCGTCACGGCGGCGGCCCACGGCCGCATCTGCGGTTACATTTCCAAGGGCATCGAGGAAGGCGCGCAACTGCTGGCGGACGGCCGCGTGTTCGACGGCGCCAAGGCGGGTGCCGGCTGCGAGCAGGGCTTCTGGATGGGCGGCACGCTGTTCGACCACGTCACGCCGGACATGACCATCTACAAGGAAGAGATCTTCGGTCCGGTGCTGTCCTGCGTGCGCGTCAAGGACTTCGGCGCAGCGGTCAAGCTGGTCAACGACCATGAGTTCGGCAACGGCGTGAGCTGCTTCACCAGCGACGGCAACGTCGCGCGCGAATTCGCCCGGCGCATCCAGGTCGGCATGGTCGGCATCAACGTGCCGATCCCGGTGCCCATGGCCTGGCACGGTTTCGGCGGCTGGAAGCGCAGCCTGTTCGGCGACATGCATGCCTACGGTGAAGAGGGCGTGCGCTTCTACACGCGCCAGAAGAGCGTCATGCAGCGCTGGCCCGAGACCATCGGCAAGGGCGCCGAATTCGTGATGCCCACCGCCAAGTAGGGCTCGAACCGTCCGGCGCGCCGCGCCGGACGGGCTGTCATCTGCTGGCAGCACTCCACGGCAACACTCTGTCCTTGCCCGGCCGGCGTCCGCAGACGACGCCGACGGGTTTGCGCGCCGCAGCGGCTGGCACAGTCCGCCCGCGGGCACGCTTTCCTTCCACTCCAAGGACGAGGACAGCCCCATGTCGAGCAAGAACATTCCCGATGCACCGTCGACCGGCCCTGCTGCCGACACCGACGCGCAGGCCCCCCAGGACAACGCGCGTCGCGGTTTCCTGAAACGCGCCGGCGTCTCCGGCCTGGCTGGTGCTGCTGCCAGCATCGCCATCAGCCGTCCGGCCGGCGCCGCCGGTCCCGATGGCACCCCTGAACAGATCCACCTGACCTGGGGCAATGACCCGGCGTCCGAAGTCGTCATCAGCTGGGCTTCGCTCGGCCAGGCGGTCAATCCGCGCGTGCGCGTGTCGGGCAGCGAAGGCCACGACCATGTCATCCACGGCGTGCTGCGCACCTACACCGACGGACTCAACGGCGAAACGGTGTTCAACTACCATGCGCGCGTGCACGGCCTGAAGGCCAACAGCCAATACCAGTACGTGGTCACGGCCGACAACGACAGCAATGCCGCCCAGCCCTTCGCCGCCACCTTCAAGACCGCGCCGCGCGGACGTGCCCCGTTCCGCTGGTCGAGCTACGGCGATCTGGCCACGCCCAACACCAAGTGGGTGCTGTCCTCGCCGCAGAGCCGCTTCGCGGTGCAGGCCGTGGAGCGTTTCCAGCCGCTGTTCCACATGCTCAACGGCGACCTGTGCTATGCCAACCTCAACCCTGGGCACCAGCCCGAGGTGTGGCGCGATTTCGGCAACAACAACCAGGCCTCGGCCGCCAACCGGCCGTGGATGCCCTGTCCGGGCAACCATGAAATCGAGTTCAACAACGGCGAGCAGGGCCTGGCGTCCTATCTGGCACGGTACACCTTGCCGGAAAATGACACGCGCTTCCCGGGCCGCTGGTACGCCTTCCGCGTGAGTTCGGTACTGTTCGTCTCGCTGGATGCCGACGATGTCATCTACCAGGATGGCGCCGCCTTCGTGGCTGGCCCGAATCCCCTGGTGCCGGCCGCCAGCACCGGCAATGCCCCGATCGAGCCGGGCACCTCGTTCTATGTCCGCGGCTACAGCCAGGGTGAGCAGACGCGCTGGCTGGAAGAGACGCTGAGTGCGGCGGCCGAGGACGACGACATCGACTGGATCGTGGTGCAGATGCACCAGATCGCGCTGAGTTCGTCCAAGACCGGCAACGGCTCGGACAAGGGCATCCGCGAAGCGTGGCTGCCGCTGTTCGACCGCTACGGCGTCGACCTGGTGCTGTGCGGCCATGACCACGACTACGAGCGCAGCTACCCGGTGCGCGGCTGCAACCACAACACCGGTACCGATGTGGCCAGCGGCGCCACCGTGGATACCTTGCAACCGCGCCCGGTGGTGCGTTCGGCGCCCGCAGACGGCACTTTCGACACCAGCCGCGGCACCATCCACCTGGTCCTGGGGGGCGGCGGCACCAGTGTGCCGCTCGACGTCTACGGTGTCGACCTGGCCACGGGCACGCCGCAAGCCAAGATCATCACCAAGCCCAACCGTCCGGTGCCCGGTGCCGCGCCGGGCACGTTCGTGCGTCGCGGTGCGGACGCGGTCGAGGATGCGCTGTGGTCGGCGCAGCGCGACACCAAGACCGGCTATGGCATCGCCGTGTTCGACTACGATCCGGGTGAGCATGGCGGCAAGACCACCATCACCATGAGCTACTACCACGCGCCGGGCGCCGACACCGTCGCCACTGGCAACTACGAGCTGTTCGAGACCGTCACGCTGGCCAAGAACCGCCGCGACTGAGTCGGGTGGTAATCTGCCGGGGTGCAACGCCCCGGCAGATCTTTGACCCCTTTGGAAACCCGCCTATGGACCTGATTCAGACCCTCAACTGGCGCTACGCCACCAAGAAGTTCGACCCGACCCGCAGCGTGTCGCAGGAAAAGGTCGACCGCATTCTCGAAGCGGTGCGCCTCGCTGCCACCTCAAGCGGCCTGCAGCCCTACCAGGTGCTGGTGATCACCAATCGCGAGATGCTGGGCAAGATCCGCGCGATCGCGATGGGGCAGGGCCAGGTCGTGGATTGCTCGCACCTGCTGGTGTTCGCAGCCTGGGACGACTACACGCCGGCGCGCATCAACATGATGTTCGATCTGGTCAACGAACAGCGTGGCGGCAGCAATGAAGGCTGGGATAACTATCGCCAGATGCTGTTGGCCAACTATCCCAAGCGTGGCGCCGAAGTGAACTTCCAGCACGCGGCGCGCCAGGCCTACATCGGCCTCGGCACGGCGCTGGTGGCCGCTGCCAATGAGCATGTCGACAGCACGCCGATGGAAGGCTTCGATGCCGACCAGCTCGATGCGCTGCTGGACCTGCGTGCCCAGGGCCTGCGCAGCGTGGCCCTGCTGCCGCTCGGCTATCGCGAAGCGGGCAGCGACTGGCTGGTCTCGCTCAAGAAGGTGCGGCGCGCGCGCGCGCAGTTCGTGACCGAGATCGCCTGATTTCGCGCCTCGATCCACGGGCGGCACGCTGGACGCCGCCCGCTGCCGCCGTCGACAATCCGGCCATGCCCGGAATCCAGCAGATCCATGACATCCCCGCCTGCTGGGCGGCCATCCGCCCGGACGCCGTCGCCCTGATCGAGGGCGAGCGCCGCATTTCATGGCGCGAGTTGTGGCAGTCCATCGAGCGCGCAGCCGCTGCGCTCGACACCGTTGGAGTGCAGCCCGGCGAGCGCCTGGCCATCGTCGGCGAGAACTGCGCCGCCCAGGTGGTGCTGCTGTTCGCGGCCTCGCTGCGTCAGATCTGGAGCGTGCCGCTCAATGCGCGTCTCACGACGGCGGAAATCGTCGCGCTCTCCACGCATGCCGGCGCGCGCGCGCTGGCCTTCACCGTGGCCGCTTCGCCGGCCGCCGCCCAACACGCGCGCGTGCTGGCCGCCACCGCCTGGCCGCAGGCCGACGATGGCGGTCTGGCGCTGCTGCTGCCGCCGACGCATGCCGGCCAGTCCGTGGAGCCGCTGGCCGACGACCCGGCAGAGCGCATCGCTGCGCTGATCTACACCTCGGGCACCACCGGCCAGCCCAAGGGCGTGATGCTGCGTCAGCGCAATCTGGTGGCGGTGGCTTCCCTGTCGGCCGCCGTGCGCCACCTGGTGCGCGAGGACGTCGCCTACGGCGTGCTGCCGATGTCGCATGTGTTCGGCCTGAGTTCGGTGCTGCTGGCCACCCTGCATGCCGGTGCCTGCGTGCATCTGGCGCCACGCTTCAGCGCGCAGCAGGCCTGGGCTGCTTTGGCGCAGGGGGTGACGGTGCTGCAGGGGGTGCCGACGCTCTATGTGCGTCTGCTCGAAGCCTCGGCGCACGATGCCGCTGCGCGCGCGCCGGCCTTGCGTTCGCTGTTCAGCGGCGGCGCGCCGCTCGATCCCGCGCTCAAGGGCGCCGTGGAGGCGCGCTTTGCGCTGACCTTGCACAACGGTTACGGCCTGACCGAAAACGGACCGTCGATCTGCCAGACCCTGCTCGAATCACCGCGCGCTGATGTCGCGGTCGGCCCGCCCTTGCCGGGACTCGAATTGCGCATCCTCGACGAACAGGGCAGGGCGGTGGCGGCCGGCAGTCCCGGCCACCTGCAGGTGCGTGGACCGGGCGTGATGGCGGGCTATTTCCGCGCACCGGAGCTCACCGCCGAGGTGCTGCGCGATGGCTGGCTCGCCACAGGCGACATCGTGCGCCAGGATCCCGACGGTGCCGTGTTCGTGCTCGGACGCAGCAAGGAAATGATCATCCGCTCGGGCTTCAAGGTTTATCCGCTCGAAGTCGAGGCCGCGCTGCAGCGTCTGCCCGGTGTGCGTCAGGCGGCCGTGCTGGGCGAAGACCTGGGCGCTGGCGATCAGGCGGTGGTGGCCTTCGTGGAGTGGCAGGCGGGCCAGGCCAGGGATCCGGCCATGCTGCGCCTTGCGCTCCAGCCGCTGCTGGCGCCCTACAAGATCCCGACGCGCTGGGTCGCGGTCGCGGCATTGCCGGTCTCGGTGGCCGGCAAGATCCTCAAGCAGGAGCTGCGGCGCCTGCTCGGCTGAGGCCGCGAGCGGCCTTCAAGCCCTGCCGAACATGTCGGCGAGGTCGAGCGTCAGGCCCACGCTCACGAATGCCAGCGGCTCGCCAGCATTGAAGGCGCGCTTGAGCCAGGTATCGCCCTGACGCACCCAACTGGTCGCCGTCAAGGCCTTCGGGTCGACCACAACATACTCATCGAGCGCAGGGATGGTCAGATAGTTGCGACGCTTCTCGCCAACGTCGTTGTCGGCGGTCGTGGCGGACAGGACTTCGATGATGAGTTTGGGATGAAGATTGGCCCGTTCGTCGGTGTCACGTGGATCGCAGCTGACATGCACATCAGGGTAGTAGTAGCTGTTGGCTGCTTCCAGGCGCACCGCAAAGTCACCCTTGAATACGCCGCAGGCCGTGCCATCGAGGTGCGCCGACAGGCGGTTGAACAGCGCGCCTGCCACCTGCTCATGGCGACGACCCGCTCCGGCCATGGCGCGAACGTCGCCATCGACAAATTCGTGACGCAGCGTCTGCAGTTGTTCCCACTCCAGGAAGGCGTCGATGGTGTGCGCTTGGACGGTCGACATGGTGGCTCGGCTCGCGTGCATGGGTCCCATTCTAGGCTTCCTTTGTGCGTAGCCGACACCTCATGGTGATGCCCGGCATTGCCTTGAGGGGCTCGGATTCCAGGCAAGCTGCCCTGGAATTGTGCTCTAATCATGGGTTTACCGGTGGTCCGGCACCGCGGTCGCGTCCAGCGTCCGGCACCCGGGCGTCCCACACTTCAAGACCACAGACCACGCCATGCTTCTCGAACGTTTCCGCGAACTCTCCCAGGGCCTCGTTGCCAAGATCCTGCTGGCACTCATCACCGTGCCCTTCGCCCTGTTCGGCGTCGACTATTACTTCCGCAACGGCGGCGGCGGTGACGCCGTTGCGCACGTCGATGGCACCCCGGTATCGCAGAAGGAATTCAGCGATGCGGTGCGCAACCGCCTGACCGAACTGCGCAACATGCTCGGCCAGAATGCCCCCGATATCGCCCAGCTCAACAGCCCGCAGCTGCGCCAGGCGGTGTTGAACCAGCTGGTCGACCAGACCGTGGTCGAAACGCGAGCGCATGCCGTCGGTCTGGTGGCGAGCGACGCCATGGTGGCCGAACGCATCGGCAGCATGGAGGCCTTCAAGGAGGACGGCAAGTTCTCGCAAAAGCGCTACGAGCAGCTGCTCGCCGCCAATGGCCTGACCCCCACCGGCTATGAGCGCTCGGTGCGCACCGAGCTTTCGCTGCAGGTGTTCCAGCAGGGCATCCAAGGCAGTGCCGTCGTGCCCCAGGTGGCCGTGGCAGCCTGGGCACGCCTCAGCAACCAGTCGCGCGAGGTCAGCGTGGCCACCTTCGGTGCCGAAGCCTTCCTGGACAAGGTCAAGGTCGAGGACAAGGATCTGCACGCCTGGTACGACGCCCACGCGGACAACTACAAGGTACCCGAGCGCGTGCAGCTGCAGTACCTGGTGCTGAACCCGGAGGTGCTGGGCAAGGACATCCAGGTCGCCCCGGACGAGATCGCCGCGGCCTACGAACAGCAGTCCAAGGGCGGCCGCTTCAACACCCCGGAAGAGCGGCGTGCCGCGCACATCCTGATTTCGGTGGCGGCCACCGCGCCCGAAGCCGAGCGCAAGGCTGCCAAGGCCAAGGCCGAACAGGTGCTGGCCGAGGTCAAGGCGCACCCCGACCAGTTCGCCAGGCTGGCGGAAAAGTATTCGCAGGATCCGGGCTCGGCCAAGCAGGGCGGCGATCTCGGCTTTTTCGGCCGTGGCGCGATGGTCAAGCCGTTCGAGGACGCGGCCTTCGCGCTCAAGAAGGGCGAGCTGAGCGAAGTCGTGCAGAGCGACTTCGGCTACCACATCATCCGGCTTACCGAGATCAAGGACCAGCACAGCAAGTCGCTCGAGGAAGCCTCGCCGGAGCTGCTACGCGAGCTGCGCACCCAGAAGGCGGCCAAGAAGTTTGCCGAGGCTGCCGATTCCTTCAGCAACCTGGTGTTCGAGCAGTCGGGCTCGCTCAAGCCCGCTGCTGATGCGCTCAAGCTCGAGATCCAGCAGTCAGGCTGGATCTCGCGCACCGGCGCCGGTGCCGACTCGGTGTTGGCCAATCCCAAGGTGCTGCAGGCAGCATTCGCCTCCGATGTGGTGCGCGACAAGCGCAACACTGCGGCGATCGAGGCCGGCCCCAACGTGCTGGTGGCCGCGCGCGCGACCGCCTATGAGGCTGCGGTGCCCAAGCCCTTCGCCGAAGTGGCCGACAGCATCCGCCAGCAGCTGGTGCGCACCCAGGCGGCTCAGCTGGCCGTCAAGGCCGGCCAGGACGCGCTGGCCGCACTGCAGGCCGGCAAGCCGGTGGCCGGACTGAGTTTCGGCGAGGCCAAGAGCGCCACGCGTGCCACCGCGGCGGCGGCAGCGCTGCCGCCAGCCCTGGTCGATCCGGCCTTCAAGGCGCCGACGGCAGCGCTGCCGGCCTATGCGGGCGCCGAGTTGTCCGGCAATGGCTACGGCATCGTGCGCATCAGCAAGGTAGAGGACGGCAAGGCCGATGACGAAGCCACGCGCAAGCAGGCCGAGCAGACCCTGCGGCGCAGCCTGGAACAGGGTGAACTCAATGCGGTGCTGGCCAGCCTGCGCAAGTCGGCCAGCATCAGCATCAGCAAGACGGCGCTGGGCCAGACCACGGCGCAGCCGGGCGGCGGCGACCAGTAACAGGCAGCCCGCCGGCCGGGCCGCCAGGGCCTGCGCACCATGAAAAACGCCGGCCCTGGGCCGGCGTTTCCGTTTCGACGCGCAGGCCTTGCCGCGCGCTTCCGCTTACTCCTTCATGCCGCCCACGGTGCTGAAAAAACCACCGTCGACGTGCAGGATCTCGGCGCTGATGCCGCTGGCCAGATCGCTGGCCAGGAAGGCCGCCGCATTGCCCACTTCCTCGATGGTGACATTGCGGCGCGTCGGCGCATTCTGCTCGACGAAATTCAGGATCTTGTTGATGCCGCCGATGCCGGCCGCCGCCAGGGTCTTGATCGGGCCGGCCGAGATGCCGTTGATGCGGATACCGCGCGGACCCAGGCTTTGCGCCAGATAGCGCACATTGGCCTCGAGGCTGGCCTTGGCCAGTCCCATCACGTTGTAGTTGGGAATCGAGCGCTCCGCGCCCAGGTAGGACAGCGTCAGCACCGAAGCCTGGCGTCCCTCCATCATGGCGAGGCCGCCCTTGCACAGCGCTGCCAGGCTGTAGGAGCTCACGTCGTGCGCAATGCGGAAGGCCTCGCGCGTGACCACGTCCAGGTAGTCGCCCGACAAGGCCTCGCGCGGCGCAAAGGCGATCGAATGCACGATGCCGTCCAGGCCATCCCAGGTCTTGCCCAGCGCCGCGAAGGTCTGGGCGATCTCGTCGTCGCTGGCAACGTCGCAGGCCAGCACGTTTGCCGAATCGAACTCGGCCGCCAGCTTGATCACGCGCTCGCGCACCGCCTCGCCCTGGTAGGTGAAGGCAAGCTGCGCGCCCTCGCGGTGCATCGCCTGCGCGATGCCATAGGCAATGGAACGATTGCTGAGCATTCCGGCGATCAGGATCTTCTTACCCTGCAGCATGGCCATGTGCATTCTCCGTCGGCGCCGTGGGCGCGTGGTCCAAACCCGCAATCATAACCGATGCCGGGGCGCGTCTGGCCAGCCAGCCGTTCAGGCCTGCGGATCCTTGAGCAGCGCCGCGAAGCGCGCGCGCAGCTTCTGCACCTTGGGGTCGATCACATGGGCGCAGTAGGGTTCGTGTCCATGGGTCTCGAAATAGCGCTGGTGATAATCCTCGGCGGGCCAGAACGTGGCCATCGGCTCCAGCCGGGTCACGAAGCGCTTGGCCCACAGGCCGGCGTCTTCCAGCGCAGCGATGTTGGCGGCCAGAGCGGCGCGGTCGGTTTCGTCGGCATAGAAGATCACCGAGCGGTACTGCGGGCCGACGTCGTTGCCCTGGCGGTTGAAGGAGGTCGGGTCGTGGAAGGTGAAGAACAGTTCGAGCAGGGTGTCGCGGCTGATCACGTTGGCGTCGAAGCGCAGCCGCAGCACTTCGGCGTGGCCGGTGGTGCCTTCGCACACCTGGCGATAGTCAGGATGGTCGACATGGCCGCCGCAATAGCCCGACTCGACCGAGACCACGCCGCGCAGGCGATGGAAGATCGGGTCCAGGCACCAGAAGCAGCCGCCGCCCAGGATCAGTTCCTTGATGTTCGTATCCATCCCTGCATTCTCCTTGTGGATCGGCATTCCGCCGTGCCCCTCATAGTAGGATCAGCCGGTCCGCGCCTCGCAGGCGCACTGCTGCCGACTGGAGTCCCGCCAACATGTCCTTCATCCTCAGAGCCGCCCGCATCGGCGACGTTCCGCGCATCCACGAACTGATCCTGGCGCTGGCGGAATTCGAACAGCTGCGCCACCTGGTGGTGGCCAGCGACACCGACCTCGCACGTGCGCTGTTCGGACCGCATGCCCGGGTCGAGGCCCTGGTTGCCGAACTCGACCACGAGCAGGCGCAGGCAGGCCAGATTGTGGCGTTCGGCCTCTACTACCACAACTACTCGACCTTTCTGGGGCGCCAGGGATTGTATCTGGAAGACCTGTTTGTCGATCCCGACTGGCGTCGGCGCGGCATCGCGCGCACCATGCTGCAGCGGCTGGCGGCACTGGCGCTGGAGCGCAGCTGTGGCCGCTTCGACTGGGCCGTGCTGGACTGGAACCAGAATGCCATCCGTTTCTACGAGCGGCTGGGCGCCACGGTGCTGCCGGACTGGCGCCTGGTGCGCGTGGCCGGCGCAGCGCTGCATGCCCTGGCGCAGGTGCCCGGCAGCGCACAGCCAGACGTCTGAATGCAGGGCGCCCGTGGCCCGAAGGCTGCGGGCGCGTGCGCTCAGTGCTTGCGCTTTGCCTTGCTGTCGTGGCCCTGGGTGGCGTGCTTGTCGGAATGCGGGGCTGGCGCGCCCTTGCCGTGCTGGCCGGCAGTGTGACGGTGGCCCTTGGCATGGCGGCCGTGGCGGCTTTGCGTGACCTCGACCAGGCTGCTCTCGAACGGACCGTTGGCCGCATCGCCGGCCGCCGCGCCAAGCGTGGTGCTGCGCACCACGGTGGCATCAGCCAGACCCGACTTGAGCTCGGGCTCGCCCACTTCGCCGGTGCGGTGCATGACCAGCAATTGGCCCATGCGTGCGCCCTGGCTGCGTGGAATGCGGTTCCAGGTGCGCAGGCTGGCCACGCCCACGTTGTAGCGCCGCGCAATGCTGGCCAGGCTTTCGCCGCGCCGCACGCGATGGCTGAAGGTGACGGTTTCCATCGGCGGCGCGATCTCGGCTTCGCTGGCGCCGCTGTCGGCCAGCGCGTCGAGATCGCCCTCGGCTGCCATGGCGTCGCGCACGAGCACTGTGCCACCGCCGGCCACCCGGCGGTGTGCGGCGATGCCGTTGACGCGTTTGAATTCGTCGCTGCTCATGCCGAAGCGGCTGGCCACGCTGGCGTAGCTTTCACCACGCCGCAGGCGGTGCGGCCGCCACGACACCAGATGGGCGTCCGGGTCGTTCAGGCGGGCCGTGAACACTTCGGCGACCGCGGTCGGCACCAGGATGTTCTGCTCGCCCTGGGCCAGGATCAGGGGGCGGTTGTAGCCGGGGTTGAGGGCCAGGAATTCGCTCTCGGGGATGCCGGCCAGGCGTGCCGCAACGGCCAGGTCGACGTGGCGCGAGGTGGTCACCACCGTGAAGTAGGGGCGATCGGGAATGCTGAGCAGACTCAGGCCGTGCGCTTCCGGGTCATTCACGATTTCGCGCGCAGCCAGCAGCTTGGGTACGTAGTTACGCGTCTCTTCCGGCAGCTGCAGGCTGGCGTAGTCGGTCGGCCGGCCGGCGCGCTGGTTGCGCTCGATGGCATGCGCCACCGCGCCTTCGCCGCAGTTGTAGGCGGCCAGGGCCAGATCCCAGGCACCGAACTGGGCGTGCAGCTTCTGCAGGTAGTCGAGCGCACCGTTGGTGGCGGCGACCACGTCGCGGCGGCCGTCGTACCACCAGTTCTGGCGCAGGCCGTAGAGCTTGCCGGTGGCGGGCATGAACTGCCACATGCCCGCTGCCTTGGCCGAGGACAGTGCGCGCGGGTCGAAGGCGCTTTCGACGATCGGCAGCAGGGCGATCTCGCCCGGCATGCCGCGCTTCTCGACTTCATCGACAATGAAATACAGGTAGCGCCGGCTGCGTTCGGTGAGGCGCGTCACGTATTCGCGGTGATTCTCGAACCACTCGGTCGCGCGCGTCACGCGCGTGTCGTCGCCGGCGCTCATGCGGAAATTGTCGCGGATGCGGTCCCACAGGTCCGCATAGGCGTCGCCGTTGTCGCCAACGGGCAGCGGTTCGGCCAGGGTGTTGTCGAGCGGACGGCTGCCCCCATCACTGCGCAGCACGGTGTCCGGCGGCAGCAGATCGCGTCGCAGGTCGATGCCCTGAGGCTCGGCAGCGTCGCTCGCCGAACTGCCGGCGTCGGCCAGCGCACCGGGAGCGCCGGCGCCGTCGATGGGCGAGGGCGCGAAGCCGCTATTGACCGAATGGAGGATGCTACCGTCGTCGGGCGCCCCGAACGAACCGGCCTGGCTCGCCGCCGGGAACAGTGCAAGGCTGGCGAGCGCTATCAGAAATCGGGCTTTAGTCATTCATTCTTATCGAATTTTGCCGGTGCCGGCATAGTAACCGCCGCGACCGGGAGGGTCAAGGCGCAAGTGCCGGATCAGGCTCGGAATTCGTTCTTCCAGCGGCGCAGCGCCGTGAACACCGCGAGCTCGTCGGGCAGGCTGCTGCCGGCCCACTGTTCGGCACTGGCATGCAGCGCGGATGCATCGGCGCGCAGGAAGGGGTTGGTGGCGCGTTCCTCCGACAGCAGCGCCGGCACCGTGGCCAGGCCCTCGGCACGACGCGCACGCTCGCGGGCGCCGCGCGCCTGCAGGGCCGGATTGGCGCTGTCGACGTGCAGCGCGAAGGCCAGATTGGACAGCGTGTATTCGTGTGCACAGTGCACCCAGCGCTCGCCCGGCAGGCCGGCCAGACGTTGCAGGGAGTGCAGCATCTGTTGCGGAGTGCCTTCGAACAGGCGTCCGCAACCGAGTGCGAACAGGGTATCGCCACAGAAAATGCGGTCCTGCCACAGGTAGGCCAGATGGCCGGCGGTATGGCCGGGGACCGCCACCACCTCGAAGCGGCCGGGCGCCAGCATCAGCACTTCGCCGTCGTACGCCGCCAGGGTACGGCCGGGAATCGGCTCGTCAGCCGGACCGTACACCGGGCACGCGCCGAAGGCCTGCAACAGGCCGGCCACGCCGCCCACGTGGTCGGCGTGATGATGGGTGCACACGATGGCCGTCAGCGCCAGACCGCGCTGGCGCAGGAAGGCGATCAGGGGCGCGGCATCGCCGGGATCGATCACCACGGCGCAGCTGGCGTCATGGACCACCCACAGGTAGTTGTCCTGGAAGGCCGGCACGCCGCTGACCTGCCAGCCGTCGGCGGCATCCAGCGTGAAGGGGGGAGCGGACACGGGATTCATGGCCGCAAGCCTAGCAGGAATTCCGGCGCTGCCGGGTTCGGATACACTGTTCCCATGAATCATCCTTCGCTCACCGACTGGTTCCGCACGCCGCTGGGCCGGGCCGTGCTGGCACGCGAGCAGCAGGTGCTGGACGAGGTTCTGGCCGACATCTTCGGCTACTACGCGCTGCAGATCGGCCTGCCATCGCTGCCCCTGTTGCGCGCCAGCCGCATCACCTGCTGCCTGACGGCGGGTGCCTATCCACCGGCCCAGGTGCTGGCGCTGGGGCATGAGCTGCCCTTCGCCAGCCAGTCGATCGATCTGGTGCTGCTGCCGCATGTGCTGGAGTTCGCCGAAGGGCCGCATGCCATCCTGCGCGAAGTCGACCGCGTGCTGGTGCCCGAAGGCCGCATGGTGCTGACCGGTTTCAATCCCTGGAGCCTGTGGGGTCTGCGTCAGGCGCTGGACTGGTCGCGCGAGGAGCACCCTTGGGATGGCAGTTTCATCTCGCTGCCACGCATGAAGGACTGGCTCGCGCTGCTGGGCATGGAGGTGAGTGCCGGACGGCTGTGGCATTATGGCCTCCCCGTGCAGAGCCAGGCCTGGCGTGAACGGCTGGGTTTCCTTGAGCCGGCAGGTGATCGCTGGTGGGGCGTGGCCGGTGGCGTCTACATGCTGGAGGCCATCAAGCGCGTCAGCGGAGCACGGCTGGTCACCCCGCGCTGGCAGACTGCGCCGCGCACGCGCGCCATTGCGGCGACGGCGCGTGTGGCACGCACCGCCAGGGACTGACAGAGGAAGACATGCAGGAACAACTACCGGGCTTCGCGCCCGAGCGCGCAGCCCCGGCGGCTGCCACGCGCATCGAAATCTTTGCCGACGGCGCCTGCCGCGGAAATCCCGGCCCGGGCGGCTGGGGCGTGCTGTTGCGTGGCCCTGATGGCGAGCGCGAACTGTTCGGCGGCGAGCGCGACACCACCAACAACCGCATGGAGCTGCGCGCCGTGATCGAAGGCCTGCTGTCGCTGCCGCCGGCTTGCACGGTGCGCGTGCTGACCGACTCGCAATACGTGCAGAAGGGCATCAGCGAGTGGATCCATGGCTGGAAGAAGCGCGGCTGGCTGACCGCCGATCGCAAACCGGTCAAGAACGCCGATCTGTGGCGCGCGCTCGAGGCCGCGGCCAGCGGCCATCGCGTCGAATGGACCTGGATCAAGGGGCACGCCGGCCATGAAGGCAACGAGCGCGCCGACCGCCTCGCCAACCGGGGCATCGATGCACTCTGAGTCGACAGCACTGCGTCTGGTGGTGCTGGACACCGAAACCACCGGGCTCGATCCTGCCCAGGGCCACCGCGTGATCGAGGTGGCTGCCGTCGAACTGCTCGGACGCCAGCTCAGCGGACGGCATTTCCAGCGCTACCTCAATCCGGATCGCGACATCGACCCCGGTGCCCAGGAGGTGCACGGCCTGAGCCGCGAATTCCTGGCCGACAAGCCGCGCTTCCCGGACGTGGTGGACGAACTGCTGGACTTCCTGCGCGACGCCACGCTGGTGATCCACAACGCGCCGTTTGATCTGGGCTTCCTCGACCACGAACTGCGGCTGTGCGGCCGCGCGCCGCTGACCACGGTCAGCGGTCCCACCATCGATACGCTGCTGATGGCGCGCGACCAGTTCCCGGGCAAGCGCAACTCGCTGGACGCCTTGTGCGAACGCTTCGACATCGACAATTCGCGGCGCACCTATCACGGCGCGCTGCTCGACACCGAACTGCTGGCCGAAGTCTATCTCGCGATGACGCGCGGCCAGGAATCGCTGATGATGGAACTTGAGCCTGCCGCGCCAGCCGTGGTGGCCGGCATTCCAGGCCAGGCGGCCGCTGTGCGGGTGCTGCAGGCGGCCACCATCGATGCGGCGGAACAGGCCGAACACGCCCGGCTGCTGCTTTCGATCGACAAGGCCTCGAAGGGCCAGTGCCTGTGGCTGCAGCGCTACGCGCCGGCAGATGTTGGCTGAAAGTTCCCTACGTCGGGAGAATTGGTATACTCGGCGGTTGAAAAAATGAGACTTGTTTCAACCGGTTTCTACTTTCAATTCCAAACAAAGAGAACAGAGCCAATGAATCGACGACTGCTGAGCCTGGGAATCCTTGCTGTCATTTCCGGCGTCGCGCTGGCCGAGGGGGAGTCTGCTGCACCTGCAGCACCGGCAGCGGCTGCCGCCGCACCGGCTGCCGTGGCCGGGAATGCCACGGCAGGCAAGGGCAAGAACGCGATGTGCCAAGGCTGTCACGGCCAGCCGGGCTGGCGCACCGCTTTCCCCGAGGTCTACACGGTGCCCAAGCTGGGAGGTCAGAACCCCAATTACCTCGTTGCCGCACTCAAGGAATACAAGACCGGTGAGCGCGCCCATCCGACCATGCAAGCCATCGCTGCCGGCCTGTCCGAGCAGGACATGGTCGACCTGGCCGCGTACTACGCAGCCGCCGCCAAGTAAGCCCGGAGCCCGAACAACATGACCCGTATCCTCTCCACGCTGTTCCTCGTCGCCGGCCTCGGCGTGACCCTGGCTGCCCAGGCTTCCGGCGATGCCGCGCGCGGTGCCGAAAAGGCCTCGACCGTGTGCGCAGCGTGCCACGGTGCCCACGGTGAAAGCACCGGCCCCGACTTTCCCAAGCTGGCCGGTCAGCCGCAGGACTACATCGAGCACGCGCTGCACCACTACAAGGGCGGTGTGCGGCGCAAGAACCCGATCATGATGGGCATGGCTGCCGCGCTGTCGGATCAGGACATCGCTGATCTGGCGGCCTACTTCTCCAGCCAGCAGGGCCTGTACACCAAGTACTGAGTCCTAGTCGCCGCGCACCCTGCGCAGATAGGCGTCCGCGTCGAGCGGACGCCCGTTGCGCTGGCTGTCCCACAGGGTTTCGGCGAGTGCATCGATGACGCGGTGCAGCGCGTCATGCTCGGCCATGCCCACCGCCAGCAGGCCCTGCCATGCCGCGCGCAGGCCGGGCGGCTGGTCGATGCCGAGCTGTTCGCGCACCGCCAGGTGCAGCGACAGGTGCAGGAAGGGATTGGTCTCGCCCTGTTCCGGCGTCCAGTCGCGCTCCAGATTGCGGCCACGGTTGCCGAGCACTGCGTGGTACTCGGGATGGGCCGCCACGATGTCCCAGGCCTGGTCCTCGAGTGCCGTGCGCGGCAGGTTCTCGCGCCCCTTGCGCAGTACCTCGAAAAAGAATTCACGTGCCTGTTCGCGGCTGGGATTGAACATCAGGGCAGCTCCAGCAAAGGCCGGGTCTTGGCCTTGTAGTCACACAGGTCGGCGATCGTGCATTGCGGGCAGTCCGGCTTGCGCGCCTTGCACACGTAACGTCCGTGCAAGATCAGCCAATGGTGTGCGTCGCGACGGAACTCCGCGGGCACGTGCCTGAGCAGCCTGAGTTCGACCTCCAGCGGCGTCTTGCCCGGCGCCAGGCCGGTGCGATTGGACACGCGGAAGATGTGCGTGTCGACGGCGATGGTGGGCTTGCCGAAGGCGGTGTTGAGCACCACATTGGCGGTCTTGCGCCCCACTCCCGGCAGGGCCTCCAGCGCGGCGCGATCGCCGGGCACTTCGCCGCCGTGGCGCTCGATCAGCAGGCGGCAGGTCTCGATCAGATGGCGCGCCTTGGAGCGGAACAGGCCGATGGTCTGGATATAGGGCGTCAGGCCCGCTTCGCCCAGCTCAAGGATGGCCTGGGGCGGTGCGGCCACCGGA
>JAGWIJ010000028.1 GCA_028873535.1 Pseudomonadota bacterium
GCTCACAGACCACGTCGCCGCGCCAGGGTTCGCGTCAGCGGCCGTCAGCGGCCATCAGCGCCGGTCCGCGGCCAGCAGCGGGCGGCTGCGCTGCGAGCGCCTGCGCGGTGCCATCCGCCTGGCAGCGCAGCGCCTGCGACAGTTCGTCGCCGCCCAAGGCCAGGTAGAGCCCGACCATGTTGCTGAGCTGGTGGAAGTGGTTGCCGGCCAGCAGATCCTCGGTATTGCGCAGCGTCTCCTGGGTGTCCAGCCACAGCTGAGCCGCCGTTGCGCCAGCCCGGTAGCGCGCCTCGGCCTGGGCTTCGGAGATGCGCGCCTGCTTGAGTGATTCCTCCAGAAAGCCGGCCTCCTGCTGCAGTTGCGCGCGCGCCGACAGCCGGTTCTCGACTTCGGCCAGCGCCGCGCGCAGCTTGCCGCGGAACAGCGCCAGCGCCACGCCGTGATCGGTCTGCGCCACGGCCACGCTCAGCGCCGGCGTGTCGCCCTGCAGCGCCGGCAGCGCCAGTCCGGCTGCCAGCACGCTGAACGGCTGGCTCAGCAGGCCCACCAGGTGATCGCTGGCCACGCCCAGCGCGCCTGTCAGCGAGAACTCGGGATAGAACGACAGGCGCACGGCGTCGACGTTGAGCAGCGTGCTGCGTGCGCGTTGCGACGCTGCGCGCAGGTCCGGGCGGCGCGCCAGCACCGTGGCGGGCAGTCCGGCATCGAGTGGCGGGATCAGGCTGTCGGGCAGATCGGCGCGCTCAGGCAGATCATCGCTGCGCGCGCGATCGAGCATCACCGCCAGTGCATTGCGCAATTCGACCAGCCGCTGCTCGAGCGCGGTGCGTCTGGCGCGGCGCGCCGCCAGCAACTGCTCGGCCTGTGCGACGTCGGCCCCGGAAACGGCGCCTTCGCGGTAGCGCGCGCCAACGATGACCAGGGTGCGTTGCGAATACGCCAGGCCGGCATCGGCGTTGGCGAGCAGCCGCCTCTGGTAGGCGATCTCCCACCAGGCATTGGCGATGCTGCCTTCCAGCAGCGCCGCTGCCGATTCGCAGTCCTCGCGCGCGGCATCGCGATCGTGGGCGGCCTGTTGGCGCTGGATCGCCAGCCGGCCCCAGAAATCGAGCACATAGCTGACGCCGGCGCTGGCCTGCGTGCCCTGGACGACGCCGCTGGTCCCGGCGGAATGGCTGGCCGCCACCGCACCCGCGGCGTTGATCGCTGGCGCCGACTGGTTGCCCACGATGCGGCCCAGCAGATCGGCACGTTTCCACTGCAGCGCCGCGACTTCCAGATCGGTGTTGGCGGCCAGTCCCTGTGCGATCAGCTGGTCGAGTTGCGGATCATGGAAGTTGCGCCACCAGGGGGTCAGCACGCCGGGCATGACCGGAATCGTCTGCGACCATTGCGCGGGCAGCGCTGGTGCCGGCAGTGCGCGCTGCGGCGCGCCGGCACAGGCGCCGAGCAGCGCGCTCGCCAGCAGACATGCGCACGCGCGTACCACCGTCAGGAGCGGCAGCCTCACAGCGCTGCCAGCGCCTGCACCGGGGGAAGGCGCGAGGCACGCCACGCCGGCAGCCAGCCGAACGCAAGGCCGGTCAGCACCGCCACCAGCAAGGCCTTGAGCACCGCCGCCAGCGTGAAGCTCATGTTCCAGTCCTGCACGAAGTGCGACAGCAGCGGCGCCATGCCGAACGCGAGGACCACGCCAGCGCCGCCGCCGAGGGTGCACACCAGGATCGCCTCCGACAGGAACTGCGCGAGGATGTCGCCCGGATGGCCGCCGACAGCAAGGCGCACGCCGATCTCGCGGGTACGTTCGACGACCGACACCAGCATGATGTTCATCACGCCGATGCCGCCCACCAGCAGCGCGATGGCGCCGATCAGCGACAGCATCAGCGAGGTGGTCTGGGTCGTGCGCGCCACGGTCTCCGCGACCGTGTCCAGGTTGTGGGTGAAGAAGTCCTGACTGCCGTGGCTGATCAGCAACTGGCGCGTGATTGCGGTCTCCGCCAGACGGTTGCCGACACCCGGCCGCAGGCGCGCGACGATGGTATCGAACCAGGGACGTCCGCTCAGCACGGCAGCGCCGGTGGTGTAGGGCACCACCACATTCAGGCCACGGCTGGAAAACTGGTCCTGGGTGCGCGCATCGGTCACGCCCACGATCACGAAAGGCACCTTGCCGACCAGCAACGTGGCGCCGACCGGCTCTTCCCAGATCTCGAACAGGCGCCGGCGGCTGGCCTGGTCGATCAGTGCGACACGCTCGGCACCCTCGACGTCCAGGGGCATCAGATTGCGGCCGTCGGCGAGGCCGATGCCGCGCGCGCGCAGGAAGTCGGTGCCGACGGAATTCACGGTCGCCGCTTCGTCAAACCGTCCGCGCCGCAGGCGCACTGCGGTTTCGGTCAGCGGACTCACCGCGTCCAGGTAGTCGAGGCCCGAGAGCAGATCGAAATCCGGCTGCGCCAGGGTGTGCACGCTGGCCGCCTTGGGGTCGCCCCAGTCGTGGCCACGGCGGACTTCGATCTGGCGCCCGGCCAGCGCGCCGACCGTCTGCCGGATGTGCTCCTGCGCGCCGGCGCCAATGGCATCGATGCCCACCACCGAGGCGGTGCCGATGATCACGCCGAGCATGGTCAGCGCCGTGCGCAGCGGATGCCCGGCCAGCGCTGGCAGCGCCATGCGCGCGAGCTCCAGCACGCGTTCGCGCAGCGTGCGCTGCACCCGGCGGCGGCGCACCGGCCGTGCCGACCGAATGGCGCCGGCCGGCGCCAGATGCGCGCTGCGCCGCTGCGAGCGGTCGGCTACGATGCGACCGTCCTGCATCTCGATCACGCGCTCGGCATAGGCCGCCACGGCGGGATCGTGCGTCACCACCACGATCGTCCTGCCGGCCATCTGAAGCTCCAGCAGCAGGTCCATCAAGGCGCGGCCAGCGGCGCGGTCCAGCGCGCCGGTCGGCTCGTCGGCCAGCAGCACGGGCGCGCCGTTCACCAGCGCGCGTGCCAGCGCCACGCGTTGCTGCTCGCCGCCGGACAGGGCAGCCGGCCGGTGGCGCGCGCGATGGGCCAGCCCGACGCGTTCGAGCATCGCCAGCGCCTGGCGCCGGCGCTGCTGCGCATCGACGCCCGCGTAGCTGGCGGGCAGTTCGACGTTCTCAAGCGCGCTCAGGTGGGGCAGCAACTGGTAGCGCTGGAAGACGAAGCCGAAATATTCACGGCGCAGCAGGGCCAGCGCTTCGGCGTCCAGGTTGTCGGTGTGGTGGCCGGCCACGCGGTAGCTGCCGGCGCTCGGGGTGTCAAGCAGGCCCAGCAGATTGAGCAGCGTCGACTTGCCGGATCCCGACGGACCGGTGATCGCCACCAGGGTGCCGGCGTGCAGCGTCAGGTCGGTTGCCTGCAATGCCTGCACGCCGCTGTCGAAGTCGCCATGGCGCCGGCTCGCGCCGCGCAGTTCCAGCATCGGCCGCAGCTTCATGCCGGCGCCTGGCTGTCGGCGCGACCCGCGCCTGCTGGCGCCTCGTCGGTCACGACCTGGTCACCTTCGCGGAGGCCGTCGAGCACCTGCACCCGCACATTGTCGCGCACGCCGACATGCACGCGCAGGGTCTCGATCGCATTGCCCGGCCGCACCACACGCAGCGCATAGCGGCCCTGCGCATCGGGTGGACCCAGCGCGGCCATCGGCACGCACAGCGCGCGCTCGGCCCTGGCGACCAGGATCACCACCTGCGCGGTCATGCCGATGCGCAGCCGTCCATCCGGGTTGGGAACATCGAACACGGCGTTGTAGAACACCGGTCCGTTGAGCCTGCCGGCCGCGCTGTCGCCAGGCACGGGCTCGACGGCGCGCAGCGAGCCCGTGAAGCGCTCGGAGGCCGCGCCCAGCACCGTGAACCAGGCCGGCAGGCCGGCGCGGATGCGGATCACGTCCGCCTCGGACACCTGCGCCTTGACCGTCATGGTGCTACGGTCGGCAAGCTTCAGGATCACCGGCACCTGCTGCGACGACACCACGGTCTGTCCCTCCGGCGTGACCACCGCCACCACTTCGCCAGCCATCGGCGCGCGGATGCGCGTGTACGCCAGGCTGGCCCTGGCGGATTCGACCTGCGCCCGTGCCTGGCGGATCTGGGCATCGAAAGACGCAACGTTGGCCTGGATGACTTCGACCTGGGCGCGCGCCGATTCGAGCTCCTGCTGCGAGGTCGCGTCCTGCGCCAGCAGCGCCTTCTGGCGCCGGTAGGCCAGCGTGGCCTGGGTCAGGCCGGCTGCGCTGGCGCGGCGCTGTGCCTGCAGGCTTTCATCATTGGATTCGGCGATGCGCAGTGCGGTTTCCGACAACACCGGATCGATGTCGGCGAGCAGCTGGCCCGCCGTTACGACATCGCCCAGTCGCACGTAGATCTTCTTGACCTGACCCGAGACCTGCGCGCCGACATCGACCTGGTGATGGCCTTCCAGCAGGCCGCTGGCCTGGACCGTGCTCGCGAGGTCGGCGCGCTCCACGCGCGCCGTCAGGTACTGCAGGTTGTGCGGGACCGACATGGCGCGGCGTACCACCATCAAGGCCGGCAGCAGGCACAGGATCGCGAACACCGCCAGCCCGCGCTCGATGAGACGGGCGCGGTCGCGCGCCGGCCGGCTGCCTGGGCTAATGCGGTCTGGCATGAATGAAATTCCCCCGATTGCGGCGTGTTTCAACGGCGCCGGACGCCGTCCCCCCCGGAGACGGCGTCCGGCAGGCTGCGGGATCAGTCGTCCCCGGTGGTGCCAGTCGTACCGGCGCTCTCGCTTTCGCTTTCGCTGCTGCTACCCGACGTGCCTTCATGGTGGCGATCGTGGTGAGGGCGCGGCGGCTTCGGCGTGGTCACCGGCGGCGTGGTGACCGGTGGCTTGGTCACGGGCGGGGTAGTCACTGGCGGGGTGGTCACGGGCGGCGTCGTCACGGGAGGCGTGGTCACGGGCGGCGTGGTCACGGGAGGCGTGGTGACTGGCGGCGTGGTGACCGGCTTCGCGTGGCAGTCGAAGCAGTTGTTATCGCCTTGCGGGTGCGGCGCGGCTGGCGGCGGAGCAACGCAGGCGCCGCAGGCCGGCAGGGCATGCGCAGGGCCGCTGGCGCCGAGCAGGGTGACGGCAAGCACGGTGGCTGCGGCAAACAATCGCTGACGTACGGCGGTCGGGGCAGTGTGGATGAGCTTGTACATGGGGGGTTCCTTTCAGGGTGGTTGAAATCAGCGCCCGGCAGCGTACGCAGCAACGGGTTCGCAGCGCTTAAAGCATTGTTTGTGCCACAATCCTATGTGCATGATCTGAAGGGTGTTGCTCTGGTGTGCTGACGGCGCCAGCGGATCCCGGGGCGGTTTTGCCGCTTTGGATGTCGCCATTTCTGCGGATCGGCGCGGATCGGAGCGGGGCCGCGGCCCGGCAGGCCCGGGCTGTCGCTGACATTGACCTGTCGCCATTTCCGGTGGGACTTGGCCGTGCGATCCGGTAACTCCTTGATATTCTGTGAATCGGCGTGTCGCTGATTGGCGACGCACCACGACGTTCCGAGCGGATTTTCCGCAACGACCGCGGGAACGGCGCAAAGAGACAGGGACTGTCGATGCGCTGGCCGACCGTGCCGGCTCGTCATAGACTGCCTGGCGGCGCGAACGGCGCGGTGACATGAGAGAGCACAGGCATGCGTGAAATTGGTTTGGCCGTCATTCCAGGCGATGGCATTGGCAAGGAGGTGGTTCCGGCGGGGCTGCAGGTCCTCGAGAGCGTGGCTGCCGCGCACGGCGGCTTCCGTTTTCGTGCCGAGACCTTTCCCTGGAGTTGCGCCTGGTACCTGCAGCACGGGCGCATGATGCCGGCTGATGGACTGGACCGCCTGCGCCACTTCGACGCGATCTACCTGGGTGCGGTCGGCTTTCCCGGCGTGCCTGACCACGTCTCGCTGTGGGAACTGCTGCTGCCGATCCGGCGCGGCTTTCAGCAGTACGTGTGCCTGCGTCCGATCCGCCTGCTGCCTGGCGTGCGCTCGCCGCTCGCCGGCCGCGGTCCGGACGACATCGACTTCTATGTGGTGCGCGAGAACAACGAGGGTGAGTATTCCAGCATGGGCGGGCGCATCTACGCCGGCACCCCCCATGACACCGTGGTCCAGAACGCGATCTTCACGCGCATGGGCACCGAGCGCATCATCCGCTACGCGTTCGAGCTGGCGCGCAGCAGGGGCAAGCGCCGCGTGAGTTCGGCCACCAAGAGCAACGGCATCAACCATTCGATGCCGTTCTGGGATGAGATCTTCCAAGAGATCGCTGCCGGCTATCCCGACCTGCAGGCCGACCAGTTTCATGTCGACGCGCTGGCAGCGCGCTTCGTCACGCACCCGCAGCACTTCGGCGTGGTGGTCGGCAGCAACCTGTTCGGCGATATCCTGAGCGACCTGGGCGCGGCCATCGCGGGCTCGATCGGCATCGGTGCCTCGGCCAACCTCAACCCGGAACGCACTTACCCGTCGTGCTTCGAGTCCATCCATGGCTCCGCGCCCGACATCGTCGGCCAGGGCATCGCCAACCCCATGGGCCAGATCTGGAGCGGCGCGCTGCTGCTCGAACACCTGGGCTATCCCGAAGCGGCGCAATGGGTCGAACACGCCATGGTGGCGACATTGGCAGCTGGTGTTGCCACGCCCGATCTGGGCGGCACTGCCGGCACGCTGCAGGTCACCGAGCGCATCTGCGCCGAGGTCCGCCGTCTGGCACAGGCGGGCGGCTGCTGAGGTGGTGGCACGCCTGCAGGCGCCGCCTGCTGCCACGCGCGCGATCGAGCAGTTTGCCGATGTGCTGTGGCTCGAAGATGGCCTGTCCGGCAATACCCTGGAAAGCTACCGGCGTGACCTGACCCAGTTTGCCGCCTGGCTCGCGCAGCGGCCAGGGCAATCCGACCCCGACCTCGACGCGGTGCAGGACAGCGATCTGCAGGACTGGCTGGCCCACCAGCATCTGGCGCGGCACGCCAGCGCGCGCAGCGTCAGTCGGGCCCTGTCTGCGCTGCGCCGCTTCTACGCCATCGCGGTGCGTGATGGTCGCATCCGGCGCGATCCGACCCAGTTGCTGGTCTCACCCAAGCTGCCGCGCCTGCCGCCGCGCGCGATCGGCGAAGGACAGGTCGACGCGCTGCTCGGCGCGCCTGATATTGCCAGCGCGCTCGGCTGTCGCGACCGCGCCATGCTGGAAGTGCTCTATGCCTGCGGCCTGCGCGTCAGCGAGCTGGTCGGCCTGCCGCTGGCGCAGGTGGACCTGATGGCAGGCGTGCTGAAGGTACTCGGCAAGGGGGCGCGCGAACGCCTGGTTCCGCTGGGTGACGAAGCGGTCTACCGGGTGCGCGACTATCTCGCGCGGGCGAGGCCCGAACTGCTCGGCTCGCGCAGCAGCGACGCGCTGTTCGTGACGGCGCGCGCCCAGGCCATGACGCGTCAGGCGTTCTGGAACCTGATCCGCAAATACGCCTTGCGCGCCGACATCCGTGGCCACCTGTCGCCGCACACCTTGCGGCACGCCTTCGCCACCCACCTGCTCAACCATGGCGCCGACCTGCGCGTGGTGCAGCTGCTGCTCGGCCACGCCGACATCACCACCACCCAGATCTACACCCACGTGGCACGCGAGCGTCTGAAACAGCTGCACGCGCGCCATCATCCGCGCGGATGAAGGGCTTCAGCCGGGCTGGCGTCCGCGCTGGATCACGATGCCGACGCGTCGCACGTCGCGCATCAGTCCGAGTTTGGTCACGCGCACCTTGACCCAGGCGGCGTGGAACTCGCTCAGCACGATGGCGGCCACCGCCTCGGCCAGCGTCTCGATCAGTGCGAAGTGGCTGTCGGCCGCCAGCCCGCGCAGCCGCTCGCAGACCTTGCCGTAGTCCACGGTGTCCGCGACATCGTCGCTGCCGGCGGCCGTCAGATCGCGCAAGCCGATCTCCAGATCGAGCTGGATGGTCTGGCGGCGGTGGCGCTCCCAATCGTAGACGCCGATCAGGGTCTCGAGGCGCAGCTCTTCGATGAAAATGAAATCCATGGCTGCACAGGTCCGGTCGATGCGGGATTGTAGCGCAGCCGGCAGGTCCTGCCCGCGCATCGCGGGCCAGTTCCATCCTCCTGCTAGAATCCGGAACCGCGGTTCCCATGCCGTCCCTCCGGAAGCCTGCTGACGTGAGCCTGTTGCCCCTGTTCCTGGCCGCCGCTGCCTACCTGATCGGCTCGATCTCCTTTGCCGTGGTCGTCAGCCGCCTGTACGGCCTGCCTGATCCGCGCACCTTCGGATCACGCAATCCCGGTGCCACCAACATGTTGCGCGGCGGCAATCGCATGGCGGCGCTGTGGACCCTGGTCGGCGATACGCTCAAGGGCGTGGTGGCGGTCGCGCTGGCGCGTGCGCTGCTGCCCGCCGACGCGGCGCCGGAGGCCTGGCTGGCGCTGTGCGCCCTGGCCGTGTTCCTGGGCCACCTGTTCCCGCTGTTCTTCGGCTTCACCGGTGGCAAAGGCGTCGCCACCGCGGCGGGCATCCTGGTCACGCTGTACTGGCCGCTCGGCCTGGGCACGCTGCTCGCGTGGCTCGCCGTATTTGCGCTGACCCGGGTGTCCTCGATGGCCGCGCTGTCAGCGGCCGCGGCGGCGCCCGTGCTGGCCTGGGGCTGGCTGGGCGCAGGACCGCTCAGTGCCGCGGTGACGGTGATGTCGGCGCTGCTGATCTGGCGCCACCGCAGCAACATCCGCAAGCTGCTGTCCGGTGAGGAAGCGGCCTTCCGGCGACGCTGAAGGCCGCGCTCAGTCGGCGTCGAGCACGAAGGGGTTGAAGTCGGTATCGCGGTCGTACCAGTCCTCGTTCTCCACGCGCTTCATCCACAGCACCACGTCGCGCGTGACCGGGTACATCACGATTTCCCAGCCGGTCTTGAGCAGGTAGTTGGTGAGCATCACGGTGACCACCAGCTGGTCCGGCCACACGCCGTAGAAGGCGATCGGGTAGAACAGCGCCGAATCCACCGCTTCGCCGACCACGGTCGAACCCACGAAACGCGTCCACATCCACCGGCCTTCGGTCGCCACTTTCATGCGCGCCAGCGTGAACGAGTTGGCGAACTCGCCAGCCCATACCGCCAGCAGCGAAGCGGCGATGATGCGCGGCGTCGAGCCGAAAGTGGCCTCGTAGGCTGCCTGATGGGGCCAGCCGGGCGCCGGCGGAAAGCTCACCACCACCCAGCTCATGAAGCTGGCGAAGGCCAGCGCCGCGAAGCCCGCCCACACCACGCGGCGCGCGCGCGCATAGCCATACACTTCGGTCAGCATGTCGCCGAAGATGTAGGAGATCGGGAAGAACAGCACGCCGGCGCCGAAGGTGAATTCGCCGATCACCGGCAGCTGCACCTGGGACACCTTGCCGGGGCCGATCACGTCGGCGCACACCAGGATGACGACGTAGGCCGCCATCACGAAGTCGAAGTACTTGTAGTGGCGGCCCGGGGTATTGGGCAGACCGGGTGGCAGGCTGGCGCGCATGAGAAGCGTTTCCGTCAGTTGAGGAAGCCCAGCATACCGCTTGCGGCCGCCAGGGTCAGCCCATGCCCGGCATCATCCCCTTCATGCCGCGCATCATCTTGGCGAGTCCGCCCTTGGACATCATCTTCATCATTTTCTGCATCTGCTCGAACTGGTTCAGCAGGCGGTTGACCTCCTGCACCTGCACGCCCGAGCCGGCCGCGATGCGACGCTTGCGCGAGGCCTTGAGCAGGGCCGGGTGGCGCCGCTCCTGCACCGTCATCGAATTGATGATGCCCTCGATGCGCGCCAGTGATTTCTCGTGGTCGACGCCGGCCGGCGTCGCACCGGCCAGCTGGGCTGGCAGCTTTTCCATCAGCGAGCCGATGCCGCCCATGCGCTTCATCTGCTGCAGCTGCGCCTTGAAGTCCTCGAGGTCGAAATCCTTGCCAGCCTTGACCTTGCGCGCCAGCTTTTCGGCCTCCTCGCGATCGACGCCCTGGGTGGCCTGCTCGATCAGCGACAGCACATCACCCATGCCGAGCACGCGCGAGGCCATGCGCTCAGGGTGGAAGGGTTCCAGCGCGCCGACCTTCTCGCCCATGCCGACGAACTTGATCGGCTTGCCCGTGATATGGCGCACCGACAGCGCCGCACCACCGCGCGCATCGCCGTCGAGCTTGGTCAGCACCACGCCGGTCAGCGGCAAGGCTTCGCTGAAGGCGCGCGCCACGTTGACGGCATCCTGGCCCTGCATGGCGTCGACCACGAACAGGGTCTCGATCGGGTTGACGCTGGCGTGCAGGGCCTTGATCTCGGCCATCATCTGCTCGTCGATGGCGAGCCGGCCGGCAGTGTCGACGATCAGCACGTCGTGGTAGTGGGTGCGTGCGAATTCGCGCGCCGCGCGCGCGATCTCCACCGGTGCCTGGCTGGTGTCGGAAGGAAACACGTCGACGCCCAGGCCTTCGCCGAGCACGCGCAGCTGCTCGATCGCCGCCGGACGATAGACGTCGCAGCTCACCAGCAGCACCTTCTTCCTGCCCTCCTTGAGCAGGCGCGCCAGCTTGCCGCTGGTGGTGGTCTTGCCCGAGCCCTGCAGACCCGCCATCAGCACCACCGCCGGGGGCTGGGTGGCCAGGTCAAGTCCGGCGGTCTGTTCGCCCATCAGGCGGGTCAGTTCCTGGTGGACCACGCTGATCAGGGCCTGGCCGGGGTTCAGGTTCTGGTGCACCTCCAGGCCCACGGCCTTGTCGCGCACCGCCTGGATGAAGTCCTTGACCACCGGCAGCGCCACATCGGCTTCCAGCAATGCGATGCGCACTTCGCGCAGGGCATCCTGGATGTTGGCTTCGGTCAGGCGCGCCTGACCGCGCAGGGAGCGCACCACCTGCGACAGGCGTTGGGTGAGATTGTCGAGCATGTGTTGGGCGACCGCCGGCTCGCGTGGCGCGGCGCACGTTCGGCGGGCTTCGGGTAGACTGTGCTCTCACCCGGTCCGCGACCGTTGCCGCGCGCGTCATCCGCCTGCGGTCCATTCCATGATTGATCTGGTTCTCTATCTTATCACCGCCGTGCTCTACGGCCTGCTGGGCTCGCGTGACCTTATCCTGCAACGCCGCACGCCGGCGTCGCTCAGCCAGGACGAGGGCAGCTACGCCGGCGAACGCGACATCCACCGCCTGATTCCGCTGGCCTGGATCACCCACGTCCTGCTGCTGCAGCACACGCTGATCCGCCCCGACCGCCATCTCGACCTGTCGGTGGGCCACGCCATCTCGCTGATCGGGGCCATGACAGTGGCGGTCTACTGGGTCGGCGGCCGTCGCACCTCGCTTGGCATCCTGCGCCCCACGGTGCTGTTCCTGACCTCGCTGAGCAGCCTGGTGCCGCTGCTGCTGCCGTCGCAGAAGCCGGTCAGCTTCAGCCAGGGGCTGGCCTTCGAGCTGCACATCGCCGTTTCGCTGCTGGCCTACAGCCTGTTCGTGATCGCCGCCCTGCATGCCACGCTGATGGCCATGCAGGAGCGCCGCCTGCACGCCGGCGATCTCGGCGGACGCTGGGGACGCCTGCCGCCGCTGCTGGCGATGGACGCGATCCTGTTCCGCCTGGTGCTGACCGGTTTTGTGCTGCTCACGCTGACCCTGCTGTCCGGCGTGCTGTTTTCCGAGGAGTTGTTCGGGCGCCCCTTCAAGTTCACCCACAAGAACCTGCTCGGCGTGTTTTCCTGGGGGATCTTCGCGTTCCTGCTGATCGGGCGCTGGGGCTACGGCTGGCGCGGAAAGCGCGCCGTGCGCTGGACCCTGGCCGGCTTCGCGATCCTGGTGCTGGCCTACGTGGGGCAGAAAGTGGTGCTGGAAATCGTCCTGCACCGGGCCTGAGCGTGGCCGATCTCTCGACCGGCGCCCTGCTGGGGATCCTGGCCTGCCTGCTGATCCTGTCGGGTTTCTTCTCGATGTCCGAGACCTGCATGATGGCGCTCAACCGCTATCGCCTGCGCCATCTGGCCAGCAAGGGCCATCGCGGAGCGCGGCTGGCCGAACATCTGCTGGCCAGCACGGACCGTCTGCTGGGTGTGATGCTGCTCGGCAATGCCTTCGTCAATGCCGCTTGCGCCATGCTGGCCTCGGTGATCACCGTGCGGCTGGTCGGACAGGGCGAATTCGCGCTCACCGTGGCTACCCTGCTGGTCACGCTGGCGCTGCTGGTGTTCAGCGAAGTGACGCCCAAGGTGGTCGGAGCGGCGTACGCCGAGCCGATCGCGCTGGTGGTGGTTTACATCCTGTCGCCCCTGTTGCGTCTGTTCTACCCGGTGGTGTGGTTCGTCAACCTGTTCGTCCAGGCCCTGCTCTGGATCACCCGGCTCAAGCCTGAGAATCGTGGCGAGGCCCAGCCGCTCAGCATGGAAGAGTTGCGCACCCTGGTGCTGGAGGGCTCGCACTACATCCCGCCCAAGCACCAGACCATCCTGGTCAACCTGTTCGGTCTCGAAGACATCACCGTCGACGACGTGATGACGCCGCGCCACCTGATCGAGGCCATCGACATTGACGACCCCATCGAGGAGATCCGCGCGCGCCTGGGTACTTCGCACCACACGGTGCAGCCGGTCTATTCGCGCCAGCTCGACGAGATCGTCGGCATCCTCCATGTGCGCAAGGTTTACCACCAGTCGCACGGCGCCGAACTGACCGTCGAGACCTTGCGCGAGATCATGCGCCCGCCGTACTTCGTGCCGGCCGGCACGCCGCTGCTCACCCAGCTGCAGAATTTCCAGGAAGGCCGCCGGCGCGTGGGGCTGGTGGTCGACGAGTACGGCGAACTGCAGGGCCTGATCACCGTCGATGACATCCTCGAAGAAATCGTCGGCGAGTTCTCGGGCCGCGCGCTGACCCATGCACGGCACATTCACCGCGAAAGCGACAACGTGGTGCTGGTCGACGGCGGCTGCAGCCTGCGTGAGCTCAATCGCAAGCTGGGCGTGAAATTCGGCGTGGACGGGCCCAAGACCATCAACGGCCGTATCCTGGAGCACCTCGAAGACATCCCCGAGCCGGGCACCAGCGTCAAGATCGACGGCTACCCGATCGAGATCGTGCAAACCCAGGACCGCATGGTGAAGATGGTGCGCATCCAGCTCACCCCGATCCTGTGAGTGCGGGCATCGACTTCTGTCACAAGACTGCCTTGAAAAGCGGTTGGAATGCCTTGATCCGGAGCAGGATTTTTCATTCTTAAGGCGTGGGAATTATTTACTCCCGCGCCTGCCGGGCGCATCATTCCGGTTCTGGTTGACCAATTCAGGGTGATGGCGGCTGCCCGGGCCACGGCAACGCCCATCCCCGCAAGGAGATTCATGGCTGCTGTTGCCGCACCCCGCAAGGGGGCCCAGGACGTCCAGCAATCCAATTTCTATTGGGAAGGCAAGGACCGCGCCGGTCGGCTGCTGAAAGGTGAAATGCGCGCCTCCGGCGACGCCGTGGTCACAGCCACGCTGCGCCGCCAGGGCATCCAGGTGGTGCGCGTGCGCAAGCAGAGCCGCCGCTCGCTGGGCAAGGTCACCGAAAAGGACATTGCGCTGTTCACGCGCCAACTGGCCACCATGCTGCGCGCCGGCGTGCCGCTGCTGCACGCCTTCGACATCGTGGCCAAGGGCAGTGCCAACGCCGCTGTCAGCCGTCTGCTCAACGACGTGCGTACCGACGTCGAGACCGGCAGCAGCCTGCAGGCGGCCTTCGCCAAGCGCCCGCAGTACTTCGACACCCTCTATTGCAACCTGGTGGGCGCCGGCGAAGCCGCCGGTATCCTCGATACCCTGCTCGACCGCCTCGCCACCTACAAGGAAAAGCTGCTCGCGCTCAAGGGCAAGATCCGCTCGGCGCTGTTCTATCCGGTGGCGGTGATCGCGGTGGCCATCATCATCACGGCGGTGATCATGATTTTCGTGGTCCCGCAGTTCAAGGACCTGTTTTCCAGTTTCGGTGCCGAACTGCCGCTTCCGACGCGCGTGGTGATGGCGATTTCCGACATCTTCGTGCGCTACTGGTGGATGATCTTCGGCGTGCTGATCGGCGGCATCTGGGGCTTCCTGACCGCCTGGAAGCGTTCGCCGCAGATGCAGATGGTGATGGATCGCGCCATGCTCAAGGTGCCGGTGTTCGGCCCGCTGATGCACAAGGCTGCCACCGCGCGCTGGTCGCGCACGCTGTCCACCATGTTCGCGGCTGGCGTGCCGATGGTCGACGCCCTCGATTCTGTGGCCGGTGCCGCCGGCAACCATGTGTTCTACCAGGCGACCAAGCGCATCCAGGCCGACGTCAACACGGGTACCGCGCTGACCCTGGCGATGCAGAGCACCGGCATCTTCCCCAACATGCTGCTGCAGATGGCCGCCATCGGCGAAGAATCAGGCTCGCTCGATGCCATGCTCACCAAGGTGGCCGACTTCTACGAAGCCGAGGTGGATGATGCCGTGTCGGCCATTTCCAGCCTGATCGAACCGGCCATCATGGTGATCCTGGGCACCCTCATCGGCGGCCTGGTGGTCGCCATGTACATGCCGATCTTCAAGATGGGTTCGGTGGTCTAGCCGCGCACCATGTCCCTTTACCAGTTCCTTGCCGATCCCGTCGTGCTGGTCTGGGTCTGCGCGACCCTCGGCCTGCTGGTCGGCAGCTTCCTCAATGTGGTCATCGCGCGCCTGCCGGTGATGCTCGAGCGCGCTTGGTCGGCCGAATGCGCCGAATGGCAAGGCCAGGAAGCCGCTGTCGTCGAAGTCTTCAACCTGGTGCATCCGCGTTCGCGCTGTCCGCATTGCACCGCACCCATCCAGGCCTGGCAGAACGTGCCGGTGCTGAGCTGGCTGCTGCTGCGTGGACGCTGCGCCAGCTGCGGCGCCGGTATCAGCGTGCGCTATCCCTTCATCGAAGTCCTGAGTGCCGTGCTGGCGGCCGGTGTTGCCAGCACCTGGGGCGCGACGCCCCAGACCGCCTGCGGACTGCTGCTGGTGTGGGGCCTGCTGGCGCTGGCTTTCATCGACCTCGACACCCAGTACCTGCCTGACGACCTGACCCTGCCGCTGCTCTGGCTGGGCCTGCTGGCCGCCAGCCTGGGCTTCGGCTTCACCTCCCTCGACCAGGCAGTGTGGGGCGCCATGGCCGGCTACCTGATCCTGTGGGTGGTGTGCCGGGTGTTCCTGCTGATCACCGGTCGCGAAGGCATGGGTGGCGGCGATTTCAAGCTGCTGGCCGCGCTGGGGGCCTGGTTCGGCTGGCAGGCGCTGCCGATGCTGATCCTGATTTCCTCGCTGGTCGGTGCTGCGTGCGGCATCCTCGCCATCGTGCTGGCCGGCCATGACCGCCGCATGCCGATCCCGTTCGGCCCCTTCCTGGTGCTGGCCGGCCTGACCGGCCTGTTCTATCCCGCCGGCCTGCGGCTGGCCAGCTGGCTGGCCTGAGCCACTGCGATGAGTGCGCCCGCCGCTCCGCTCGCGTCTGCCCGGCGTCCGCTGGTGGTGGCACTGACTGGCGGCATCGCCTCCGGCAAGAGTCTGGTGGCGAGCCTGTTCGGCGCGCTGGGCGTGGCAGTGGTCGATACCGATGCTATCGCGCACCAGCTCACCGCGCCGGGCGGCGAGGCCATTGCTGACCTGTGCGCGGCATTCGGACCCGACGTGCTCGACGCCGACGGCGCCATGGACCGCGCGGCCATGCGCGCCCGGGTGTTCGCCGATCCGGCCGCGCGCCAGACCCTGGAACGCCTGCTGCACGGCCGCATCCGCACGATTTCGCAGGCCGCGCTGCTGGCGGCCGCTTCGCCCTATGCCCTGCTGGCGATCCCGCTGTTCGCCGAGGCCGGGCCGGACCGCCCTGCAGTGGACCGCGTGCTGGTGGTCGACTGCCCGGAACAGCTGCAACGCGAACGCGCCCTGACCCGGCCCGGGCTCACCGCCGCGCAACTCGACGCCATCCTGGCGGTCCAGGCCCGCCGCGAGCAACGGCTCGCCATCGCCGATGAAGTGATTGATAATTCCGTCAGCGTCGAAGCGCTGCAGGCACGCGTGCGCCAGCTCGACGACTTCTACCGTCAGCTGGCGCGGGAGCGCAGCGCATGACCACTCATCTCTCACCTCTGCGTCCCTTGCGCAGCCAGGCTGCTGTCGCCGCGTCGCGCGGCGATTCCCGGCTGCGCAGTCTGGTCAAACCCGTCCCACCCTGCAACAATGCGCCAATTGTCCAGAGCCCACTTGCGGTGATCACCTACGAGTACCCGCTCAACGAGAAGGTCCGTACGCTGCTGCGCCTGGAAGACATGTACGACCGCGTCCTCCTGTTCACGGGCCGCGACGCGCCACGCGACCACGAGGTCGCCTTCTCCCGCCTTTTCGAGATTCTGGATGCCGGCTCGCGTTCCGACGTCAAGAGCGAGCTGCTGCAGGAACTCGACCGCCAGCGCGTGCTGTTGGAATCGCTGCGCGGCAATCCCGAGGTCTCCAGCGATCGGCTCGATGCCGCGATGAACGAAGTCACCAGCGCCGCCGCCGCGCTGCAGGCCACCCAGGGCAAGTTCGGCCAGCACCTGCGCGACAACGACTGGGTGATGGCGATCCGCAGCCGCTTCAACATCCCCGGCGGAGCCTGCGAATTCGATCTGCCCGGATTCCACCACTGGCTGCACCAGCCGTCCTACGTGCGCCAGGGTCAGCTGCAAGCCTGGCTGGAACCGCTGCTGCCGATCCACCGTGCCCTGGGCACCATCCTGCGCCTGCTGCGCGAAAGCGGCGAGGATGTCGACCAGTTGGCGCGGCGTGGCACCTTCCAGCAGATGCCGATGCTGCGGCCGGCCCAGATGCTGCGCATCCAGCTCGAGGAGGGCCTTGCCTGCGTGCCCGAGCTGTCCGCCAACAAGTACGCGCTCAACATCCGTTTCATCAGCAATGCCGCCGGACTGCGTCCCACCCTCTACGAGCACGACGTCCCTTTCCGCATCGCCTACTGCAATCTCTGAGGCCGTGGCATGAGTGTGCGTCCTCCCCGTCAGGTGCCGTGTCCGCAGTGCGGCCGGCTGTCGCCGTTCACGCCGGAAAACCCCTGGCGCCCCTTCTGCTGCGAACGCTGCCGCATGATCGATCTCGGTCACTGGGCCAACGAGTCCTATCGCGTTCCCGCCATTGAAGACGAACCGGCCTCGGAATGACGCGCCGCAAACAAGTCTCACTGCCTTGCCGCTGCTGAAACACGCGTGTTATCTTCCGGCGGCTGACATTTGGTGATCGGCCCGGAGGTTGCGCGTGCGCACAGTAAGCGAACCGGAAGAGTTCACCCACCAGGTGGTCCGGAAGTGCTCCTTGAGCCCGAGCCAACGGACCCTTGCGCTCGTGCTGATGGGCGGCACCACAATGTCGGTCGGCTTGGGGATATGCCTTTTCTATGGTGCGTGGCCGGTGCTGCCCTATGCAGGACTGGAGCTCGTGGTGCTGTGCCTGGGGTTCCGCTGGATCGCGGGGCACGACGGCGACTACGAGCGCATCACGGTGAGCGGAGGTGAACTGCGCCACGAAGTGCAGGTGCGCCGCCGCGTCACCACGCGCCGCTGGAACACGCATTGGAGTACCTTGCTGTGGCGTACCCGGGGCTGCCGGGTGGAATTGCGGATCCGGTCTCACGGCAGGGAGGCGGAGATCGGCCGGATGATGCTGGACGAGGACCGCAACAGGTTGGCAGAACATCTGCGCGGACTGTTGCGGGTACAAAAAACAACTTTCTGAGACCACAGAGCACGAGACCATGAAGAACTTTCGCCTGACTGCCGGACTCGTTCCCACCCTGCTGCCGCTGCTGGCGCAGGCCGGCTACGACGTGAACATTCCGGCGCCGAAGTCCACGATCTCCTTCCAGATCTTCGATCTGCACATGGAAATCCTCTACGTCTGCCTGGCGATTTTCGTGGTCGTGTTCGGCGTGATGTTCTATTCGCTGTTTGCGCACCGCAAGTCGAAGGGGGCCGTGGCGGCGCACTTCCACGAGAACACCACCGTCGAAGTGGTATGGACCATCGTGCCCTTCCTGATCCTGGCCGCCATGGCCATGCCCGCCACGCGCACCGTGCTGGCCATGAAGGATCCCAGCAATGCCGACATGACCATCAAGGTCACGGCCTTCCAGTGGAAGTGGCAGTACGACTACCTGAACGATGGCGTCAAGTTCTACGCCACGCTGTCGACGCCGCGCGCCGAGATCGGCTCGCCCGAAGCGCCAGGCAAGCCGGTCAGCGAACACTACCTGCTCGAGACCGACAACAACGTGGTCGTGCCGGTCGGCAAGAAGGTGCGCCTGCTGATCACCGCCAACGACGTCATCCATGGCTGGTATGTGCCGCAACTGGGCGTCAACCAGTACGGCATCCCGGGCTTCATCAAGGAGTCGTGGTTCCAGGCCACCGAACCCGGCGTGTTCCGGGGCCAGTGCAGCCAGATCTGCGGCAAGGAACACGGCTACATGCCGATCGTTGTCGAGGCCAAGTCGGCCGAGGACTACGCGGCCTGGGTCAAGGAGCAGAAGGCCCGCCAGGCCGCGGCCGAAGGCGCGCAGAAGCTGAGCCTGGCCGACGCCCCCGCCCGCTGAGTCCCCGAACTTTCCGCATCAGCCCTTGAACCATTGAAGAACATCTGACGGAGCACGCGATGGAAGCCACCCAAGGCCACGCCCACGACGATCACCACGACCACGCCCCGCAAGGATTCGGCCACTATTTCACCACCACCAACCACAAGGACATCGGTTCGCTGTACCTCTGGTTCAGCATGATCATGTTCTTTGTCGGCGGCTTCATGGCCCTGGTGATCCGCGCCGAGCTGTTCCAGCCCGGCATCCAGATCGTCAACCCCGACGTCTTCAACCAGCTCACCACCATCCATGCGCTGGTGATGATCTTTGGCGCGGTCATGCCCGGCTTCGTGGGCTTCGCCAACTGGCAGATCCCGCTGATGGTGGGCGCCTCCGACATGGCCTTCGCGCGCATGAACAACTGGAGCTTCTGGTTGATGCCGCCAGCCGCCATCCTGCTGGTCGGTTCCTTCCTGGTGCCCGGTGGCGCCGCCGGCTCCGGCTGGACGCTCTACCCGCCGCTGTCGGTCCAGGGCGGCATGTCCGTCGACATGACCATCCTCGCGGTGCACATCATGGGCGCCTCGTCGATCATGGGCTCGATCAACATCATCACCACCATCCTGAACATGCGCGCGCCCGGCATGACCCTGATGCGCATGCCGATGTTCGTGTGGACCTGGCTGATCACCGCCTACCTCCTGATCGCCGTGATGCCGGTGCTGGCCGGTGCAGTCACCATGCTGCTGACCGATCGCCACTTCGGCACCCACTTCTTCAACGCTGCCGGCGGCGGTGACCCGACGATGTTCATGCACATCTTCTGGTTCTTCGGCCACCCCGAGGTCTACATCATGATCCTGCCGGCCTTCGGGATCATCTCGCACATCATCCCGACCTTCGCGCGCAAGCCGCTGTTCGGCTACGCGTCGATGGTCTACGCCACCGCCTCGATCGCGCTGCTGTCGTTCATCGTGTGGGGCCACCACATGTTCACCGTCGGCATGCCCGCGGCCGGCAACCTGTTCTTCATGTACGCCACCATGCTGATCGCGGTGCCCACCGGCGTGAAGGTGTTCAACTGGATCGCCACCATGTGGAAAGGCTCGATGACTTTCGAGACCCCGATGCTGTTTGCGGTGGGCTTCGTGTCGCTGTTCACCATCGGCGGCTTCAGCGGCCTGGTGTGCGCCATCACCCCGGTCGACATCACCATCCACAACACCTACTACGTGGTGGCGCACTTCCACTACGTGCTGTTCTCCGGTGCCATCTACTCGATCATGGGCGGCGCCTACTTCTGGCTGCCCAAGTGGACCGGCCACATGTACGACGAGAAGCTGGGCAAGGTGCATTTCTGGCTCACCACCATCTTCTTCAATCTGACCTTCTTCCCCCAGCACTTCCTGGGCCTGGCCGGCATGCCGCGCCGCATCCCGGACTACGCGCCGCAGTTCACCGAGTTCAACCAGATCTCGTCGATCGGCGCCTTCGGCCTGGGCATCAGCCAGCTGCTGTTCCTGTACGTGGTGATCAAGTGCATCCGCGGCGGCGTCAAGGCCCCGGCCAAGCCCTGGGAAGGTGCCGAAGGCCTCGAGTGGACCGTGCCTTCGCCGGCGCCCTACCACACCTTCGAAACCCCGCCGAGCTTCCACTGATCTGATCCGCGCGCCGCGGCCCCCGCAGAGGGGCCCGGCGCCGCCACCGCCATGCCCCAGACTCCAGCCGACTCCGGCAACAGCAACCACGGCAACAAATACCTCACGGCAGTGCTGCTGCTGGTGATGGTGATCGGCCTGTTCGTGGCCACCATGACCCATCTGGTCTTCTGATGACACCCGTCAACGCCGGCATCGCCGGCCGCAATGCCCTGCTGGCGCGCAAGCTGGTGATCATCGCCGGCATGATGGCGTGCTTCGGCTTCCTGCTGGTGCCGTTCTACCGCCAGATCTGCGAGGCCACCGGCATCAGCCAGAGCCGCATCACGGCGCAGACTGCCAGTGGACAGTCCGACCTGGCGCGCACCGTCACCGTCGAATTCGTGGCGTCGAGCAGTGCACTCGGCTGGACCTTCGAGGCGCTCGACCCGATCGTGCAGGTGCATCCCGGCCAGTCCACCACCGTGCACTATCGCGTGGTCAACACCACCGGCCGGCGTGTCGTCGCCCAGGCGGTGCCGAGCTATGCGCCGGCGCTGGCGGCAAGCCACTTCAAGAAGCTCAAGTGCTTCTGCTTTGATCGCCAGACCTTCGCGCCGGGCGAATCGCGCGACATGGCGGTGGTGTTCGTGGTCGAGCCCGACCTGCCCGCCGACATCGCGCGCATTTCCCTGTCCTACACCTTCTTCGACGTGACGCAGGAAGCCGGGGGGGCCGCCTGATGGCGCGCGCCTCGATGTTCCGTGCTTTTGTCGCGGTGTTCTGGAGCTTTCTCGGCATCCGCAAGGACTCCGAATACCAGACCGACATCACCCAGCTCAGCTTTGGCCAGATCGTGGTGGCCGGCGTGATCTGCACGCTGCTGTTCATCGCCAGCCTGGTGGGCGTGGTGTACCTGGTGACCCATTGATTCGAACCGCTAAGACCCTATCCCGCCCCTAAACCGAACAAACATCCAAACCAGGGAGACTTGAATGAATTCTGCGCATGACGTGTATTACGTCCCGGCACCTTCGAAGTGGCCGGTGGTGGGTTCCACGGCACTGTTCCTGCTCGCGCTGGGCGTGATCAACCTCCTGCACGTCGGCCGCACCCAGGGGCTGATGCTGCTGATCGCCGGCTTCGCTGTGCTCACCTACATGCTGTTCGGCTGGTTCGGCACCGTGATCAGCGAAAGCGAGGGCGGCAAGTACAACGCCCAGGTGGACGCCTCGTTCCGCTGGGCGATGGGCTGGTTCATCTTTTCGGAAGTGATGTTCTTCGCCGCCTTCTTCGGCGCGCTGTTCTACGCGCGCCAACTGTCGGTTCCCCTGCTGGGTGACATCGACAACACGCTGCTGTGGCCCGGCTTCAAGCCGAACTGGCCCAGCGAAGGCCCCTACCTGACCACGCCCTTCCACCCCATGGCTGCCTGGGGCATCCCGGCGATCAACACCCTGCTGCTGCTGAGCTCGGGCGTGACCGTCACCTGGGCGCACTGGGCACTCAAGAAGAACAACCGCAGCCAGCTGATCATGGGCCTGGCCGCCACCATCGCGCTGGGCCTGCTGTTCCTGGTGCTGCAGATCAGCGAATACGGCGAAGCCGCCTTTTCGCTGTCGACAGGCGTGTACGGTGCCACCTTCTTCATGCTGACGGGCTTCCATGGTTTCCACGTGACCCTCGGCACGCTGATGCTGATCGTGATCCTGGGCCGCAGCGCCAAGGGCCACTTCACGCCCGAGCACCATTTCGCCTTCGAGGCCGTGTCCTGGTACTGGCACTTCGTCGACGTGGTGTGGCTCGGCCTGTTCATCTTCGTCTACTGGCTGTAGCCGGCACGCCGCGCCCGGCCGGGCGCGGCGGCAGCAGTCGAAGCGGGCGGCGTGCCGTCCGGCGACCCGGGATCTGCGTGCAGGCCCGGGTTTGTCTTTATAGTGACGCGCCTGCTCCAGGTCTCAGAGATGGCGGTCGGGCAGCAATCCGAAGTACTGGCCTGCCATCAACAACAGGAACAGGCTCACCGACAGGGCCACGCGCAGCGTGAGCGCACGTACGGCGCGATCGCTGCGACCCTTGTCGGTCATCATGAAATACAGACCGCTGGCCAGACTCCCCACGATCAGGCCCAGCACCAGCAAGACGACCACACGCATTTCTCGAGTCCAGGCTTTGCAGACAGATGACAGCATGACGCCCGCATTGCCGCACGTCCAGCCTTGGCGCCGCGCGCTGCCCACGGTGGCCGCCGTGGCCGTGGTGCTTGCCACCGCCCTGCTCGGCCGCTGGCAACTGCAGCGCGCCGATGAAAAGGCGCTGCTGCAGGCAGCGCTCGAGGCGCGCGCGCACGCACCGTCGCTGGATCTGGCAGCGCTGGCCGCCACGCTGCGGGCCGCCAGCGAAGCCGACGCCCTGCGCTTCCGCCCGGCACACGCCCATGGCCACTACCTGCCGCAGGGCCAGATCCTGATCGACAATCGCGAGCACGACGGCGTGCCCGGCTATCATGTGCTGACCCCGCTGGACCTGGGGGGCGGACGCGCCGTGCTGGTCAACCGGGGCTTCGTGGCACGCGATGCGGGCTATCCGCGGGCCCCTGCAGTGGCAGTGCCGGGCGATGCGGTCGAGGTGGCCGGTACGCTGGCGCTGGCGCACAGCCGCTACCTGGAGCTGTCCGCGGATACGATCAATGGCCAGGTCTGGCAGAACCTCAGGATCGACCAGTACACGGCGCGCACCGGGATCAGCGTGCTGCCGCTGGTGCTGCTGGCCGACCCACCGGGCGCAGGGCTGCTGGCCGTGCACGAGACACCTGATGCCAATATCGCCATGCACCGTGGCTATGCCTTCCAGTGGTTCAGCCTGTGCGCCACCACGGTGCTGCTGTATTCCTACTTCACCTTCTTCCGCCGGAAGTCCCCTCAGCCATGAATACGTCCGCCACGCCGCCGTCGGCGCCCGCCACCCCCGCCCAGATCCGCTCGGCACGCATCCAGATCGTGCTGATGGTGCTGGTGTTTGCGGCGCCCGTGGTGCTGTCCTACATCTGGTATTTCTTCGTTCACCCGGTCGACCACCTCAACTACGGCACCCTGCTCGACGTGCACCCCTTGCCGGCGGCCACCCTGCCTGATCTGCAGGGGCAGCGCCAGGACTTTGCCAGCCTGCGCGGCAAATGGCTGATCGTCGCCGAAGACGACGGAGCCTGCGCCGCCCCTTGCGCGACCAAGCTCTACGCCATGCGCCAGGTCCGTGCCGCGCTTGGCCACGATGACCTGCGTGTCGAACGCGTGCTGCTGCTGCGCGATGACGCGCCCGTCAGCGCCAGCGTGCAGCAGGACTTCCCCGGCACGCACTTCCTGCGCGTCAGCGGCACGCCGCTGGCGGACGCCTTCACGCCCGAGCAGGGCGACGTGCGCGCCCATCTGTGGGTGGTCGACCCGCTCGGCAATCTGGTGATGCGCTATCCGGCCGATCCGGACCTCAGGCGCATGCTCAAGGACATGGAGCGCCTGCTCAAGGCCTCGCAGATCGGTTGATTCGTACAAGAGGTTCCTGATGTTCCGTACCCTGTCCCTGATCGCAGCGGCCCTGGCCCTGGGTATCGTGCTGCTCGGCGCCTACGTGCGCCTCAACGACGCCGGCCTTGGCTGCCCGGACTGGCCCGGTTGCTATGGCCATGTCGCTGTCCCCGAAGCCGCAGCCGACGTGGCGCGCGCCGAAACCGCCTTCCCCGGCAAACCGGTGGAGGCGCACAAGGCCTGGCTCGAAATGATCCATCGCTACTTCGCCACGGCGCTCGGCCTGCTGATCGTGATCCTTTCGGTGCTGGCCTGGCGCCGTCGCGGCCCCGGCAAGGTGCCGGCGCTGCCGACCGCGCTGGTCGGGGTGGTGATCTTCCAGGGCCTGCTCGGCATGTGGACGGTCACCTTGCTGCTCAAGCCGCTGATCGTGAGCCTGCACCTGCTGGGGGGACTGACCACCTTCGCGTTGCTGGCGGTGATGGCGCTGCGCGAACGCGGCATCGACCAGGGACCGCCGGTGCGCGCCGCGGTGCGCGGCCTCGCGCTGTTCGGCCTGCTCGCGCTGGCTTGCCAGATCGCGCTCGGCGCCTGGACCAGCACCAACTATGCCGCGCTGGCATGCCCGGACTTTCCCCTGTGCCAGGGCAGCCTGCGGCCGCCGATGGACTTCGCCAGCGCCTTCCATCTGGTGCGCGAGCTGGGCCACACGGCGGATGGTGCCCTGCTGTCCAATGCCGCGCTGACCGCCATCCACTACACGCATCGGCTCGGTGCCTTGGTCGTGAGCTGCGTGCTGCTCTGGCTCGGGCTGACGCTGCTGCGTGCGCCCGGACTCAGGATCTTTGGTGTGCTGCTGTTGGCTGCCCTGAGCACCCAGCTCAGTCTGGGCATCGCCATCGTCCTGCTCCAGCTGCCGCTGCCCCTGGCTGTCATGCATAATGGCGGCGCAGCCGTGCTGCTGCTGGTGCTGGTCGCCACCAATACCGCTGTACGCACCCGCCCACTTCAAGCCGACTGAACCCGCGCATGCAAACCTCGATCCTGCCCGCCCCGGAAGGGGTGCTGTCCCAGTTCATCACCCTCTGCAAGCCGCGCGTGGTGTCGCTGATCGTGTTCACGGCGGTCATCGGCATGTTTCTCGCCACGCCGGGCATGGTCGCGCCGGCGGTGCTGGTCGGCGGCACGCTGGGCATCTTCCTGGTCGCCGCCGCCGCCGCAGCGATCAACTGCCTGGTCGAGCAGCAGCTTGATGCCCTGATGGCACGCACCCGGGCGCGCGGCACGGCGCGCGGCACCATCAGTTCAGCCCAGGTGCTGGTCCTGGCCGGCCTGACCGGTGGCGCCGGCATGCTGCTGCTGTATACCCAGGTCAATGTGCTGACCATGTGGCTGACCCTTGCCACTTTCGTCGGCTACGCCATCATCTATACCGTGCTGCTCAAGCCGGCCACTCCGCAGAACATCGTGATCGGCGGCGCGTCCGGGGCGATGCCGCCGGTGCTGGGCTGGGCCGCCGTGACGGGCGAGGTCAGCGCCGATGCGCTGCTGCTGTTCCTGATCATCTTCGTGTGGACGCCGCCGCATTTCTGGGCGCTGGCCCTGTATCGCAAGAAGGAATACGCGCGCGCCGGCATTCCCATGCTGCCGGTGACCCATGGCGACGAGTACACGCGCCTGCACGTGTTCCTGTACACCCTGATCCTGGTTGCCGCGTCGCTGCTGCCGGTTGCCTCGGGCCTGTCGGGCTGGGTTTACCTGGTCGGCGCCGCGCTGCTCGGAGCGGTCTTCGTCGGCTTCGCCTGGCAGGTGTGGCGCCACTACAGCGACGCGGTCTCGCGTCGCACTTTCGCCTGGTCGATCTGGTATCTCGCGCTGCTGTTCGCCGTGATGCTGGTGGACCACTACTGGAAGTGGCCGGTCTGAGGCTGGCCGCCAGCCTGCCGCGCCAGCTGGTGCTGGCCGGCGCGCTGCTGCTTGCGGCCTGCCAGCCCGCCAGCCCGCCTTTCCACGGCGCCGACATCAGCGGCGCCGAATACGGCCAGAAGTGGCAGCTCAACGACACCGAGGGCAAGCCGCGTACCCTGGCCGACTACCATGGCCAGGTGCTGCTGGTGTATTTCGGTTTCACGCATTGCCCCGACATCTGCCCGGTCACCCTGGGCCACCTGCAGTCGGCGCTCCAGCAGCTCGGTCCGGCCGCTGAGCAGGTGCGTGTGTTGTTCGTCACCGTCGACGCCGAAAACGACACCGTGGCGGCGCTGCACGACTACCTGGCTCACTTCGGCCCGCGCTTTATCGGACTCACCGGCAGCGCTGACGCGCTGGCTGCCGCGGCGCGCGATTTCCGCGTGTACGCACAGAAACTGGGCAGCGACAAAGGCATCGCCTTCGAACACGCAGGCTTCGTCTACGCCCTCGATCGCCAGGGCAAGCCGCGCGTGCTGTACGGTCCTGAAGTGCCGGCGCAGGACATCAGCGCCGATCTGAAGCGCCTGCTCGGCAGCTGAGGCGGGCAGGGCCCGCGCTCAGGCCGGCAGCAGGTTGCGCTTGAGGTTGGCCAGCGCCTTCTGTTCGATCTGGCGGATGCGTTCGGCCGACACCTTGAACTCGTTGGCGAGCTCCTGCAGGGTCATGGCCGCGCCTTCCTCGCCCAGCCAGCGCGCTTCGATGATGCGGCGGCTGCGCGGATCCAGACTGTCGAGGGCACCATGCAGGCCCTCCAGACCATTGCGGCTGCCTTCGGCCTGTTCAAGGATTTCCGACGGCTCCACACCTTCCTGGGTCAGGTAGGCGATCGGGCTGACGGCGTCCTCGTTCTCGTCCTGGCCGCCTTCCAGCGAGACATCACCACCGGACAGGCGCATTTCCATTTCGCGCACTTCCTCCGGCTTCACGCCCAGGGTGCGCGCCACTTCGTGCGTCTCGACCTCGCTCAGGCTGCCGAAGCCGGGCTTCATGCTGCGCAGGTTGAAGAACAGCTTGCGCTGCGCCTTGGTGGTGGCGATCTTGACCATGCGCCAGTTGCGCACCACGTACTCGTGGATTTCGGCACGGATCCAGTGCACGGCGAACGACACCAAGCGCACGCCGCGGCGCTCGTCGAAGCGGCGCACGGCCTTCATCAGGCCCACATTGCCTTCCTGGATCAAGTCGGCATGGGGCAGGCCATAACCCAGGTATTGGCGCGAAATCGACACCACCAGACGCAGGTGCGACATCACCATCTGGCGCGCGGCTTCCAGCTCATTGTCTTCGCGCAGCCGCCGGCCCAGGTCGATTTCCTCCTCGTGGCTCAGCAACGGCAGGCGATTCACCGCCTGGATATAGCTTTCGATACTGCTCGCGCCCGCCAGGACGGGCATCGGAAGAGACAATTCGGACATGGTGGCCTCCTTTACGCGCTCATTTTAGCACTCACCCTTATGGAGTGCCAGAATTTCCGAAAGGTTCCAGTCAGCTTTGACGTCAGCGTGGCCGCAGTGCGCGCAGGAACATCCATACCGACCAGGCGGCCGAGAACCAGCCGATCACCACGGCGAAGCCCACCACCGCCGCCAGCTCGCCGGGGTCGGGTGGCTGCAGCACGAAGTGCAGACCATAGCTGGCCAGCACGTCCTGGCTGATGGCATTGAGTGCCATGCGCGCGCCCTCGGCGGCGGCCAGGGCCAGCGCAGCCCCGAACAGCATCTGCAGGATGCCGAAATACAGGAAGGGACGGCGCACGAAGGCATCACTGGCCCCCATCAGCTTGCACACTTCCAGCTCCTCGCGCGCGCTCAGGATCTGCAGACGCAGGGTGTTGACCACGGTGGTCACCACGCCGGCCACCAGCACCGCTGCCAGCAGCAGCAGGCCACGCTCCAGGAAGGCGCCCAAGGCATACAGGCGCCGCGCCCATTCAGCGTCGAGCTGGACCAGGTCGGTTCCGGCGATGCGCTTGAGTTCGACCTGCAAGGCCTGCAGCTGGCGCGGTTCGGGGTTGCGCGGCTGCACCACGAAGGCCGGTGGCAGCGGATTGCGCTCGAGTCCCGCAAGCACGTCGTCGAGGCCGCTGCGCCTTTGCAGTTCGCCCAGCGCCTCGGCCGGCGACACGAAGCGCACGCTGGCGAGATCACTGCGCGCGTCGAGCGCGCTCCTTACGGCGCGCTGGGTGGCCTCGCCGGCGTCGGCGCGCAGGAACACCGTGATCCTGGGCGGGCCGGTCTGCGCCCGCGCGAGTGCCGAGGCGTCGGTCACGATGCGGTAGAGCAGGGCCGGCAGCGCCAGCGACAAGCCGATCACCAGGATGGTGAACAGGTGCGCCAGCGGTGCGCCGGCCAGCCGCTGCAGCGCCAGGCGCATGGCATGGCCGTGCTGGTGCAGCATGCCTCTCATGCCGCCCTCGCGCCGTCGCGCACGATCTGGCCGTTATCCATGTGCACCAGACGGCCCTCCAGCCGCGTCACCAGGCGCTCGTCGTGGGTGGCCACCACCAGCGTAACCCCCGCCAGATGGAACGAACGGAACAGGGTCAGGATCGACTCGCCGTATTCGTGGTCGAGGTTTCCGGTGGGCTCGTCGGCCAGGATCAGCGCTGGCCTGCCCACCAGCGCGCGCGCAATGCACAGACGCTGGCGTTCGCCGCCGGACAGCGACCAGGGCGAATCCTTGGCGCGTGCAGCCAGCCCGACGCGCTCCAGCGCGGCGCCGACGCGGCGCTCGATGTCAGGCGCCGTCATGCCCTGGATGCGCAGCGGCAACGCCGCATTCTCGCGCACTGAGCGGTCGAACAGCAGGCGGTGTTCCTGGAACACCAGGCCGATCTTGCGCCGCAGGGCCTCCAGCGCCGGCAGGCGCAGCCGCGTCAGTTCCTGGCCGTTGAGCCGGATCGAGCCGCGGCTCGGGCGGTCGATGCCGGCAACCAGGCGCAGCAGCGTGGTCTTGCCGGCGCCCGAAGGGCCGCCAAGGAACAGCATCTCGCCAGTGGCGACATTCAGGTTCACGCCTCGCAGCGCCTCGCGTCCGTCGGGATACCTGCGGCTGACACCGCTGATCTCGATCAGGGGCGCGCTCATCCCAGCAGGGCCTCGGCATAGTCGGCAGCACGGAAGGGGCGCAGGTCATCGAGCTTTTCGCCGACGCCGATGAAGCACACCGGGATCGGCCGTTCGGCGGCTATGGCCGCCAGCACGCCGCCCTTGGCCGTGCCATCCAGCTTGGTCACGATCAGCCCGGTCAGGCCCAGGGCATCGTCGAAGGCCTTGACCTGCGCCAGCGCGTTCTGGCCGGTATTGGCATCGAGCACCAACAGGATTTCGTGCGGCGCGGTCGCCAGCGCCTTGCCTGCGACGCGCTTGACCTTGCGCAGCTCCTCCATCAGGTGCAGTTGTGTCGGCAGGCGTCCGGCGGTGTCGGCCAGCAGCACACCGGTGCCGCGCGCGAGCGCCGACTGGATGCCGTCGAAAATGACCGCCGCCGAGTCGCCCTGCGCCTGGCTGATCACCGGCACTCCGTTGCGCTCACCCCAGCTGCGCAGCTGTTCGACCGCCGCTGCGCGGAAGGTGTCGCCGGCGGCCAGCACCACGCTCTCGCCCTGGTTGAGCAGATGCTGCGCCAGCTTGCCGATGCTGGTGGTCTTGCCGGCACCGTTCACGCCGACGAACAGGATCACCGTGGGAGGCGCCTCCTGCAGGTCGATGGCGCGCTCCAGCGGCTGCAGCAGTTCGGTCAGCTGACGCTCCAGGCGCTCGCGCAGCGCCCCGGCATCGGCGATGCGCTCGCGCCGCGCCGCTTCGCGCAAGCCCTGCAGCAGCCGGCGCGTGGCCTGCACGCCGACATCGGCCATCAGCAACGAATCCTCGAGCTGCTCGAACCACGCTTCGTCAACCTTGCTGCCCGGCTGGAACAGCCCGCCCAGACCGGCGCCCAGCCGTTCGCGGGTCTTGGCCAGGCCCTGGCGCAGACGGCCCAGCCAACCCTTGCCGTCGCTGTTCGCGCTGTCGCCCGCGCGTTCCGCCGGCACCGCGGCCTCGGTCGCCGTCGGCGCCACCGCCACGGCCGCAGCGACCGCTTCAGGCGTGAGCGCTGGCTGCGCGGCAGGCGAGGGCGGCGCCGGCGGGGCGGACAAGGGGGCGGTGGCCGCGCTTCCGGGCGCCGTTTCCGGGGCAGCCGGCGTGGCCGGCTCGGCGCGTTTGCGCGACCGGAAGAAACTAAACATGGTGTGGAAGCGTCAACTCGGCAGACTTTCGACTCGCGGACCTCTGGTCTGTCCGTCCCATCCATTCTACATTAGGCGCCATGTCACGCTCGATCCTGCTTGTTTCCGCCGTCTGCGCCCTGCTGCTGTCCGGCCTGCCTGCCGCTGCCGCTGCGCCCGCCGAGCACACCCTGACCCTGCCCAATGGCCTGCGCATCGTGGTGCACGAAGACCACCGTGCACCCACTGCCGTGGTCCAGGTCTGGTATCGCGTTGGCAGCATCGATGAAAGCGACGGCACTTCCGGACTCGCGCATGTGCTCGAGCACATGATGTTCAAGGGCACGCCCAGCGTGCCGGCCGGAGCCTTCTCCAAGACCATCGCGCGCGTCGGCGGCCGCGACAACGCCTTCACCGGCACCGAGCACACCGCGTATTTCGAGCAGATCCACCGCGACCAGCTCGAGCTCGCGCTGCGCATGGAAGCCGATCGCATGGCCAATCTGAGCTTCCGCGACAGCGATTTCGCTTCAGAGATCAAGGTCGTGATGGAAGAGCGGCGCCTGCGCACCGACGACCAGCCGCGCGCCATGCTCGACGAACAGTTGGCCGCCACGGTCTTCCAGAGCAATCCCTACCGCCGCCCGGTGGTGGGCTGGATGGATGACCTGCAGCACCTGACGGCCAACGATGCGCGCGATTGGTATCACCGCTGGTACGCGCCCAACAACGCCTGTCTGGTGGTGGCCGGCGATGTCCAGGCCGCCGAAGTGTTCCGCCTGGCGCGCCGGCATTTCGGGCCACTCGCACGCCGCCCCCTGCCGCCGCGCCGCCCGCAGCTCGAGGCCGAGCCCTTGGGCGCGCGCCGCATCGTCGTCAAGGTGCCGGCCACGGTGCCGGTGCTGGCCATTGGCTGGCCGGCGCCGGCACTGCGCGATGCCGAGCGCGACTGGCAGCCCTATGCGCTGGACCTGCTGGCCGCGGTGCTGGCAGGGGATACCGGCCGTTTTGCCGACCAGCTGGTGCGTGGCCGTCAGGTCGCGGTGAGCGCCGATGCGGGCTTCGACGACTTGCGGCGGGGACCCGGCCTGTTCACGGTGGAAGCCGCGCCCGTGGCCGGGCACTCCATCGCCGAACTCGAGCAGGCAGTGCTCGATGAGATCCGGCGCGTGCAGGATCAGGGCGTCAGCAGCGAGGAACTGGCGCGTGTGCGCACCCAGGTGGTGGCGGCGCAGGTCTATGGCCGCGACTCGGTATTCTTCCAGGCCATGCAGATCGGCACCTATGACACGCTCGGCCTGCCCTGGCAGGAGGTGGACCGCGTGCCGGAGCGTCTGGCACGTATCACGCCCGAACAGGTGCAGGAGGTCGCCCGGCGCTACCTGCAGCCGGATCGCTCGACTGTCGCAGTGCTCGATCCCCAGCCGCTGCCAGCCGGCGCGCCCGCCCCCGATCCTTTGGCCGGCCCCGTGCGTGGCCTGGAGAACCACCATGCGCCGTGACGCCTGCGCGCTCGTCCTGCCACTCGCGCTTGCCGCGTTGCTGGCCTTGCCGGCATCTGCCGCACCGGCAGCGCCCGTTCTCCAGCAATGGACCACCAGCCAAGGCAGCCACGTCCTGTTCATCGAGGAACATGCCCTGCCGATGATCGATGTGGAAATCGACTTCCACGCCGGCAGTGCCTACGACCCGCCCGGCAAGGAGGGCCTGGCCGCGCTGGTGATCGACAACCTCAACGACGGCACGCCGCAGCACGACGAGCAGGCGCTGGCGCGCGCCTTCGCCGATGCCGGCGCCCAGCTCGCCGGCCAGGCCGACGCCGACCGCGCCTCGCTGACACTGCGCACCCTGAGCAGCGCGGCGCAGCGTGAGCCTGCGCTGGATCTGCTGTGCGAACTGCTGCACGCGCCCACCTTTCCGCAGCCGGCTTTCGAGCGTGAACGCACGCGCAGCCTGAGCGGGCTGCGCGAAGCGCTGGCGCAGCCCGACGGACTGGCTGACCAGGCCTTCTATCCGCGCATGTTCCCGGGCCACGGCTATGGCCGCCAGCCAGGCGAAGCCAGCCTTCAGGCCATCGCGCGCGATGATCTGGCGCTGTTCTGGTCCACCCGCTACCGTGCCGCCGGCGCCGTGATCTCGCTGGTCGGTGATCTCGACCGCACCGCGGCGCAGGCCCTGGCCGAGCGACTGTCGGCGGCACTGCCCGCAGGCGCTGCGCCCGATCCGCTGCCGCCGCAGTCGCAGCCGATGGTGCCGGGGCGCATCGACATCGCGCACCCCGCCGAGCAGGCGCACCTGCTGCTGGGGTTGCCAGGCTTCGCCTTTGGCGATCCCGACTACGTGGCGCTGATGGTGGCCAACTACGTGCTGGGCGGCGGCGGCTTCAGTTCGCGCCTGACCGAGGAAGTCCGCGAAAAGCGCGGGCTGGTCTACAACGTGAATTCGCAGTTCGTACCCCAGGCGCAGCCCGGCGCTTTCGAGATCAGTCTGCAGACCCGGCGCGACCAGGCGGCACAGGCGCTGGCCCTGGTGCGCAAGGTGCTCGACGACTTCGTGGCGCACGGTCCCACCGCAGCCGAGCTCAAGGCGGCCCAGCAGAACCTGGCCGGCGGCTTTCCCCTGCGACTCGACAGCAATCGCAAGCTGCTCGCCTTTGCGGCCATGATGGGCTTCTACCACCTGCCCGACGACTGGATGCAGGCCTATCCGCGTGCCATCCGCACGCTCACCCTGGCGCAGGTGCGTGACGCCGTGCGGCGGCGTCTGCACCCGGACCAGCTGCTGACCGTGGTGGTGGCCGGCAGCCCGGCCGCTGACGCGCCGGCCGGCGCTGTGCAGTGAGCGCAGGCGCGTGATGGACAGATGCCGCTGGCGTCGCCGGCAGCCCCGATGAAGGCGCCGGCACGCCCGCGCGGCGAAGTGCGCATCATCGGCGGCAGCCTGCGCCGGCGCCGCCTGCAGGTCGCGCCGGTCGAGGGCGTGCGGCCCAGTCCCGACCGCGTGCGTGAGACCCTGTTCAACTGGCTGGGCCAGGATCTCGAAGGCTGGACGGTGCTCGACCTGTTCGCCGGCAGCGGTGCCCTCGGTTTCGAGGCGGCCTCGCGCGGCGCCGCCCGGGTCATCATGGTCGAACGTCACCCGCTGGTGCTCAAGACCCTGCGCGACAATCGCGACACCCTGGGTGCCGCCGCGGTGGAGATTGTCAACGCCGACGCACGGACCTGGTCTCGCCACACCGTCGAGCGATTCGATCTGATTCTGGCCGACCCGCCGTTTGCTGAGGCCAGGCCGCTGGAATTGCTTGCCGGGTTATCGACCTGTCTCAAACCATCGGGTATGGTGTATCTCGAAACGCCTGCCGCGGTGGTTCCGGACCATGCCTGGCAGGTGCTGCGCGCGGCGCGAGCCGGGCAAGTCCATTATCAATTGCTGGTACCTCGACAGCCAGCGGCGACAGAACCGCCAGGAGGTGCCGGTCCAGGGAGCTGACCAGACCGTGTCCACACTTGCCGTCTATCCGGGTACCTTCGATCCAATGACCATGGGGCATGTCGATGTGGTGCGTCGCGCCGCGCGGCTGTTCGACCGCGTCGTGGTCGGGGTGGCGGACAGCCGGGCCAAGCGGCCCTTTTTCAGCATCGAGGAGCGCGTCGACATGGCGCGCGAAATCGTGCGTGTCTACCCCAATGTCGAGGTGATGGGCTTTTCCGGCCTGCTGGCCGACTTCCTGCGCTCCATCCAGGCCGATGTCATCCTGCGCGGACTGCGCGCGGTCTCGGACTTCGAATTCGAATTCCAGATGGCCGGCATGAACCGCAAGCTCCATCCCGAGGTCGAAACGCTGTTCGTCACGCCGTCCGACCAGTACATGTTCATTTCCTCGACCATCGTGCGCGAGATCGCAGGTTTCGGCGGCGATGTGGCGCCTTTCGTGCCCCCCATCGTGGCCGAGCGCATCCGCGCCCGGGTGGGCGAGATCCAGCAGCAGGGGCGCTGAAGCCCCGCTTCACCGGCAGGAATCCCGCATGGCCCTGATGATCACGGACGAATGCATCAATTGCGACGTCTGCGAACCCGAATGCCCCAACCAGGCGATCTCGCTCGGTCCCGAGTACTACATCATCGATCCGGGCAAGTGCACCGAATGCGTCGGCCATTACGACACGCCGCAATGCGTCGAGGTGTGTCCGGTGGAATGCATCCCCAAGGATCCCCTCCATCCCGAGAGCCACGCGCAACTCGAACTCAAGTACCAGCACCTGATGCGCGCGGTGCCTGTCACCAGCGAGGGCTGAGAACGGTCCCCGCTCAGCGCTGGCAGGCCGGACACCAGAAAGTCGAGCGCTGCGCCTGGCGTTTCTGCCGGATCGGCGTGCCGCAGCGCAGGCAAGGCTCGCCTTCGCGTCCGTAAACGCGCAGCTGCAGCTGGAATCCGCCTGGCATCCCGCCGCCGTTGACATAGTCGCGCAGCGTGCTGCCGCCGCAGTCGAGCGCTTCCTGCAGCGTCTCGCGCACCGCTGCGCACAGTCGCGGGGGGGG